>NZ_JBNBPL010000017.1:0-116443 GCF_059412425.1 Pantoea sp. CFCC18177
GGCGTTTTTGAGAAGACGCAAAAGTAGATTTTCAGCTTAGTTCACCGGATTAAAGATTTAGTTTTGTTCTGCGGACATGAGTCCGAAGGATTTTGCGCTGAGGCAAGGCGGCAAGCGAGACGATGTGAAGGAGCATACATCAGTATGTGACTGAGCAGCGCGAACGCAGCCAACGCAGCAGCAGTGCAAAAGACACAGGACAGAACACCAAGATTTGCCTGGCGGCTTTAGCGCGGTGGTCCCACCTGACCCCATGCCGAACTCAGAAGTGAAACGCCGTAGCGCCGATGGTAGTGTGGGGTCTCCCCATGCGAGAGTAGGGAACTGCCAGGCATCAAACAAGTGAAAAAGCCCTGAACAGTAGTTCAGGGCTTTTTTACGTCTGCAGATCGCTGAAAGCAGACTAAATTCGATACGAAAAAGATCAAACCAGCCTAAAAGCCCCAATACCAGTGGCTAAATCTCCTCCAGTACTCCTCCTACATATGCAAAATAAGCATAAAGATCAGCACCCACTTGGTCAAAATGCGGGGCAAAGTGCCGTATTCACCTCTTAAATCTCGCTTTAAGCTGAAACATTTTCATAAACTGCATGAAGACTCGACATTCACCTAATGCCAGGCTAACCTCGGGCATCTGGATGTCTAAACGTTTATACGGTTATAAAAGTAAGAGGTAAGTAGATCATGCCAATCAGGGTCCCCGACGAATTGCCGGCAGTGAATTTTTTACGCAATGAGAACGTCTTTGTCATGGCCTCATCGCGTGCCAGTGTTCAGGAGATTCGTCCGCTCAAAGTGCTGATCCTTAACCTGATGCCGAAGAAAATCGAAACGGAAAATCAGTTCTTACGGCTGCTTTCCAACTCGCCATTGCAAATTGATGTACAGCTGCTGCGCATCGATAGCCGAGAGTCACGCAATACCCCGAGCGAGCATCTGAATAACTTCTACTGCAATTTTGAAGACATCGAGCACGACAACTTCGATGGATTGATTGTGACGGGTGCACCGCTGGGATTGGTGGATTTCAATGATGTGGCATACTGGCCACAGATTCAGCGTGTGCTGCATTGGGCAAAAGAACACGTAACCTCAACGCTATTTGTCTGCTGGGCTGTACAGGCGGCGCTGAACATTCTGTATGGCATTCCAAAACAGACGCGTCAGAACAAGCTTTCTGGTGTCTACGAGCATCAGATTCTGCACCCACACGCATTGTTAACCCGTGGATTTGACGACAATTTCCTCGCGCCACATTCACGCTATGCCGATTTCCCCAGCCAGTTAATTCGTGATTACACCGATCTGGAGTTGTTCGCGGAATCAGAGACCACAGGCGCCTATCTGATGGCGAGCAAAGACAAGCGTCTGGCGTTCGTGACTGGCCATCCGGAGTACGATGCCCTGACGCTCTCTGGCGAATACCATCGCGATTACGATGCTGGCTTGCACCCGGAAGTGCCCTTTAATTACTTCCCGCAAAACAACCCTGAATTGCCGCCACGTGCCACCTGGCGCAGCCATGGCAATCTGCTGTTCTCTAACTGGTTGAACTACTACGTATACCAGATTACACCTTTCGATCTGCGTCATATGAACCCGACGCTCGAATAGACCTGCGAACACATTCTCAAACGATCCTGCCGCGACAGCCTGGTGCTAGCGCGGCTTTTTTTTGCCTGTCATTCAGAAACTGGAATTTATTGCCTTTAATTTGAGAGATTAAATTACATATTAATCAATATGATGAATTCATATAAATTTAAAAATGGAAATAGTTTTTGAAAACAAAATAAAAATCATTATGCTTTGATCTTGCCGGTTATAAAACACCCTACACCCGGATCCGATCGCCCGGAGACGGATCAAAACAGGAGCAGCCCGCATGACAGACTCAGTAATCCACAACACGCTGACTTTCAATCAGCCCTTTACTCACGCGGAAAAGCAGCTGCTTACCCCGGAAGCCATCGATTTCCTGCACACGCTGGTCGCGCGTTTTGCACCGGAACGTGAACGTCTGCTGAAAGCACGCCTGCAGCGTCAGCAACGTTATGACCAAGGAGCGTTGCCAGACTTCGATTCGGAAACGACTTCCATTCGTGAAAGTGAGTGGCAGGTCAGACCTATCCCTCAACTGCTACGCGATCGCCGCGTGGAGATCACCGGGCCACCGGATCGCAAGATGGTGATCAATGCGCTGAATGCCAACGTCAACGTCTTCATGGCCGACTTCGAAGATTCGCTGGCACCGACATGGCAGAAATTGATGGAAGGTCAGCTGACACTGCGTGATGCGGTGAATGGCACGCTGAGTTTCACCAGTGAAGCCGGCAAGATCTATCAACTGAAATCCGATCCCGCGCTGTTGATGTGCAGGGTGCGCGGTCTGCATTTAAGTGAAAAGCATGTTGAATGGCGCGATCGTGCTATTCCAGGCGGGCTATTCGATTTTGCGCTCTATCTGTTCCACAACGTTGATGCGCTGCTGGAAAAAGGCCATGCCCCTTGGTTCTACCTGCCAAAAACCGAGCATGCAGCAGAAGTGGCATGGTGGCGTGAGATCTTCCGCTTCAGCGAAGATCGCTTCGATCTGCCACGAGGCACCATCAAAGCCACGGTATTAATCGAAACGCTGCCAGCCGTGTTCCAGATGGATGAGATCCTGTGGGAACTGCGCGATCACGTCGTCGGCCTGAACTGTGGTCGCTGGGATTACATCTTTAGCTACATCAAAACGCTGGCTCAGCACGGCGATCGCATCCTGCCAGATCGCCAACAAATCAGCATGGATCAGCCTTTCCTTGATGCGTACTCGCGCCTGCTGATCAAAACCTGCCACCGCCGAGGTGCATTGGCGATGGGCGGGATGTCAGCCCTGATCCCAAGCAAAGATGCGGAACGTAATGCGTGGGTGATGCAGAAGGTGCAGGAAGACAAAGCGCGCGAAGCGGGTAACGGTCACGATGGCACCTGGGTGGCGCATCCAGGCCTGGCGGATATCGCGATGGCGGTATTTGACCGTCAGCTCGGTGATCAACCCAATCAATTGTCTGTCAGTCGCGATCAGGATGGCCCCATCACCGCCGAACGGCTGCTGCGCCCTTGCCGTGGCCAGCGTACTGAGGCTGGTATGCGCGCCAACATTCGTGTGGCACTGCAATACCTTGAAGCCTGGATTGGTGGCAATGGCTGCGTACCCATTGACGGATTGATGGAGGATGCGGCCACGGCGGAAATCGCCCGAACCTCAATCTGGCAATGGATCCACCACAAACAGATTCTCAGTGATGGCCAACTGGTGACCACTGCATTGTTTGAGCAACTGCTGGACGAAGAGTTGCAGGCATTGCAGCACACCCTCGGTGAGGAGCGCTTCCGCCAGGGGCGCTTTGCAGATGCCGCTGCGTTGATGGCACAAATCACCACCGCTGACGAATTAGTTTCTTTCCTTACTCTGCCGGGCTACCGCCTGCTGCCTTGAACCTGGAGATAACGCTATGAATCGTAACCAACAGATTAAACAACTGGAATCGAGCTGGAACGACGCGCGCTGGGAGGGGATAACGCGCCCCTACAGCGCGGAAGATGTTATCAACTTACGGGGTTCGGTGAATCCGGCATGTACGCTGGCAGAGCGCGGTGCAACGAAGCTGTGGTCACTGCTTAACGGTGAATCCACTAAAGGTTATATCAATAGTCTGGGCGCTCTAACTGGCGGTCAGGCGATACAGCAAGCAAAAGCAGGCATTGAGGCGATCTACCTTTCGGGCTGGCAAGTGGCGGCAGACGCGAATATGGCCGGGCAGATGTATCCCGATCAATCGCTCTATCCGGCGAACTCGGTGCCGAACGTGGTTGAGCGCATCAACCAAAGTTTCCAGCGTGCTGACCAGATTCAGTGGGCTAACGGTATCTCACCGGAAGATGACGGATTTATCGATTATTTCCTGCCGATTGTGGCCGATGCGGAAGCGGGCTTTGGTGGCGTGCTCAATGCCTTTGAGCTGATGAAGTCGATGATTCAGGCCGGTGCGGGCGCCGTGCACTTTGAAGATCAACTGGCGTCGGTGAAGAAGTGCGGTCATATGGGCGGCAAGGTATTGGTACCCACGCAGGAGGCGATCCAGAAACTGGTGGCCGCGCGCTTGGCTGCCGACGTGATGGGGGTGCCGACCATACTGCTGGCGCGCACCGATGCGGATGCGGCTGACCTCATCACCTCCGATTGCGATGAGCGTGATGCGCCCTTTATCACCGGGCAACGTACCTCTGAAGGCTTCTTCCGCACGAGAGCCGGCATTGAACAGGCGATCAGCCGCGGCTTATCTTATGCACCTTATGCTGACGTGCTGTGGTGTGAAACCTCGACGCCGGATCTGGAGCTGGCACAGCGATTTGCCGATGCGATTCACGCGCAGTATCCGGGCAAATTACTGGCCTACAACTGCTCGCCATCGTTTAACTGGAAGAAGAATCTCGACGACCGCACCATCGCCCGTTTCCAGCAGGCATTGAGCGACATGGGTTATCGCTTCCAGTTCATTACGCTGGCCGGTATTCACAGCATGTGGTTCAACATGTTCGACCTGGCACATGCTTATGCGCAGGGTGAAGGGATGCGGCATTACGTTGAGAAAGTGCAGCAACCCGAGTTCGCCGCACGTGAAAAAGGGTACACCTTCTCCTCACATCAACAGGAAGTGGGCACCGGTTACTTTGACCGCGTCACCAACGTCATTCAGGGCGGCCAGTCATCCGTCACCGCATTGACCGGTTCCACGGAAGCCGCGCAGTTCTAAGTGCCTCACCTCCGCCCATGGATGGGCTCACTTTGCAGGAGCGTCGTCGATGACACCGAGAGAATCTCTGATCGCCCATACCATCCTGCAAGGCTTTGATGCGCAGTATGGCCGCTTTCTGGACATTACCGCAGGAGCTCAGCAGCGCTTTGAACAGGCTGACTGGCATGCCGTGCAGCAGGCGATGAAAGCGCGTATCCACCTTTATGATCACCATGTGGGATTGGTTGCAAACCAGTTGCGTATTCTCAATGATGTGTCGAACTGGGATGACGCTTTTTGGCTGCGGGTGAAAAGTCACTATGAGACGCTTTTGCCTGGCTATCCGCGCCACGAAATTGCCGAAAGCTTTTTTAATTCGGTCTACTGCCGTCTGCAAGGCCACAGCCATCTCGATCCCAACCGGTTGTTTATCTTTCCCTCGCAACCCTATGCGTCAGCGCCGGTGGCACAGCGTCCGCTGTCACGGCTTTATCGCCCACAAGGCAGCTGGCATGAATTACTGCGGCAGGTGCTGAATGACATTCCCCTGCGCTTACCCTGGCAGGATCTCACCCGTGATATCGGCTGGATTGTCCGTCATCTGCACGAGCAGTTCTCGCCAGCCCAGTTAGCAACCGCCACGCTGGATGTTGCCAGTGAGCTGTTTTATCGCAATAAAACGGCATGGATTGTCGCCCGCTTGCAGTTTAGTGATGGCATGGTGCCTTGCCTGTTGCCGATCCAACGCGATGAGGCCGGTCGCTTGTGGATCGACACCTGCTTAACCGACAGTGATGATGCCAGCATCGTGTTTGGTTTTGCTCGTGCTTACTTCATGGTGTACGCCCCGGTGCCTGCGGCGTTGGTGGCCTGGCTGCAACCGATTCTGCCCAGTAAAACCATCGCTGAGCGATATATGGCGATTGGCTGCCAAAAGCACGGTAAAACCGAGTGTTACCGCGAGTACCTGGATTATCTGGCTCACAGCCACGAGGATTTCACCATCGCACCCGGTATTCGCGGCATGGTGATGCTGGTGTTTACGCTGCCAGGTTTTGACCGCGTTTTCAAAGTGATTAAAGACCGCTTTGCGCCACAAAAAGAGGTCACGGATGCGCAGGTGCGCGACTGTTATCGCATGGTCAAAGAGCACGACCGTGTCGGGCGCATGGCGGATACGCAAGAGTTCGAGCACTTCGCCATACCGCTGGCACGCATTCCACACACGTTGATGGTGGAATTTGAGCGCGATATCCCGGAGAAAATTGAGCGGCGGGGTGATGTGCTGATCATCCGCCATTTGTGGCTGGAACGTCGTATGGAGCCGCTCAATCTATGGCTGGCACAGGCGACAGCCGAGCAGCGTCAACATGCGATTGGTGAGTACGGTGATGCGATTCGCCAGCTGGCGGCAGCCAATATTTTCCCCGGCGACATGCTGTTTAAAAACTTCGGCATGACGCGCCATGGTCGGGTGGTGTTTTACGACTACGACGAAATTCGGCCGATGACAGAATTGCAGTTCCGCGATGTGCCAGCTGCGCGCTACGAGGAGGATGAGTTACAGGCTGAACCCTGGTACAGCGTCGGGCCGGATGATGTGTTCCCAGAAACCTTCCGCTATGCACTCTGTAGCGAGCCGAGCACCGGAAAATTACTGCAAGCACTGCATCCACAGTTGTTTGATCCCCGCTGGTGGCGCGCGCTGCAAACGCGCATCGGGGAAGGGCATATTGAAGAGGTGATTGCGTGGCGCGCCTCGCAAAGCTTCAGCACGCGGTTCGCCACGGTGGCCGCTTAACGGCCAGAATAGGTCTGCGTAACCTGTTTGGCGGCACGGATCACCAACGCACCCAGTTCGGTGATGCGATCGTCCGTCATACGTGCTATCGGGCCGGAAATAGAGATTGCGGCGAACGGCTCACCGTGTTCGTCATAAATCGGTGCGGCCACGCAGCGCAGGCCCAACGCGTGCTCTTCATCATCGTGGGAAAAGCCCATTTTGCGGATCAACGCCAGGTTCTCTTTCAGGCTGTGCGGCGACATCAATGTTTTCGGCGTGTAGTGATGCAGCCCTTTTTGATGCAAGAGTGCGGTGACTTGCTCGTCGCTGAGATGAGCCAAAAAGGCTTTGCCCGCGCCCGACGCATGCATTGGCAACTTACCGCCAATCGGCGCTGACATGCGCATCAGTTGCGTACACTGCACCTGATCGACAATCACTGCCTGATAATCGCTGAGATCCAGCACCGCCAGATTGACGGTTTCTCCGGCATCTTCCATCAACTTGCGTAATACCGGATGCACAATCGCCAGCAGATTACGGCTTTGCAGGAAACTGCTGCCGACCACGAAAGCATGGGAGCCAATCGTCCAGAACCCCAGATCCCCAACCTGATTCACAAATCCTTGCTGTTGCATGGTTGAGAGCAGGCGATGAGTGGTTGAATTAGGTAATCCCGCCTGCTGCGCCAGCTCGGTCAGAGCCACGCTGCCATGCGATTCGGCAATCAGTTCAAGTAAACGCAAACCACGCGTCAGTGACTGGACTTGCCCACCGGCTGGCGCGCTGGTGGTTGTGGCGGCACGCGGTTTCTTACCACGCTTCGCTGGTACTGGGGTAGCCATAAGGTCTCCACTGTCGCATCAATGCTGGAAACCATTTTCGTTTTTAAACGGGTGAATGCAAACGCTGGCTTACTGGTCGGATGTGTGATGCTTTCGCGCTGAAAATGTCTCACCTGTACTGACTTTTGCTCATCAGAAAGTTATGCCAGTATGTTTGGCGGGCATATTAGCCAACGCAATGACGTGGACGGGGCAAGAGTGAGCGAGAAAATAGCAAGGCTGCATCAACAGTTGGCACAACGCATCATGATTCTGGATGGCGGCATGGGCACCATGATCCAGAGTTATAAACTCAGTGAAGCCGATTTCCGTGGGAGTCGCTTTGCCGACTGGCCTTCAGATTTGAAAGGCAACAACGATCTGTTGGTGTTAACCAAACCTGAGGTGATCCGCGAAATCCATGATGCTTACCTTGCCGCCGGCGCGGACATTCTGGAAACCAACACCTTTAACTCCACCACCATCGCGATGGCCGACTACCAGATGGAAGCCCTGTCGGCAGAGATCAACCTCGAGGCCGCTAAACTGGCCCGTGCCAGTGCGGATGCATGGACGGCGAAAACCCCCGACCGCCCGCGTTACGTCGCCGGGGTGTTAGGCCCGACCAACCGCACCTGCTCTATTTCGCCGGATGTGAACGATCCCGCCTTCCGTAACGTCACCTTTAATCAGCTGGTGGAGGCTTATCGTGAATCCACCCATGCGCTGATCGCGGGCGGTTCCGACCTCATCATGATTGAAACAGTGTTCGATACCCTGAACGCCAAGGCGGCGATCTATGCCGTGCAGGTCGAGATGGAGGCGATGGGCGTCAACCTGCCGCTGATGATCTCCGGCACCATCACCGATGCGTCTGGTCGCACGCTGTCCGGCCAAACCACCGAAGGTTTCTATAACTCACTGCGCCACGCCGAGCCGCTCTCTTTCGGCCTCAACTGTGCGCTGGGTCCAGACGAACTGCGTCAGTATGTGCAGGAGTTGTCACGTATTGCGGAAGGCTATGTCACCGCACATCCCAACGCCGGTTTGCCTAATGCCTTTGGGGAATACGATCTCGATGCCGCTACTATGGCTGACCAGATTGGCGAATGGGCGCGCGCGGGCTTCCTGAATATTATCGGTGGCTGCTGCGGCACCACGCCGGAACACATCGCAGCGATGGCAGCGGCGGTGGAGGGGGTGGCACCACGCTTACTACCAGAGATTCCCGTGGCCTGCCGTTTGTCCGGCCTGGAGCCGCTGAACATTTACCCCGATTCCCTGTTTGTGAACGTGGGCGAACGCACCAACGTAACCGGTTCTGCCAAGTTCAAGCGTCTGATCAAAGAAGAGAAATACAACGAGGCGCTGGATGTCGCGCGTCAACAGGTGGAAAGTGGCGCACAGATTATTGATATCAACATGGATGAAGGCATGCTGGATGCGGAAGCCGCGATGGTGCGCTTCCTCAACCTGATTGCCGGTGAACCGGATATTGCCCGCGTGCCGATTATGATCGACTCCTCTAAGTGGGAGGTGATCGAGAAAGGCCTGCAATGCATTCAGGGCAAAGGCATTGTTAACTCGATTTCGATGAAAGAGGGCATTGAGCCGTTTATCGAGCACGCGCGCAAAGTGCGTCGTTACGGTGCCGCGATGGTGGTGATGGCGTTCGATGAGGTCGGCCAGGCCGACACCCGCGCACGCAAAATCGAAATCTGTCGTCGCGCCTACCAAATTCTGACTGAAGAGGTGGGTTTCCCGCCAGAAGACATCATTTTTGACCCGAATATCTTCGCAGTGGCCACCGGCATTGAAGAGCATAACAACTATGCGATGGATTTCATCGGTGCCTGTGAAGACATTAAACGCGAACTGCCGCATGCGATGATCTCGGGTGGCGTGTCGAACGTATCCTTCTCGTTCCGCGGCAACGACCCGGTGCGTGAGGCGATCCACGCGGTGTTCCTCTATTACGCGATTCGCAACGGCATGGACATGGGTATCGTCAACGCCGGCCAACTGGCGATCTATGACGATTTACCCGCCGAGTTGCGTGATGCAGTAGAAGACGTGATTCTCAATCGTCGCGACGATGGGACCGAACGTCTGCTGGAGCTGGCCGAGAAGTATCGCAGCAGCAAAGGCGATGGTGAGCAGGAGAAGCAGCAGGCGGAATGGCGCAGCTGGGACGTGGTAAAACGTCTGGAATACTCGCTGGTGAAGGGCATCACCGAATTTATCGAACTGGATACGGAAGAGGCGCGTCAGGCCGCAGCACGTCCTATCGAGGTGATTGAAGGACCGCTGATGTCCGGCATGAACGTGGTCGGTGATCTGTTCGGCGAGGGAAAAATGTTCCTGCCGCAGGTGGTGAAATCGGCGCGCGTAATGAAGCAAGCAGTGGCCTATCTCGAACCTTATATCGAGGCCAGTAAAGAAGCCGGGCGCAGTAACGGCAAAATCGTGCTGGCGACGGTGAAGGGCGATGTGCATGACATCGGCAAAAACATCGTTGGCGTGGTGCTGCAGTGTAATAACTACGAAATCATCGATCTTGGCGTGATGGTGCCCAGTGACAAAATCCTTAAAACCGCGATTGCCGAGAACGCCGATATCATCGGGCTTTCCGGTCTGATCACCCCATCGCTGGATGAAATGGTCAACGTGGCCAAAGAGATGGAGCGTCAGGGCTTCACCATCCCGCTGCTGATTGGTGGCGCCACCACCTCGAAAGCACACACGGCGGTGAAGATTGAACAGAACTACAGTGGCCCAACGGTGTATGTGCAGAACGCCTCGCGCACCGTTGGCGTGGTCTCCTCGCTACTCTCCGAAACCCTGAAAGAAGAGTTTGTGGCACGCACGCGCAAAGAGTACGACACGGTGCGTATTCAGCACGCGCGTAAGAAGCCGCGCACGCCGCCGGTCAGCCTGCAAACCGCACGGGACAACGATTATTCTATCGATTGGGAAAGCTACACGCCGCCGGTGGCACATCGTTTGGGTGTCAGCGCGGTGGAAGCCAGCATCGACACGCTGCGTAACTATATCGACTGGACGCCGTTCTTTATGACCTGGTCGCTGGCGGGTAAATATCCGCGCATCCTGGAGGATGAGGTGGTCGGTGAAGAGGCCAAACGTTTGTTTGCCGATGCCAATGCCATGCTGGATATGTTGAGCGAAACGGGCACGTTGCATCCACGCGGTGTGGTGGGGATCTTCCCAGCCAACCGGGTAGGCGACGATATCGAAGTCTACAGCGATGAAAACCGCGATAAGGTGAAAATTGTTAGCCATCATTTACGCCAGCAAACGGAGAAAACCGACTTTGCTAACTACTGCTTAGCGGACTTTGTGGCACCGAAATCCAGCGGGAAAGCGGACTACCTCGGGGCCTTCGCGGTCACGGGCGGACTGGAAGAGGATGCGCTGGCCGAAGCCTATGAGCAGCAGCACGATGATTACAACAAAATCATGGTGAAGGCGATTTCAGACCGCTTAGCAGAAGCCTTTGCCGAGTATCTGCATGAGCGTGTGCGCAAGGTAATTTGGGGCTTTGCCGCCAATGAAAATCTCAGTAACGAAGAGCTGATTCGCGAGAATTATCAGGGGATTCGTCCGGCACCGGGTTATCCGGCGTGCCCGGAACACACGGAAAAAGCACAGATTTGGCAGCTGCTGGATGTGGAAACGCACACCGGCATGAAGTTAACCGAATCCTTTGCCATGTGGCCGGGTGCAGCGGTATCCGGATGGTACTTCAGCCATCCTGACAGCAAATATTTCGCTGTGGCGCAGATTCAGCGTGACCAGGTGGAAGATTACGCGGTGCGTAAAGGGATGGGCGTGAGTGAAGTTGAGCGTTGGTTGGCACCGAATCTGGGTTACGACGCGGATTGATGAGCCGATAGCGCCATAAATTGCGCCGCTACGGATGTCATGCCATCGGTAGCGGCGCGTTTCATCGCGCGTATTTAAAACGATTAATTAAATCGCGCATCCCGATCTGACGTCATGTCATACAGCTGATATTTACGACCCAGCATCTGGCCGCCATCACGCGTTAGCGGTACCCAATTCACCTGCGCACGACCACGGGTTGGCGTTACGGTAAACAGATCCATTGGAATCGAAATATAGAAGCCTTTGGTGAAATCGCCTTCGCCGTAATCCGCTGCGGAGACGTTGGTTTTGGTGGCATAAAAGCCGACCATCACACCGCTGTCGAAGCGTTTTGACACATCAACCGTGACGCCTTTGTCCTTCGCCAGATATTGCCCTACGCTGGCTTTCACCAACACATCCTGCATAAACCATGGACGCCAGTATGCGGTCAGATTCCCGGTTGGGGCTTTGTAGTCCGTGAACTGCATCATGTTGTCCCAGTCACGCTGCTTCACGTAGTTGGCATCAACCCCGAATGCCCAGTTGCTGTCCACCGGGCGGTAAAGCACTTCTCCGCCCACGCCACCGTACATGGTCTCCAGATAACCGCCGTACACCTGGCCGTAGAAACCGTTGCCGAGGTAGCCCATGTAGTTCGCTTGCAGGTCGTTAACGTAAACGTTGTTTTCGACGTAATCACGAATATGGGTACGCACGCGCGGCAGGGTAGAATCTGCGGGTGCGCCGTTGTAGTTAAATTTGTCATAGTTGTTGGCGAGGTTGCCAAACAGGCTGCCGCTCACCAGCAAGTGATTGGTCAGCGCGTAATCGACGCTCCCCATCACACCCAGTTGGTACATATAGAAGCTTTCGGGCCCGCCAACGGATTGATTGAGCACCGGAGCAAGATTGTAATTGAGGCGATCTTTGCGAATGAAGAAGCCCTGTTCGGTTGCGCCGGGATCGACTGGATTTTCACGCGTTTGCTGCAAGGGTTGTTCATGGCCCAACGGGTAACCGCTCAGCTCATTATGCAAGCTGGCCACATCCGTCCGGGTGGTGACCTGCGGCATATTGAAGCGCGACTCGGTGACATCAATGGTATCAATACCGGCAGGCAGATTGTTCATGATGATACGGTTCGCGCGATCGACGCCTTCACGCGTATCACGATATTTCGTCTGCTCACCAGAGACGTACAGCGTGCTGCCTTTGGTCTGAATACGTGGGCCGTTCAGCCCGGCGTTGTACTTCAGATCGGTCAGCTGGTTGGCCACCACCGTGGGCTGCAGCAGGTCACCCTGAGGCTGAGGGTGATAGTCAGGCTTGGCGCTGTCAATGTGCGACTGATGCAGATCGTTGAAGTTGGTGCGTACCGTCACCCCGAACATAAAGGTGTTGCCACGCTCATAGCTGGCGTTGATATCTGCCCAGTCAGTCAGGCGATAAATCGCGCCGACGTTGACCTTGCTGCGCTGTTCAAGCCGCCCGGCAAAGTCATCCTGATAATCGTTGCCTTCATATTCCAGCTTCAGGCGTAGCGGCTGCCATGGGGTTTGATACTCGACGCCGCCGAACAACGCTGCCGGGCCGTGGAACATTTGAGACCCATTAATCGCCCCCGCCGTGCCTCCGCCGGTGCGGGTACAGAAGCTGTCGCTGTAAGAACAGAACGGGTTTTTAATGCTGCCACTGTTGCCCAAATAGCCCCAGCCGATGCCCATGGTGAAATCAAACGGTCCCCAGGCTTTGGTCGCCACCAGATATTCGCTATCGAACAGCCCGGTGCCGCCCAAATCGCGCGAGCCCACCGCGACTTCTGGCAACCAATAACTCTCCTGCCACAGGCGCAGCTTCACATCGAACGCTTTGTCTTTATAACTCTGGTTGCCACTGAACCCCTCGACCGCGCTGTAACGGCGGGTACGCACATCGGTGTAACGCACGGTGGTTTCCAGCCACGGAAACAGCTGGAGCGAAGCAGAGTAGTAACGATATTGATCGTTATCGCGGAAGTTGAGGCTGAATTCGCCCTCTTTCGCCATACGTGCCGTCGGCGTTTGCATCAAACCGACGCCGCCGAAATCCGATTGTGATGGCCCAATAGGCTCAGGCCAGGTTTCCGCATGCACCTGGCAGGCCGCGGAGACAGAAACAGCCAACAGGCTGAGAAGTATTTGTTTATTCATCAGTCTGGAATCCGCTGTGTCAGAAGAGAAAGCATGCGCGCATTCAAATCAGCCTGGCCCCACGGCAGGCTCCATGAGGTAAAGCCCAGCCAGATGATGCTGCCAGGCTGGACTTCAATGTGGCGTTGATTCCAGTAGGCAATCGGCACCTGCTGGATCTGACCTGACGGAGCAATCACCGAGGCGACACTGCGTTCAGCACCCGACAGGCGATCGTGCCCCTCAAGGTAGTCGCGCACGGTGCGGCCCGGCTGCCAGCTCTCTTTACCCGGATTTTCAAGTGCGCCGAGCACCAGCACCTGCGTTGGCTGTGGCACTGTGTAAAGGTCATAGCTGCCCTGCAGTGTACGGTTAGCCTCAGGACGCAGACGCACCCAGTCAGGATCCAGCGAAGTGAACTGACGCCCGGTAACCTGTAGCGCACTAAGCTGGTGGATCACCGCACCGATGGTGCCCGCTAAAGCTTCGCCACTGTCCGCTTGCCAACGGTGTAAGTCTTCCAGCAATTGCTTCTGTTGTTGCTGCGCCACTGCGGTTGCGCCGCGCTCTGCGATCACCGTACCAGGCCACCAGCTATGCAGTGCCGGGTTCGTTAACAGCTGCGCCAGATTCTGCGCATGATCAATCTGCAGGTTGTTCTGGCCATGCACCGTAACCTGGCTATCAGCCAGCGCACTGCCTGCCGTAAGGAGTGCCACAGCGGCCAGCAAGGAAGGAGTTATTTTCATGATTTCGCCGGCTTCAGAATGGTGGTTTCAACAGGGAAGGCGTCTGCCGCCAGCATTTGATGTGACTGCAATACTGCGCCATCACGGTTATCGATCCAGAAAGTGTTCTGCCATTCCGCGCCCAGGCTCTCCATGCTAACGGTCTCGATCCATACGCGGCACGGCACGCGTTCACCGGCAACATTCAGTACCGTATCGTCACCACGCTGGAAGCGAGAGACTGCCGTGGCAGCGCGCACGTTTTCTTTCTCACGCCATTGCACCACGCGTGTCCAGCTGGCGTTATTTTGCAGATGCAGCGGGTCGGCTAGCGGGTCCTGCGCCAGATTACTCACCGCATCGAGGTTATCCACCAGTCCTAAGGTCTTCACCAGCCGGCCATGCTGCATCACCAGCATCGCTTTATCTTGGGTAACCCATTTCTGCTGGCCCTGTTCGTCATAGCCAAGCACCACGAAAATTCGCGGTCCTTCATTAATTCGGGCATACAAGCTGGCGTAGGGGAGGCTGGCGACCTGTTCATCGGTCACGGTGACGTCATCCGGGCCGTTAACGGCCAGCATGACGGTTTGTTCCAGGCCTTTTTGCGTTTGTGTACAGGCCTGCAGCAGCAGGCAAAGCAGCAGCAGAGGAAGTCGGCGCACTGTGTATATCCCTGTTAAAAATAAAACCAGGCAAAAAATAACCACACAGCTGTGTGGTTATGTTTAAAGGTGCTAGATCAACGAGTAGTGCTCGTTGTCGTGGTCGTTGTTGTACCGGTATTTGCCCCGTCACCGCCGCCAGCAGCAGCGATGCCGAGCCCTACCAACGCACCCAGTGCGCCGATACCCACAGCGGTGGTTGCACCGGTCGAGATTGCTCCCGCCTGTGCACCCGCTGCGGCACCGGCTTCCTCTGGTGCAGCGATCGCAGCAGAAGAAACGGCAACGTAAAGTAAGGCTGCACCGGCAACCATCAGTTTTTTCATAACAACATTTCCTGCATCTAAAAATGAATGAAGGATGTACCCCAATTTCGGGCGCGTTCAGTATAGGGCAACAAATTACCAGAGTTCAGCGACAGAAAAAGAGGGCGGAAAGTATGGGCATTTCTGGTGATAAATAAGGCGAATTGGCGATAGCTGCTTTTTTTAAATGAGGTTTTTTCTGCTGACGGAATAATCGTGGGGTTGCCAGAGTCGTGGCAGGATTTTTCACTTTTTCATTAAAAAATGGCACGGAATAAGAATAATCAGATTTTCCTGAGAGGGGGTAAATATAAATTATCTACCAATCAGTAAGATAGTTATTTATCTTGCTAAATTAGATCCATTTTAAATCGAGTATCGTTTAGGCGCGTTTGGCAAACTTCCGATTTTCCTTAGGTCATTTTAAGAATTATCTAACCCTATCGCGTGCGGAAATTAACAGAAATGGGCGTGTGATGGCATATTTGACAGAAATAAGGCGGCTATAGTGCCGCCTTATTCAGATTGGCAGGGAAATTAACGCCAGGATTTATAGCGATTAATTAAGCCATTGGTGGAGCTGTCATGACTGCTAATGGTCGCGTCATTTTCCAGTTCTGGCAGAATGCGATTTGCCAGCTGTTTGCCCAATTCAACGCCCCACTGGTCAAACGTGAAGATATTGAGAATCGCGCCTTGGGTGAAGATTTTGTGCTCGTACAGTGCAATCAGTGAACCCAGGCTGAATGGTGTGATTTCACGCAACAGGATGGAGTTCGTTGGGCGGTTGCCCTCGAAGACTTTGAACGGCACGATGTGTGCCACTGATTCGGCAGATTTACCGGCATCGGTAAACTCTTTCTCCACCACATCGCGGGATTTACCGAACGCCAGTGCCTCGGTCTGCGCGAAGAAGTTCGACAGCAGCTTAGGATGGTGATCGGTTAACACATTGTGGCTCTGTGCCGGTGCGATAAAGTCGCAAGGGATCAGTTTGGTGCCCTGATGAATCAGCTGGTAGAACGCATGCTGACCATTGGTGCCCGGCTCACCCCAGATGATCGGGCCGGTCTGATAGTCCACTGGATTGCCTTCACGATCGACATACTTACCGTTGGACTCCATATTGCCCTGCTGGAAGTACGCCGCGAAGCGGTGCATGTACTGGTCGTAAGGCAGGATGGCTTCGGTTTCCGCACCAAAGAAGTTGTTGTACCAGATACCAATCAGCGCCAGCAGCACCGGCAGGTTCTGTTCGGCTGGGGTGTTGGCGAAGTGGTTATCCATCGCATGCGCACCGCTCAGCAACTGCTCGAAGTTTTCAAAGCCGATTGACAGGATGATCGACAAACCAATCGCTGACCACAGTGAATAGCGTCCACCCACCCAGTCCCAGAACTCGAACATGTTGTTGGTATCAATGCCGAATTCGCCGACGGCTTTACCGTTGGTGGACAGCGCGGCAAAGTGTTTTGCCACGTGCTGTTGGTCGCCAGCCGTTTTCAGGAACCAGTCACGCGCGCTGTGGGCGTTGGTCATGGTTTCTTGGGTGGTGAAGGTCTTTGAGGCCACCAGGAACAGTGTGGTTTCCGGGCTGAGATCTTTCAGTGTCTCCGCGATGTGGGTGCCATCAACGTTGGAAACAAAGTGCATGTTAAGGTGGTTTTTGTAAGGACGCAGCGCTTCCGTCACCATAAACGGACCGAGATCGGAACCACCGATACCGATGTTCACTACGTCGGTAATGGCTTTGCCGGTATAGCCTTTCCACTCGCCACTGATGATGCGCCCAGAGAAGCCTTTCATCTTCGCCAGCACGGCATTCACTTCTGGCATCACATCTTTGCCATCAACCAAGATTGGCGTGTTGCTGCGGTTACGCAGGGCGACATGCAGAACGGCACGATCTTCGGTGCGGTTGATTTTCTCACCAGAGAACATGGATTTGATCGCGCCCGCCAGATCGGTCTCTTTGGCCAGCGCTTGTAAGGTATCGAGGGTTTCCTGGGTGATGCGGTTTTTTGAGAAATCCACCAGCATCTGATCATCGAAGGTGGCAGAGAATTTCGCAAAACGATCGGCATCCTGTGCAAACAGGTCGGCGATTTGCACCGATTTCATCTGATCAAAATGCTGCTGCAGCGCTTTCCAGGCTGCGGTTTGTTTCGGATTGATATTTTTCATGGCAACACTCTTGTTGAAATAAGAACCGTCATTCCATCCGGGCGCGTCCTGCTGGCCCGGCATGCTAATCTTGTGGCTTATACGCAACCGCGAACGGGTTTCAGTATGACCACAGTTGCAATCGAAGGGAAAAAATTTGTGACTGTGGCCGCACTGTTTCAGTTAAATCCGGCGCAGATTGTCGCTTTTGCGACATAAACATTCCCTGTGCCGCATCAGGATCTGGCCGCATTTTTCGCACCGTTAACTACTTTAGGCGGGCAGCGCGATCGGTGTTTGTTCAGTGATGCGCTGGCGAAAATCTAAAAAAGAATCATCCCGTTGCTACAAGGCTGGACAGCGGAAGAATTAATCAGTATTTTGTGCGCGCGACTTGCACCTCCGGGTGCAAGCCAGAAGAGGCGCGTCGCCCAGGCAGTGTGTTCAAGGAACCGTATCCGTTTGAGAACACATCAGGGGGTGTGACGCCGAGATGGCACAACACGCGGTGTGTTGAGCTGTCGGCTGCAGGGGCTGAATCCTCTGGGTTGTCACCAGAAGCGTCCGCAGTCGGACGTTTCGCAAGGTGAAGTGCTTTTGGTGACTCATCTCCTGATCTTGTCTGTCCAATTCTGCTCTTCTCTTGTGCCAAGGCTGAAATCACCTCTTCCGTTGCTGATAACGGGAGAAAGCTAATCTGACACGAGGTTCGTTACATGTCTCAAACTCTGATCGTGGCGAAATTTGGCGGCACCAGCGTTGCCGATTTTGATGCTATGAACCGCAGTGCCGATGTGGTGCTGTCTGATGCCAATACCCGTTTAGTGGTGCTCTCTGCATCTGCTGGCGTGACCAACCTGCTGGTTGCTTTGGCCGAAGGCCGGGAACTGGAGCAGCGTGCTCACCTGCTGGATGAAATTCGTAACATCCAATACGCCATCATTGATCGTCTGCAGTCGCCTGATGTGATCCGTCAGGAGATTGATCGCATGCTGGAAAACATCCTGATGCTGGCGGAAGCCACCGCTCTGGCGACCTCACACGCACTGACCGACGAACTGGTGAGCCACGGTGAGCTAATGTCGACGCTGCTGTTTGTCGAAGTGCTGCGTGAGCGTCAGGTGAATGCTGAGTGGTTTGACGTGCGTAAAGTGATGCGCACCAGCGATCGTTTCGGTCGTGCCGAACCTGAAATCGCCACCTTAAAAGAGTTGACCACCGCACAACTGGCTCCACGCGTTGCCGAAGCGCTGGTGATCACCCAAGGCTTTATTGGCAGCGAAAGCAAAGGCCGCACCACCACGCTGGGACGTGGCGGCAGCGACTATACAGCGGCACTGCTGGGTGAAGCGTTGCAAGCGGCGCGTGTGGATATCTGGACCGATGTGGCCGGTATCTACACCACCGACCCACGCGTGGTGCCTACCGCGAAGCGTATTGAAGAGATCACCTTTGAAGAAGCGGCTGAAATGGCCATCTTCGGCGCGAAGGTACTGCACCCAGCGACGTTGCTGCCAGCGGTGCGCAGTGATATCCCGGTATTTGTTGGCTCAAGTAAAGATCCAGCGGCGGGTGGGACACGCGTGTGCAACGAAACCAAAAACCCACCGCTGTTCCGTGCACTGGCATTGCGCCGTAAGCAAACGCTGATGACGCTGCACAGCCTGAACATGCTGCACGCACACGGCTTCCTGGCTGAAGTGTTTGCGATTCTGGCGCGCCACAATATCTCGGTTGATCTGGTTACCACTTCCGAAGTGAGCGTGGCACTGACGCTGGACACCACTGGATCTTCCACCACCGGTGAGAGTCTGCTGACGCAAGCGCTGTTGACCGAACTCTCTTCACTGTGCCGTGTAGAGGTGGAAGAGAATCTGGCGCTGGTGGCGATCATCGGTAACAACCTGTCGAAAGCCTGCGGTGTAGGTAAAGAGGTGTTTGGCGCACTTGAGCCCTTCAACCTGCGCATGATTTGCTACGGCGCAAGCAGCTATAACCTGTGCTTCCTGGTGCCAACGCCAGATGCGGAAGAAGTGGTGCGCGCACTGCATAAGAATCTTTTTGGTTCTTAAGGCAAATTTTTAGCGCAATAAATCAAGCCGGACATGGTCCGGCTTTTTTATTTATTAATATCGTTAAACAATTATTTAAGCCAAACGGCAGTCTGTTTTCCGCACCAACTATTGCTTAATAACCTTTTAATTATCAGCGTTATCCCCCTGTTTATGCACTGGAATTGTCTGCATATCGCACTACGATTCTATTCAGCGGTTGCGCCTTAATCGCTCTGAATGATAGTCCCATCGAGAAAACATTAAATTTTTGAGGGAGTGGCTATGCAAAGATTAGTGGCTGAAGGGGTAGGCACATTTGTTCTGGTTTTAGGTGGCTGTGGTAGTGCGGTACTGGCGGCTACCTTTCCGCAAACAGGAATTGGTTTTGCTGGCGTAGCGCTGGCATTTGGTTTGACGGTGTTGGTGATGGCGTTTGCCGTCGGCCCTATCTCGGGCGGTCACTTTAATCCCGCCGTGACCATTGGTTTAACTTTTGGCGGACGTTTCCCGGCAGCGCAGGTTATCCCCTACATCATTGCTCAGCTGATTGGTGCCGTGGCCGCCGCTGGCGTGCTCTATGTCATTGCCAGTGGAAAGCCTGGATTCGATGCCGCAGCCAGCGGTTTTGCTTCCAACGGCTATGGCGAGCACTCACCGGGTGGCTTTAGCCTGCATGCCGGGATGATTTGTGAGACGGTGATGACGGCCATTTTCCTGGTGGTCATCATGGGGGCAACCGATAAGCGCGCGCCAGCAGGTTTCGCACCGATTGCCATTGGTCTGGCGCTGACCTTGATCCATCTGGTGAGTATTCCGGTGACCAATACGTCGGTGAATCCGGCGCGGAGTACCGGTGTCGCGATTTTCCAGGGCGGTTGGGCACTACAGCAGCTATGGATGTTCTGGCTGATGCCCATCATCGGTGCAGCAATCGGTGGTGTGATCTACCGTGTTTTACTGGAAAAAGCAGAGTAATTTCTCCACAAATCGCGGATCGACCGCAGACGATCCGCATTTTATCCTGCCAGCGACTTCCCGCCTTACGTCACGATAATGAAATGTTATGATCCTGCGTCCGTCGCTGTGGTCGTTCCCCGCACGGCATTCATCTGTGGCATATGAAATAAATTAAAAAATATCTAAGGAAGTCTCCTCATGCTCGGCATGTTAACTCGTCTGTTCCCGCTCTGGGCCGTGCTGCTTTCGGTCGCTGCGTATTACTCTCCTGGCACCTTCACCGGTATTGGTCCATGGGTCACTTATCTGCTGATGCTAATCATGTTCGGCATGGGCGTCACTCTCAATATTGACGATTTCAAACGCGTGCTGGTACGTCCGGCACCGGTTATCGCCGGGACATTTTTGCACTATCTGGTGATGCCGCTGGCGGCCTGGGGTCTGGCAAAACTGTTCCAGATGCCACCGGATCTGGCTGCCGGTATGATTCTGGTTGGTAGCGTCGCCAGTGGCACCGCATCCAACGTGATGATCTATCTGGCGAAAGGGGATGTGGCACTGTCAGTGACCATCTCGTCCGTTTCAGCGCTGGTGGGCGTGTTCGCCACGCCGCTGCTGACGCGTTTCTACGTTGATACGCACATTCTGGTGGATGTGGTGGGCATGTTGCTCAGTATCGTTAAAATCGTGGTCATCCCAATTGGTCTGGGCCTGATTATCCACCACTCCATGAACAGCGTGGTGCGCCGCGTTGAGCCGTATCTGCCGGCGTTCTCAATGATCTGTATTTTGCTGATCATCAGCGCTGTGGTGGCAGGCTCTCAAGGCTTTATCGGTTCCGTGGGTCTGGTGGTGATTGCCGCGGTGATCCTGCATAACGCCATTGGTCTGCTGGGCGGCTATTGGGGCGGCAAGCTGTTCGGCTTTGACGAATCCACTTGCCGTACGCTGGCGCTGGAAGTCGGCATGCAGAACTCCGGTCTGGCGGCCACGCTGGGCAAACTCTACTTCTCACCGCTGGCGGCCTTGCCAGGCGCACTGTTCTCGGTGTGGCACAACCTGTCAGGTTCGCTGCTGGCCGGTTACTGGTCGGGTAAACCGATTGAGAAGAAGAAAAAGTAACTCTGCAAGCGGGAGGCCAACGTGCCGCCCGCTTTCATTGCTCCGCCGATGGGCGCGGCACGGAGGGTGGGAAGGCAAGAAAAGGGAACAACAAGAAGGGCGCAATCAGCAGCAACATAAACACGCCGCGCGAATAGCCCGCATCATTTACCCTGCGGCTACCGCATGACAGTGTCGGCAAAATAAACAGCAGTAGCGGCACAAAGCCAATCTCTGCATCCTGCGAGGCAAACTCTTTCAAATACAGGCAAAACCATGCAACCTGAAACATCACGAAAGTGATATACCGTGTACGCGTTTCCAGTCCACGATAATTGAACGAATTCAGGAAACCCCGCTTAATGATCTCAAACAGCGACATCAGCGCCATTTTTTACGAATCACTATAAATAAAATGAACGCAGCCAAGCTGGCGACCACATAAGTTAGTGCAATTTGCTGCGTATCCAGTTCAATGAGTTGGGTGGCACCATTTAATTCGTTACTGGTTTTCCACGAGAAAAATTTGGCGGACAGCAGCAGTAAAAAAACATTAGCGATTAAAAAGAGAGTCTGAAACACCACTTCTTTATTGGTTGCAAAACGTGATAATTTCTTAAAGGTTAAACTGCTGGCAATGTAATAAAGTAAATAGAACAGCGCAGTAAAGAGTGGCGCAATTAATACGCTACGAATATCGGCAACCGTACCCGCAAAGTTGCTAAGAAAAAAACTGACGGTTTCATTGTAAGAGAGATAACCGAAAATTAAAAAAAGTGCGCCGAACACAAGATGTGCAGCAGGAATTCTCATTTTATCGCTCGCAGGGAAGTTAACTGGCGCATCATGCCAGCCAGTTCATTGTTGGGATTGATCAATTTTAACTGCTTAGTCTTGTCGTTGTATTTCGCTGCTGCCGTCGGATCGTCCTTACCGCCGCTGCCCATGACAAACTTTGCATCCGGTCGGCCATACAGCGTGACCGTTGGAATCGGATCTCGGCCATAAGCCATAATTCTTTGCGTCGGCAAAGTATATTCTTTGGTAAGGAAATCCGGAATTTTTTTCGTTTTAAGTCCGCCAATCGAAACCGGTGTGCCCATAAAACGTGAACCGGCATAATCGAGCGCAAAACGCGTGATATTATCTGCCGAGTTCTGCTGCACTAATTGCGCACCGGAAAGAATTTGAATGCGTTGCCACAGCGAAGCGCTTTCCGGCGTAATTCTTTCGCCTTCCAATGAAACATCTTGCTTACGATAGAGTTGATATACCATTCGATGCACTTGCATCAGCGCTGTGCCAATACCGTGCCAGCTGGGGGAATCGCGGCTGTAGAGCCGTTCAACAATAATGAATATTCCCTCACCTTTGTAGGTGTCGATATTATCCGCCACAAATGACTCCCTGTTTGCCAGAGACCTTTTCAACAATTAGAACTATTTAACCCTCTAAGCGTCAGCAGGTTCTATGCGGATAAATCCTAAAGCCAGACAGTTTGCATGAATTATTTATGACGAAGAGTGGCCCTGATTAAGGGCCATCGCTGTTCAGGGAGGGGCTTACAGCTTGAGATACGCGCGTATCCCATCCAGAAACATCTGCGTTGCCAGCATAATCAGAATTAGCCCCATCAGGCGTTCCAGCGCATTGACACCTTTGTCACCGAGCAGGCGTAAAAACACGCCGGACAGCAGCAAAATCACCACCGTCACTCCCCAGGCGATCATCAACGCACCCACCAGATGGGTCATCTGATTGGGATATTGATGCGACAGCAGCATCAGGGTGGCCAATAACGACGGCCCAGCCACTAACGGAATCGCCAGCGGTACCAGAAACGGTTCCTCTCCGGCGGGTAATCCGCTGGTGCTGGTTTCACCGGAGGGGAAAATCATGCGGATGGCGATCAGGAACAAAATGATGCCGCCGGAGATCGACACCGTCTCGGTGCGCAAATTGAGGAACGCCAGAATGCGTTCACCGGCGAATAAAAACAGCAGCATCAGAATCAGCGCGATCAGCATTTCGCGCATCAGTACCACGCGGCGGCGCTTGGGCTCCAGATGCTTAAGCACCGACATAAAGATCGGCAGGTTACCTAACGGGTCCATAATCAACAGCAACAAGATGGTTGCGGATATCATCTCAGTCATTTTTAAAAACCACTCTTATTCGGAATTATTAGTTGTACTGCTGAAAAAGTTGATGCAATCGAATTAATTCACTTGCCAGAAAGCCTGCATTTTGTAGAGTTGGAGGTCGCAGGTAAACCTGATTATTACGCAGATCAACTGGATAATCCGGCTGGTCTTTCCTCGCACCACGAAGGGCACAGTGAAAACGCCCCGGACGGACAGAAAATGAAGAATGTAGGCTTTATTGGTTGGCGTGGCATGGTCGGCTCTGTGCTGATGTCACGCATGAGTGAAGAACGTGATTTTGATGTAATCAATCCGGTCTTCTTCTCCACCTCACAGCTGGGTCAGGCGGCGCCAACCTTTGGCGGTAAGTCGACCGGTGCGCTGCAGGATGCTTTTGATATCGAGGCGCTGAAGGCGCTGGATATTATTATCACCTGCCAGGGCGGTGACTACACCAGTGAAGTCTATCCTAAGCTGCGCGAAAGCGGCTGGCAGGGCTACTGGATTGATGCAGCATCAACGCTGCGCATGAAAGATGACGCCATCATCATTCTCGATCCGGTTAACCACAATGTGATTTGTCAGGGCCTCGACAACGGCATCAAAACCTTCGTTGGCGGCAACTGCACCGTCAGCCTGATGCTGATGTCATTGGGCGGCCTGTTCGCCAACGATTTGGTCGAGTGGGCGTCTGTGGCCACTTACCAGGCGGCATCCGGCGGCGGAGCGCGTCACATGCGTGAACTGCTGACGCAAATGGGCATGCTGCACGACCACGTAGCGAAATCCCTGCAGGATCCGGCTTCCGCGATTCTGGATATCGAACGCAGCGTCACTGATTTCACCCGTTCTGGCACTTTGCCGACCGACAACTTCGGTGTACCGCTGGCGGGCAGCCTGATTCCGTGGATCGACAAACAGCTGGATAACGGCCAGAGCCGCGAAGAGTGGAAAGGCCAGGCAGAAACCAACAAGATCCTGCGTACCAGTAGTGTGATTCCGGTCGATGGTCTGTGTGTCCGTGTGGGCGCGCTGCGCTGCCACAGCCAGGCGTTCACCCTGAAGCTGAAAAAAGATGTGCCGCTGAACGAAATCGAACAGCTGTTGGCTTCCCACAACGAGTGGGTGAAAGTGGTGCCTAACGACCGTGAGATCACCATGCGTGAGCTGACGCCAGCGGCCGTCACCGGCACGCTGACCACGCCAGTAGGACGTCTGCGTAAACTGAACATGGGGCCGGAATACCTTTCCGCGTTCACCGTGGGTGACCAGTTGCTGTGGGGCGCGGCTGAACCGCTGCGTCGCATGCTACGTTTGCTGATCGACTAAGCGCAGCGACAAACCAGACAGGCCGGGGTTTCCCGGCCTTTTTTGTAATCCAGGTTGCAAAACTTAACGCAAATTGCGCCTGACAAGTGATCCGCTTCCCCTTTTTGCTCGTCCGAGAAGATTTTTTTGCTTTCCCCCCTGGCAACTGCCAGCCCCAAGCTATGATTTAACAGTGATGTGCCGGTTGTTAACTGTTTTTGCTTTCGAACTGAATGGTTGTTGTACACGGCAAAGATCTTCCCCCATGGACGGTGTCCTCTCTCTTGCTGGTGTATGTATGGCTCAATGAAAAGCAGCGCACCAGAGGCGGCATTGTTGTCCACTCCGGTCGCCTGCGCAAAATCATAGGAAGAAAGTCATGTCAGAGCTTCCCGATCGCCAGGCGATCAATGCCCTTTTTGCCGGGAATTATGCCGATCCCTTCTCTTTTCTGGGGATGCACCAAACTGTCGAAGGCCTCGAAGTGCGCGCACTGCTGCCTGATGCCTCGGAAGTGTGGGTAATTGAAACCAACACCGGTCGCAAATGCGCTCAGCTTAAATGTCTGGATTCACGTGGTTTCTTCTGTGGTGTGATCCCACGCCGTAAAAACCTGTTTCGCTATCAGTTGGCGGTCACGTGGCATGGTCAGCAGAATCTGATCGATGATGCGTATCGCTTTGGCCCGCTACTGGCGGAGATGGATGCCTGGCTGCTCGGCGAGGGCACGCACTTACGCCCGTATGAAACCCTGGGCGCGCACGGTGCCACCATTGATGGCGTCAGCGGTACGCGTTTTTCCGTCTGGGCTCCTAACGCACGCCGTGTTTCCGTGGTGGGTGAATTCAATTTCTGGGATGGCCGCCGTCATCCGATGCGCTTCCGCCGTGAACTCGGTATCTGGGAATTGTTTGTGCCGGGCGCGGTAAATGGCCAGCTGTATAAATATGAAATCATTGATATTCATGGGCAGTTGCGCATAAAAGCGGACCCGTTTGCTTTTGAAGCGCAAATGCGTCCGCAAACGGCGTCAATGATCTGTGGTCTGCCGCCGAAAGTGGAGATGCTGCCACAGCGTAAAGCCGCGAATGCTTTTGATCAGCCGATCTCGATTTATGAAGTGCACCTGGGTTCATGGCGTCGTCATACCGACAATAACTTTTGGCTGAGCTACAAAGAGCTGGCTGAACAGCTGGTGCCGTACGTCAAAGAAATGGGCTTTACGCACATTGAGTTGCTGCCGATCAACGAGCACCCGTTTGACGGCAGCTGGGGCTATCAGCCGCTAGGGATGTACGCGCCGACCCGCCGTTTCGGCACGCGCGACGAATTTCGTCACTTTATTGCCGCGGCACACGATGCGGGTATCAACGTCCTGCTCGACTGGGTGCCAGGTCACTTTCCTAGCGATGATTTCGGTCTGGCGAAATTCGATGGTACTGAACTGTACGAACACAGCGATCCGCGCGAAGGCTACCATCAGGACTGGAACACGCTGATTTATAACTTCGGTCGGCGTGAAGTCAGTAACTATCTTTCCGGTAACGCGCTCTACTGGATGGAGCGTTTTGGCATTGACGGCTTACGCGTCGATGCAGTGGCTTCGATGATCTATCGCGATTACAGCCGCAAAGAGGGTGAATGGGTCCCCAACCACTTCGGCGGTCGTGAGAATCTTGAAGCGATTTCCTTCCTGCGCCACACCAACCGCACGCTGGGCCGCGCCGCGCCTGGCAGTATCAGCGTGGCGGAAGAGTCGACCGATTATCCCGGCGTGACGCGCCCCTCCGAAGATGGTGGCCTCGGCTTCTGGTTCAAATGGAATCTGGGCTGGATGCACGACACGCTCGACTACATGAAACTCGATCCGGTGCATCGTCGCTATCATCACAACCTGATGACCTTCGGTATGCTTTACAACTACACCGAAAACTTCGTGTTACCGCTGTCTCACGATGAAGTGGTACACGGCAAACGTTCGATACTCGACCGGATGCCGGGTGACGCTTGGCAAAAGTTTGCCAACCTGCGCGCCTATTACGGTTGGATGTGGGGCTTCCCCGGCAAGAAACTGCAGTTTATGGGCAACGAGTTTGCTCAGGGTCGTGAGTGGAATCACGATACCAGCCTTGACTGGCACTTGCTGGAAGGTGAGGACAACTGGCACAACGGCGTGCAGCGTTTAGTGCGCGACCTCAACCACAGCTACAAACACTTTACGCCGCTCCATCAACTGGATTTTGATGCGCAGGGTTTCGAGTGGCTGGTGGTAGACGACCATGAGAATTCGGTGTTTGTGTTTGTACGCCGCGATCGTGAGGGCAATGAAATCATCGTCGCCAGTAACTTCACGCCGGTGGCGCGCCACGATTATCGTTTCGGCGTCAATCAGCAAGGTGGCTGGCGCGAGGTGCTCAACACCGACCAGCATGATTATCACGGCAGCGACGTGCGTAATCACGGCATCGTTCACACGGATGCGATTGAGAGCCACGGTCGTGCACAATCAATCAGCCTGACTTTGCCGCCGCTGGCCACGATTTGGCTGGTGCGGGAGGGCGACTGATGCTGGAGACCGGGCAGCCGATGCCGTTGGGCGCCCACTATGACGGGCGCGGCGTGAACTTCACGCTGTTTTCCCGCCATGCCGAGCAGGTTGAACTGTGCTTATTTGACGCGCACGGCGTAGAGCGGCGCTTTCCCCTTCCGGCGCGTAGCGGCGATATCTGGCACGGCTATTTTCCCGCGCTTAAGCCAGGTCAACGTTATGGTTATCGCGTGCATGGCCCGTGGGCACCCCAGCAAGGTCATCGTTTTAATCCGGCCAAATTGTTGGTCGATCCCTGCGCCAAAGCGGTGGTCGGCGACATTCCCGATGATCCACGCTTTAGCGGCGGCGAGCAGCAGCCTGATAGTCAGGATAACGCCGCCATCGCACCGAAATCGCTGGTGATTGCCGAAGATTTCGACTGGGAAACGGATAAGCCCTTGCGGACGCCGTGGGGTAAAACGGTGATTTATGAGGCGCATGTGCGTGGCCTGACCCAGCAACATCCGGAAATTCCGGAAAGGCTGCGCGGGACTTATGCGGCGCTGGGCCATCCTGCTATGGTGAAGTACTTTCATCACCTTGGCATTACCGCGCTGGAGTTGCTGCCGATCGCCCATTTCGCCAGCGAGCCACGTTTGCTGCGGCTGGGGCTCAGCAATTACTGGGGCTATAACCCGTTTGCACTCTGGGCGGTGGACCCCCGCTATGCATCTGGCGAGCACGGTTTGACACCGTTGCAGGAGTTCCAGCAGGCCGTTAAAACGCTGCATGCGGCAGGTATTGAGGTGATTCTTGATGTGGTGTTCAACCACACCGCCGAACTGGAAGAGATCGGCCCTAACATTTCGCTGCGCGGCGTAGATAACGCCAGCTATTACTGGCTCGACGCGCAGGGTGAATATCAAAACTGGACTGGCTGTGGCAACACGCTCAATCTCAGCGATCCGCAGGTGATGGATTGGGCCTTAGAAGCGCTGCGCTACTGGGTGCGGGACTGTCATATCGATGGTTTCCGCTTTGACCTGGCGAGTGTGTTAGGACGCACGCCGGAATACCGTCAGGATGCGCCGCTGTTTGCTGCCATTAAGGCCTGCCCGCTGCTATCTAAGGTCAAGTTGATTGCTGAACCCTGGGATATCGGCCCCGGCGGTTATCAGGTGGGGAATTTCCCTGCTGATTTCGCTGAGTGGAACGATCACTTCCGTGATGCCGCGCGCCGATACTGGCTGCATGGTCAACTCAACAACGGTGACTTTGCCCGGCGCTTTGCGGCCTCCAGTGACGTATTCCAGCGTGACGGACGTCTGCCGCACGCCAGTATCAATCTGATTACTGCCCACGACGGCTTTACGCTGCGTGATGTGGTGAGCTTCAACAATAAACACAATCAGGCCAACGGCGAAGACAATCGTGACGGCAGTAGCAGCAACTTCAGCCATAACCATGGCAAAGAGGGGCTGCAGGTCAATTTCGATATTGTCGAACGGCGGCGGCGCAGTGTGCATGCGTTATTGACCACGCTCCTGCTGGCGCAGGGCACCCCGATGCTGCTGGCGGGGGATGAACGCGGTCACAGCCAGCACGGCAACAACAATGCGTACTGTCAGGACAACCCGCTGACCTGGCTGGCCTGGCAACAGGATGATTTTGGACTGGTCGACTTCACTGCCGCGTTAATCCGGCTGCGTCAGCGCATCCCTGCACTGACCGCTGATCGCTGGTGGCAGGAGGGCGATGGCAACGTGCGGTGGTTCAATGCCAGCGGCAAACCACTGGAGAATGAGGAGTGGGAACAGGGGGCGCACAGAATGCAGATCCTGCTCTCCGGCCGCTGGTTAATAACAATCAACGCCACGGAATCGGTGAGTGACCTTGCCTTACCAGACGGAGAGTGGCGTGCCATTCCTCCTTTCGCCGGGGAAGATAACCCCATCCTGACAACTGTCTGGCACGGGCCCGCACACGGCGTGTGTGTGTTCCTAAAGCAATCATAAGGAGTCAGACATGGTTAAATTAGATAGAACAGATCATCTGATGCTGGCGCGCCAGCTCCCTACACAAACGGTTGCCCTGATCCTTGCTGGCGGGCGCGGTACGCGCCTGAAAGATCTCACCGCAAAACGCGCCAAACCTGCCGTGCACTTCGGTGGCAAGTTCCGCATCATCGACTTTGCGCTGTCGAACTGCATTAACTCGGGCATTCGGCGCATTGGCGTGATCACGCAATATCAGTCGCATACGTTGACGCAGCATATCCAGCGTGGCTGGTCACTGTTCAACGAAGAGATGAATGAGTTTGTTGATCTGCTGCCCGCACAGCAGCGTGCGTCAACCGAGCACTGGTATCGCGGTACCGCAGACGCGGTGTCGCAAAACCTCGACATCATTCGTCGCTACAACGCCCAATACATCGTCATTCTGGCGGGCGATCACATCTACAAAATGGATTACTCGCGCATGCTGCTCGACCATGCTGACCGTGGCGCGAAGTGCACCATCGCCTGTTTGCCGGTGCCGCTGGCGGAAGCCACGGCGTTTGGTGTGATGGCCGTAGACGCGGAAAACAACGTGGTGGATTTTGTCGAGAAACCGCCTAAACCGCCGTCAATGCCCGGTGATGACAGCAAAGCCTTGGCCAGTATGGGCATCTATGTGTTCAATGCTGACTACCTCTATCAGTTGCTGGAGGAGGATTTGCTGATCCCTGAATCCAGCCACGATTTCGGTAAAGACCTGCTGCCGAAAATTGTGGCCAGCGGTGAGGCTTACGCGCACTCCTTCACCTTATCCTGCGTGCAGAACGACGAAAATGCTGAGCCGTACTGGCGTGACGTCGGGACGCTAGAGGCCTACTGGCGAGCCAATCTCGATCTGGCCTCGGTCACGCCGGAACTGGATATGTACGACCATGAATGGCCGATACGTACCCACATGGAGCCTCTGCCGCCGGCGAAGTTTGTGCAGGATCGCTCGGGCAGCCATGGCATGACGATGAACTCACTGGTGTCGGGCGGCTGCATCATCTCCGGTTCGGTGGTGGTGAATTCAGTGCTGTTCCCGCGTGTGCGCATCAACTCATTTTGCAATATCGACTCCTCGGTGCTGCTGCCTGATGTGGTCATTAACCGTTCCTGCCGTTTACGCCGCTGCGTGATTGATCGCGCCTGCGTGATCCCTGAAGGCATGGTGATTGGTGAAAACCCCGATGAAGACAGCCGCCGTTTTTACCGTTCAGAAGAGGGCATCGTGCTGGTCACGCGCGCCATGCTGGCCAAACTGGCTGGCTGACCGCGAAAGCAACGAGCAAGACACACAGGCAATCGTCGCGGGGAACGCGAGCGATAACATAATAGGGGTCCAGGATGCAGGTTTTACATGTCTGTTCAGAACTTTTCCCGCTGCTGAAAACCGGCGGGTTGGCTGATGTTGTCGGCGCTTTGCCTCAGGCCCAAATTGCAGGTGGAACGGATGCGCGGGTGCTGATTCCCGCGTATCCGGATCTGCGTAAAGGGATCCCTGACACGGAGATTGTTGCGGAATTAAACACTTTTGCCGGGCCGGTCCGTTTATTATTTGGACAATTCAACGGAGTTGGCATTTATTTAATTGATGCACCGGGATTGTATGAGCGCCCCGGCAGCCCGTATCACGATACATCGCAGTTTGCTTATGTGGATAACTATCTGCGTTTTGCGTTGCTTGGCTGGATGGGGGCCGAACTGGCAAGTGGGCTGGATACCTTCTGGCAACCCGATGTGGTGCATGCGCATGACTGGCACGCTGGCTTAACCTGCGCCTATATCGCCGCGCGCGGGCGTCCGGCGAAAACGGTGTTTACCGTGCATAACCTGGCGTATCAAGGGTTGTTCAATGCGCGCCATCTGGATGAGATTCAGATCCCGCGCGCATTCTTTAACATGCATGGGCTGGAGTTCTATGGACAGATTTCCTATCTCAAAGCGGGTTTATTTTATGCCGATCATATTACGGCAGTCAGCCCGACTTATGCTCTGGAAATCACCCGACCCGAATTCGGTTACGGCATGGAATCGCTGCTTGAACAACGTCTGAAAGAGGGGCGGCTGAGTGGCATCCTCAATGGCGTTGACCCCGGAATCTGGGACCCGGCACATGACTTGCTGCTGACGGCGCGTTACGACCGCGACACGCTGGAGAGCAAAGCCGAGAACAAGCGCCAGTTGCAGATTGCCATGGGGCTAAAAATTGATGAGAAAGCGCCGGTGTTCTGTGTCATCAGCCGTCTGACGAAACAAAAGGGGCTGGATCTGGTGCTGGAAGCGTTGCCAGGATTACTGGCGCAGGGCGGCCAACTGGTGCTGCTGGGCCAGGGCGACGCTGAGTTACAACAAGGTTTTCTGGCCGCCGCGGCTGAGCATCCTGGCAGCGTGGGGGTGCAGATTGGCTATCATGAAGCGTTTTCGCACCGCATTGTCGGCGGTGCCGATGTGATCATGGTGCCGAGCCGTTTTGAGCCGTGTGGACTCACACAGCTCTACGGTCTGAAATATGGCACGTTGCCGTTAGTACGCCGCACCGGTGGGCTGGCGGATACCGTGCAGGACAGTTCGCTGGAGAACCTCGCTGACGGGGTCGCAAGCGGTTTCAGTTTTGAAGACAGTAACGCCTGGTCGCTGCTGCGGGCGATTCGACGTGCTTTTGTTCTGTGGTCCCGTCCTTCGCTCTGGCGTTATGTTCAGCGCCAGGCAATGGGGATGGATTTTAGTTGGCAGGTGGCCGCACAAGCCTACCGCGATCTTTATCAACGTTTGCTGTAATCAGAGATTGGGATACTGGATATGAATGCACCTTTCACCTATGCCTCACCCACGCTAACGGTTGACGCACTGAAGCACTCAATCGCCTATAAACTGATGTTTACTATTGGTAAAGACCCCTCGATCGCCAATCAGCATGAGTGGCTGAACGCCGCACTGTTGGCGGTTCGCGACCGCATGGTGGAACGCTGGTTGCGCTCCAGTCGTGCACAGCTGTCACAGGATGTGCGTCAGGTCTATTACCTGTCGATGGAATTCCTCATGGGGCGCACGTTGGGCAATGCGTTGCTGGCGATGGGCATCTATGACGATCTCAATCAGGCGCTGGATGAGATGGGGCTCGACCTCAGCGAACTGATGGATGAGGAGAACGATCCCGGGCTGGGTAACGGCGGTCTGGGCCGTTTGGCCGCTTGCTTCCTGGATTCACTGGCGACGCTCGGCCTGCCAGGGCGCGGCTACGGCATCCGATATGACTACGGCATGTTCAAACAAAACATCGTTGACGGCCAGCAGCGTGAATCGCCGGATTACTGGCTGGAATACGGCAATCCTTGGGAGTTTCAGCGCTTTAACACGCGCTACAAAGTGCGTTTTGGTGGCCGTTTGCAGCATGAAGGGGCGCGCGTGCGCTGGCTGGAAACCGAAGAGATTATCGCGGCTGCTTACGATCAGATCATCCCCGGATACGACACCGACGCCACCAATACTTTGCGCTTGTGGAGCGCCCAGGCCAGCAACGAGATCAACCTGGGTAAATTCAACCAAGGTGATTACTTTGCGGCGGTGGAGGACAAAAACCACTCGGAGAACGTGTCGCGCGTGCTCTATCCCGATGACTCCACCGATTCAGGCCGTGAACTACGCCTGCGTCAGGAGTATTTCCTCGTGTCGGCCACGGTGCAGGACATCCTTAACCGCCACTGGCAGATGCATGAAACCTGGGACAATCTGGCAGATAAAATCGCCATCCACCTGAATGATACGCATCCGGTGCTGGCAATCCCCGAGTTGATGCGCTTGTTGATCGATGATCACAAGTTTACCTGGGACGATGCCTTTGAAGTGACCTGCCAGGTGTTCTCCTACACCAACCACACGCTAATGAGTGAAGCGCTGGAAACCTGGCCGGTGGATATGTTTGGCAAGATTCTGCCGCGTCACCTTAGCATCGTGTTTGAAATCAACGATTACTTCCTGAAAACCATCCAGGAGTATTACCCGGATGACTGGGATCTGATGGCGCGTATCTCGATTATTGATGAGAACAACGGCCGTAAGATCCGCATGGCCTGGCTGGCGGTGGTGGTGAGCCACAAAGTGAATGGCGTGTCAGAGTTGCACTCCAATCTAATGGTGCAGTCACTGTTTGCCGATTTTGCGCGCCTGTTCCCCGGGCGTTTCTGCAATAAAACCAACGGTGTAACGCCACGACGCTGGCTGGCCTTGGCTAACCCGGCGCTGTCGGAGGTGCTGGATGACACCATCGGCCGCAACTGGCGTACCGATCTCAGCCAACTCAGCGAACTGACCCCGCACGTTGATTACCCGGCATTTATTGAGCAGATTAGTGATGCCAAGTTCGCCAACAAAAAGCGGTTAGCGGATTGGGTAGCGAAGAACATGGATATTGTGCTGGATCCGCACGCTTTGTTTGACGTGCAGATCAAACGTATTCACGAATACAAACGTCAACTGCTTAACGTGTTGCACGTTATCACTCGTTACAACCGTATCAAGGCCGATCCCACCGCAGACTGGGTGCCACGCGTCAATATCTTTGCCGGCAAAGCGGCTTCCGCCTATTACGTAGCGAAGCACATCATTCATCTGATCAACGATGTCGCCAATGTGATCAACAACGATCCGCAGGTGAAGAACAAGCTGAAAGTGGTGTTTATTCCCAATTACAGCGTGAGCCTGGCGCAGATCATTATTCCGGCGGCGGATCTCTCTGAACAGATCTCCACGGCAGGTACGGAAGCTTCCGGCACCAGTAATATGAAGTTCGCGCTCAATGGCGCATTAACCATTGGTACGCTGGATGGTGCTAACGTCGAGATGCGCGAGCACGTGGGTGCGGAGAATATCTTTATCTTTGGCAACACCACGCCGCAGGTTGAGAAACTTCGTCAGGATGGCTACAACCCGCGTAAGTACTACGAGGAAGATGCCGAACTGCATCAGGCACTGACACAAATCGCCAGCGGCGTGTTCAGTCCTGGGGATTTAGGGCGCTATCGCAATCTGTTTGATGCGCTGGTGAACTTCGGTGACCACTATCAATTGTTGGCCGATTACCGCAGCTATGTGGATACTCAGGATAAGGTGGACAAGCTTTATCGTCAGCCAGATGAGTGGCAGCGGTGTGCGGCGTTGAACATCGCTAATATGGGGTACTTCTCAGCGGACAGAACGATTCAGGAATACGCTGATGAGATTTGGCATATTTCGCCGGTGAGGTTGTAAGGAGCACATTCTGTAGCGGCGCAATTCATTGCGCGTCCCTTTGTAAGAATACGCGCGATAAATCGCGCCGCTACGGTTGATGCGTGCTCTATTTCAATGTGATGCTTTTCACAATGGCATCAGCATCGCTCTGCGCCTGCTGCTGATTGTCTGCTGGCAGGGTGATCTGCAGGGTCAGCAGTTTGCCATCCACTTTTGCCAGAATCACGGAAGACCATGAGGTCTGATTGTTGGCAGAAATCACCGTATCCAACTGCTGAGCTGGCTGGTCTTTCAGCGTAATGGCTTTGTTAGACACCACTTGCAGCTGCGGGTCGCGATTGCGTTGCTGCTGCTCCAGGCGCTGAGAGAGTGCATCCAGCGCTTCGTTGGTGGGATCGCCGGCAATCACGATAATCGCGCGCTGGCCGGTTTCATCGGCGTAAACGTGCATATTAGTGGATTCCGAGCCGAGTTTGCCGCTCTTATCAGACATGCCCGCAGGCAGATTGAAGCTTAGCTTGCCGTCCATCAGGTTGACGGTCTGAGCGGACTGACTGGCGCTGGCACCGTTACTGCCTGCTGCCGCATCATCTTTCTTCTGGTCACAGGCCGCGAGACCCAACACCAACAGACCAATACCCGCATATTTCACTAAATTACGCATTCTTTTCCCTTTATTGATTCCAGTCTGGTGCTTTCCATCCGCTATAAAAACGGAATCGGCGGTTAAAAGCAACCGCCGTACTGTCAGGAAATCTTAGCGCGCTGCGGCGTTTCGTCTATGTGCAATTAGCCGAAATTCATCTGGCGCTGTGCAGAACGTTCAGCCAGGCGTTTCAACATGCTGTTAAGCAGTACACCGTACGCGGGCAGGAAGAAAATCATGCAGATCAGCACTTTGAAGCTGTAATCCACCATGGCAATCTCCACCCAGTGGGCTGCCATAAACGGGTCTGGACTCTTATAAAAAGCGATGAAGAAGAAGGCCAGCGTATCGCTGATATTACCGAGGAACATGGCGGCTGCCGGGGCGATCCACCACTGGGGTAAACGACGCAAACGGTTAAAAACGTGGACATCCAGAATCTGACCCAGCGCATAAGCCATAAAGCTGGCGCTGGCGATACGGGCGACAAACAGGTTCACCTGTTCCAGTGAAGCCCAACCCTGCCATTCTCCCTGATAAAACACACAGGAGACCACATAGGAGATAAACAGTGCCGGGATCATCACCGCCAGAATAATGCGACGGGCTAAAGGCGCGCCAAAAATGCGCACGGTGAGGTCGGTAGCGAGGAAAATAAACGGAAAGCTAAACGCGCCCCAGGTGGTGTGGAAGCCGAAAATCGAGACCGGCAGCTGTACCAGGTAGTTACTGGAGGTGATCACCAGCAGATGGAATAGCGATAGCCAAAACAGCGCATGCATGCGCTGACGTGCAGAAAAATCAATCATTGTGAGCCTTTTTAATGTAGGGGTGAGGGAACCCATAGAGCCGAGCTGTACAGCCATAAAATGAAAACGGCGGCATCTTAGCGCGTTGCGCAATTTAAGCAATGGTTAATTTTAACGCAATCGTTATCGCCTTGCGCTGGAGATTGAGCGCGCTAGAATGAGCGCCCACCACGAACAAAGACAGAGAATCATGAGCGATCCCTTTTCTGCGCCGGACCACACGCTTGATGCTTTGGGGTTACGCTGCCCTGAGCCGGTGATGATGGTGCGCAAAACCGTACGCACCATGCAGGCGGGTGAAACCCTGCTGATCATCGCTGACGATCCCGCTACCACACGCGATATACCGGGATTTTGCCGCTTTATGGAACACCAGTTGCTGGCACAGCAAACGGAAACGCTGCCGTACCAGTATCTGATTCAGAAAGGCTAGGCTTAACGCTGACGCAGCAGCCGCAGTGCGTTAGCCGTGACTAACGCCGTGGCGCCGGAGTCTGCCAGCACCGCTAACCACAAACCGGTGAAGCCGAGCAGTGTGGTGATCAGGAAAATCCCCTTCAAGCCGAGCGCAATCGCAATGTTCTGACGAATAATGGCGCGCGTGCGGCGTGCCAGTAATACCGTGCGCGGTAACAACGTCAGACGGTTTTGTGTTAAGGCGGCATCGGCGGCTTCCAGTGCCACATCGGTGCCGCTGCCCATCGCGATGCCCAACGTTGCCGCTTTCATCGCGGGTGCGTCGTTAATGCCATCGCCGACCATCGCCAATGACTGCGCTCCACCTAACTTGCGTACCGCCTCGACTTTATCGGCGGGCAGCAGCCCAGCGCGATAATCGATGCTGAGTTCAGCCGCAATCGCCGCCGCGGCTCGCGGGTTATCGCCGGTCAGCATCAGGCTTTTGATACCTAACGCTTTCAACTGCGACACTGCCGTCATCGCCTCTTCTCGCAGTTGATCCTGCAAGGCCAATGCGCCGAGCACTGTCTGTTCTTGCAACAGCACCACCACCGTCTGGCCTTGCGCTTCTCGTTGCGCAATCAGTTGTTGCTGATCGTCAGTGAGAACATTGACATCGCGCGGGGCCAGAAGCTGATAACTCACTCCATCAACCCGGGCGCGGATACCGCTTCCGGCCAATGCTTGTTGATGTTGTGCTTGCGGTAACGCCAGTTGGCGACGTTCGGCTTCACGCACAATCGCCAGCGCCAAAGGATGGCTGGAGCCTTGTTCAACGGCAGCCGCCAGGCTGAGCAGCGCGTTCTCTTGCTGTGTGCCGAAGACATCTATCTGTGTGACCTGTGGTTTGCCTGCAGTTAAGGTGCCGGTTTTATCGAAGGCCATGGTCTGGATGCGGCTCAGTCGCTCCAGTGCCGCACCGCCCTTAATCAGCGCACCCTGTCGTGCCGCGGCGGCTAAACCAGAGGTGATCGCCGCCGGTGTTGAAATCACCAGGGCACAGGGGCAGCCAATCAGTAGCAACGTCAAACCTTTATAAATCCACGGCAGCCATGCAGCACCCGCCACCAATGGCGGCAAAAGCATCACCATGAGTGCCAGCAGCATAATGGCGGGGGTATAAATGCGGCTGAAGCGATCGATAAAGCGTTCAACCGGGGCGCGATGGGTTTCGGCCTCTTCAATCAGTTGCAGAATGCGGTCAATGGCACTTTGGCCCGGCTGGGAGATGACTTTCAGGGTCACCAGACGATCTACGCTGGTGGCACCAGCCATCACCGTTTCACCAGGCTGGCGCACAACTGGCACAGATTCACCAGTTAGCGCGCTTTCGTCAAAGCTGGCGCTGAGGTTCAGTAGCTCAGCATCGGCCGGTAAACGCCCACCAGCGGCGACTTCAATCTTGTCGCCGGGGTGTAAGTCTTCCAGCGCCACCTGCTCACGCTGCGCGCCATTCACACGGGTGGCGGTAGCAGGGCGCAGGGCCATCAAGGCGGTTACGCCCCGACGCGCACGGGTGGCGGCATAAGATTCCAGACGTTCACCCAGTTGGAACAGCATCAGCACCATGGCCGCTTCAGCGTGGGCGCCGATCAACAGCGCACCGGCGGCAGCGAAAGTCATCAGGGTTTCGATGCTAAAGGGCGAGCCACCGCGCAGCAGTTTCCAGGCGCTGCGGGCAATCGGTGCCAGGCCAATCAGCGTGGTCACCACGAACAGGCGATCGCCCCACAGCGGTGAAATCTGGCTGAGCAGCCAACTGGCCAGCATCAGCAGCGCCAGCACGACGAGGGCAGCATTTTCGCGCCAGCGGTTAGGTGCAGCGGTCTGCGCTTGCGGATCGTTTGAAGTGAGCGTAAAGCCGACATTTTTCACGGCTTGCTCTACGGCTGAGCGAATATCCTGGTCGGCATCCACGACCAGTTTTTCACTGGCGAAAATAACGCGGGCTGCGCTGACCTGCGGGATCTGTTGTACCGCGCTTTCAATTTTGCGCGCACAGCTGGGGCAATCCATGCCGGCGATTTGCCAGCGGAACTGATGGGAAGAGGAGCCGGGCCTGTCGCTTTCGGCGTCGCTTTCACCGCCAGGGCTGGCGCTGTCGTTGTCGCAGCAGCCGCAACCATTTTCCGGTGTGGCGGGCAGGGCGGCAGAGATTTTCAGCGTGGTGGGCGATGCGCTGCGAATGGCGCACAGCGGTTGAGGCTTGCTATGGGATTTCCCACAGCGGCAAGAATGAGTATGTGCGTGCATGTGACCTCCGGTATCAGGTGCGGGCCACTGCCCGCAACCTGAATGCTACACTTTGGAGTCCACTCCAGAGTCAAGCGTTAAAGGTCATTATTTCTTCAGTAGAGCCACAGTGAGCGCACAATCATAAAGTGACCGGCAAAGTAGCAGGCAGCCACAATGGCGCTATCAGCACTGAAACGGCGGCGATAATGACTGATAAACCAGACAATATTGGCCAACAGCAATAGTCCTGCACCCACCAGCAGCGAAAAGCTGAAGTCAGTCGGGCGGAAGAAGTAGTTTTCCGCTGCCATCCAGTTCATCACCAGCGTCATGCCAATCAGCGTACAGATCGGCCAACGCAAATCTTCGAGTTTTGACCAGATGATGCCCATCACCACGGCACCTATCACCAGCAGGGTCACCGGGATCGGCCAGAAGAAGCTCATGGTCATGTGGGCGGCAAAGCTGATGGTATACAGCAGGTGTGACAGGAAGAATGCGCCCAGCGCATAGAGCATTTGCTGACGTGGCAATAACGTCAGCGCATCGCCAACCAATGTGGCAACCAGCCCAGCGAGGATCAAATAGTCGGTGGTGTTGAGCGTTGGTGCCTGCCAGGCCCAAGCCACCAACAGCAGTAAGGTGACGGGTTTGAACAGCCAGCGCTGCCATTGCGGGCCACGGTACGAAGCATCAACGTAGAGCCAACCGGAAAAAAGTACGGCAAGAAAAGACCAAAGCATGTTTTCTCCCTTTTCTGAACACGCAGCTCAGAGTATTGAATTTTCCCAAAATCGCGATCCCAGTGTAAGTTACCGGCGGCGAATGTGACAATCGGTCAACTCTGGTTGTATGCTTTGTCGTCTTTATTTGTTCTATTATCAACGCAAAGCACGAGAGAAAACATGAGCAAACCACCGCTACTCTTTTTTATCGTTCTGGCGATTATTGCCGTTTTGGCGACCCGTCAGTTTATCAAGCAACGCCGTGAAACTGCGGTCAATGACGCTTCCCCGGTTCGTTCTCTCAGCGTGGAAGTCAAAACCAAACGTGAGTATCCGTCGCCCAATCGCCGTTCACGCCAGCGTGAAGAGATTGTGGCTGAAGACATGAAGTATGAAGCCCTGTTTCATCCGCTGAATGGTGCAAGTGACATCAAAGTGGTGGTCAGCGCCAACGATTATCATCAAATCGATAAGGGTGCGAAGGGGGAGTTGAAGATGAAGGGCAGTCGCTTTGTCAGCTTTACCCCCGCGCAATAAAATCGGCCGCGATGGCGGCCGATTTCTCTACATCTTTGGATAATGCTTCTTCTGCCACGCCAGCAGTTCAAACACGCCGAAAAAGAAAATCTTCGCCTGCGTTGCGCCACTGAGCTTTGGTGCTTCTTTAGGCTGGGTCGCGCGCAGTAATACCAGCTGCAAGCCATGCATAATCACCATGAAGAACAAGGCAACATGGACAAAGTAACGCAGCGGCGTCGGGAAAGGGTGCACCAGATTCAACAGTAAAAAAGCCCAGACGCAAATCATCAGTAAACGTCCCAGATTAAGCCACATCGTGCGTCTCCTGTTGGCGTTGATAAAGGCGATAGGCGACCTGTCCGGCAATCTTCTCGCGGTATAAATCCCAGTTGGCGGGTGCCACCGGCGTGCCATGCTCGACTTCACTCTCTACGTAAATTAGCGCGTTCTCTGCCAGCCAGCCGTTTTTTTCAAGCAGCGTCAATGTTTCCAGCAATAGTCCTTTACGGAACGGCGGGTCCACAAACACCACATCAAACGGCTCGCCCGGCTGATTTAGCCACAGCAAAGTGTTGGTCTGCACCACGGTACCTTGGGTTGCACGCAGTGTTTGCAGGTTCTGCGACAGCTGTTGCGCCACCGCTCGTTCCATTTCAAGCAGCGTGGCTGAAGCGGCATAGCGTGACAGCGCTTCCAACCCGAGCGCGCCGCTACCGGCGAAGCAGTCGAGGCAGCGTGCTTCCTGAATATCGGGGGCCAGCCAGTTGAACAGGGTTTCGCGTACGCGATCGGTGGTCGGGCGTAAGCCAGCGCTGTCAGGCACCGGTAATTTGCGACCGCGCCACTGCCCGCCGATGATGCGGATTTGGCCAGCAGCGCCACTGCTGCGGGGTGATTTACTCATTTCGCTCACAACTCGTCATAATTTGTTGCGTAGTTTAACGGGCGCAGCAAGGAGAAGAAACGTAAAAAAGGGTGCTGTGGTGCGCTGGCTGGAAAGTGTTAGACTACTGAGTTGATATGGCGCGCGTAATTGCCTGATTTTTACGCGGCTCGTGCGTCAATAATTGAATTTTTTATCCCCTGGGAACAGCGTGCAACCGGGAATAAGCCATCGAGGAGTGTGGTTACACAATGGCAAAAGAGAAAAAACGCGGCTTTTTTTCCTGGCTAGGCTTTGGCAAAGAAGAAGAGACGCAACAGCCTGCGGAAGCGCAGCAGCAACCGACCGATGTCGCGCATGAGCCCATCGCTGAAGAGAGCGCATTAGCAAGCGCCGAAGCGCAGGCCGAAGAGACGGTTGCCGTCACTGAGCAGGTTGCCGAAGCGCAGCAGGCGCCAGTGGAAGAGCCTGTTGCCGAGCCGGTTGTCGCGATTGAAGAAGCGGTGCTGCCTGAAGCGGAAGTGCAACCCGACGTTGTGCCTGTCGAAGAAGAACCGCAGGCCGAAACGCTGATTGTTGAAGCACCCGTTGAGCCTGTGATTGAACCGCAACAGCCTGTTATCGAAGCACCCGTTGAGCCGGTGATTGAACCGCAACAGCATGTTATCGAAGCGCCGGTTGAGCCGGTGATTGAGCCGCAACAGCCCGTTATCGAAGCACCGGTTGAGCCAGAAGACGACGCGTTAAGCGACGAGGAGCTGGAAGCACTGGCATTAGCGGAAACCTATGCCGAAGATGCGGAAGCCGAAGCGCAGGACACCGTCAGCGATCTGCCGCTGGCCGCGGCGCCGATTGTCACGCAGGAGCAAGAGCGCCCAACCAAAGAAGGCTTCTTTGCCCGCCTGAAACGCAGTCTGGTGAAAACCCGTGAAAACCTGGGCTCTGGGTTTATCGGTCTGTTCCGTGGCAAAAAAATCGATGACGACCTGTTTGAAGAGCTGGAAGAACAGCTGTTGATCGCTGATGTCGGTGTGGAAACGACGCGCCGCATCATCGCCAATTTGACGCAGCAGGCGAATCGTAAGCAGCTGCGCGATGCAGAAGCCTTGTACGGCCTGCTGAAAGCCGAAATGGCCGGCATTCTGGAAAAAGTTGACGAGCCGCTGGATGTCAGTGGCAAAACGCCGTTTGTTATCCTGATGGTCGGCGTTAACGGCGTAGGTAAAACCACCACCATTGGTAAGCTGGCGCGTCAGTACCAGGCGCAAGGCAAATCAGTGATGCTGGCGGCAGGTGATACCTTCCGTGCAGCTGCTGTTGAGCAGTTGCAGGTGTGGGGTCAGCGTAACAACATTCCGGTAGTGGCACAGCACACGGGCGCGGACTCCGCCTCGGTGATTTTTGATGCCATTCAGGCAGCTAAATCACGTCAGGTGGATGTGCTGATCGCCGATACCGCAGGTCGCTTGCAGAACAAAGCGCACCTGATGGAAGAACTGAAGAAAATCACCCGCGTGATGAAGAAGTTGGATGAGGATGCGCCACACGAAGTGATGCTGACCCTCGACGCCAGCACCGGGCAAAATGCGGTAAGCCAGGCCAAACTGTTCCATGAAGCGGTGGGCTTAACCGGCATTACCCTGACCAAGCTTGACGGCACCGCGAAAGGTGGCGTGATCTTCTCGGTTGCCGATCAGTTCGGTATTCCGATTCGCTATATCGGTGTCGGGGAAGGCATCGAGGATTTACGGCCGTTCAAGGCCGAGGACTTTATTGAGGCACTGTTTGCCCGAGAGGAATGATTGGGATGATTCGCTTTGAAGAGGTCAGTAAGGCTTACCTGGGAGGACGTCAGGCGCTGCAGGGGGTGGATTTTCATCTGCGTCCCGGTGAAATGGCGTTCCTGACCGGCCATTCCGGCGCGGGGAAAAGTACCTTACTGAAGCTGATTTGTGGCATTGAGCGCCCGAGCGCCGGGCAGATCTGGTTTAGCGGCCACGATATTTCGCGTCTGCGTCACAGTGAAGTCCCTTTCCTGCGACGTCAGATCGGCATGATTTTCCAGGATCACCACTTGCTGATGGATCGTTCGGTCTATGACAACGTGGCTATCCCGCTGATTATCTCCGGTGCCAGCGGTGAGGACATTCGTCGTCGCGTGTCGGCGGCGCTGGATAAAGTTGGCCTGCTCGACAAAGCGAAAAGTTATCCGATCCAGCTCTCAGGCGGTGAACAGCAACGTGTTGGCATTGCGCGTGCGGTGGTGAATAAGCCGGCGGTTTTGCTGGCGGATGAACCGACCGGTAACCTCGACAATGCGCTGTCAGAAGACATTCTGCGACTGTTTGAAGAGTTTAACCGCGTAGGTGTCACGGTGCTGATGGCAACGCATGACACCGGGCTGATTGCACGGCGGAATTACCGCCTGATGACGCTGAATCAGGGACGTCTGCACGGAGGCCACGATGGTCAATAAACGCAATAAGCGCCCAGCAGCGCCAAAAGCGACGAAGCAACCTTCGAAAAGCAAGGCGTTAAAAGGTGGCTGGCAGGAGCAGTGGCGTTATGCGTGGCGCGGTACGTTATCGGATATGTATCGCCAGCCGCTGGCCACGCTGCTGACGGTGATGGTGATCGCCATCTCGCTAACGCTGCCGAGCGTCTGCTACATGGTGTGGAAAAACGTCAGCCAGGCGGCCACGCAATGGTATCCCGCGCCGCAGCTTACCGTGTATCTCGACAAAGCGCTGGACGATAGCGCCGCCGAGAATGTCACCGCTGAACTGAAAAAGTTAGATGGCGTGGATAATGTCAATTATCTGACGCGTGAAGAAGCGCTGAATGAGTTCCGTAACTGGTCCGGCTTTGGCGGCTCAATGGACATGCTGGAGCAGAATCCGCTGCCTGCTGTCGCCATTATCACGCCGAAGCTCAATTTCCAGAATTCAGACACCATGGCCAATCTGCGCGATCGAGTCGCGAAAGTGCAGGGCGTTGATGAAGTGCGTATGGATGACAGCTGGTTTGCTCGCTTAGCCGCTTTAACCGGGCTGGTGGGGCAAATCGCCTCGATGATTGGCTTGCTGATGGTGGTCGCGGTGTTCCTGGTGATCGGCAACAGTGTGCGACTCAGCATTTTCGCCCGCCGCGATACCATCAACGTGCAAAAACTGATCGGTGCCACCGACGGCTTTATTCTTCGTCCGTTCTTGTATGGCGGTGCGCTGCTCGGTTTCAGTGGCGCGGTGTTGTCACTGATCCTCTCCGAGGTATTGGTATTGCGCTTGCAGTCCGTGGTGGCGCAGGTCGCCTCGGTGTTCGGCACCACCTTTGTTTTGGAAGGTTTTTCCTGGGACGAAGGACTGCTGCTGCTGCTGATCGCCGCCATTATCGGCTGGATTGCCGCGTGGTTAGCGACTGTACAACATTTACGCCGATTTACGCCGCAGTAACCAACAGCAACGTTTTTTGATATACTCTTCCTCTGCTGCCGACGATCTGGGAGCAGAGGACTCTTCCTGTTTCTTCCGCCGTCATCTGTGTGTAAAATATTCACTGCTAATATTGAACTTGTGGATAACTTTGTCGTCCAAGTAGCACAGATTGCTTTTGGTTTTTTCGCGACGTTGACATAATGTAACGTCTGCGCAAGGAACTGTGCAGCAAGTCCATTGAATTTGTGAGGGTTTGAATGACCAAAGAAATGCAAACTTTAGCGATTGCGCCTCTGGGTAACCTGGAATCATACGTCCGGGCTGCCAATAACTGGCCGGTATTAACGGCAGAAGAGGAGAAGGCATTAGCGGAGAAACTGCATTACCAGGGCGATCTGGATGCAGCTAAGACGCTGATCCTGTCTCACCTGCGCTTTGTTGTTCATATTGCTCGTAACTACTCCGGTTACGGCCTGCCACAGGCTGACCTGATTCAGGAAGGTAACATCGGCCTGATGAAGGCGGTGCGTCGCTTCAATCCTGAAGTGGGCGTGCGCCTGGTGTCGTTTGCCGTGCACTGGATTAAAGCAGAAATTCACGAATACGTACTGCGTAACTGGCGTATCGTGAAAGTCGCGACTACGAAAGCACAGCGTAAGCTGTTCTTTAACTTGCGTAAAAGCAAGCAGCGTCTGGGCTGGTTTAACCAAGACGAAGTGGAAATGGTCGCGCGCGAGCTTGGCGTGAGCAGTAAAGACGTGCTCGAGATGGAATCTCGTATGGCCGCGCAGGATATGACCTTCGATATGTCTTCAGATGACGAAGCAGGCGAAGGCAAGCCGATGGCTCCGGTGCTGTATCTGCAGGATAAAACCTCTGACTTTGCTGATGGCATTGAAGAGGACAACTGGGATGCACATGCCGCAGATAAACTGAGCGATGCGATGCTGAGCCTCGATGAGCGTAGCCAGCACATCATCCGTGCCCGTTGGCTGGATGAAGAGAACAAAACCACGCTGCAGGAACTGGCCGATCAATACGGCGTCTCTGCTGAGCGCGTACGTCAGTTGGAAAAGAACGCCATGAAGAAACTGCGTATGGCGATTGAAGCCTGATAAGCGTCAGGTGCAAAACGGGGCGACCAGCGGGTCGCCCTTTTTTTTGCTCGACAGTCGCCATAAATGGCGACCCTACACTCATCCCCCGTAGGATGCGCATTAATGCGCACCAGGTTAACGCACCCAACCGTCCACTTGCGCACGAAAACCACAGGCCTGCATAAACGCAGCGCGGATCTCCTGATCGCTCTCGCCATCATTGGCAATCCACCAATTCGCGACTTCGCTGTTCTGCGCGATAGTGTCTTCCAGCAGATATTGCCCCACGCCACGACGGCGTGTGACTTCACGCACATTCAGCTGCGAAATCTTCCCCTGCGTCCCACGCATCTCCAGCTGTAACGCCGCTAGCAGGCGATCGTTAAAGCGGGCGGCGTACAAACGCTGCGTCTCGCTTAATGCGACTTCCAGTTGCGCAATATCGATCTGCGGCCAGACTTTAGCTAAATCCAACCGATCCTGTGGCGTCAGTGCGGTGATCCGCTGAATAGTGAGCTTCATTACCCATACCTGTACTGGCAGAAAGGCCATAGTGTAGCGAATTTAGACAGTCAGCGTGCTGTCACTTTTTTGCGATGAAAATAGGTCAAATGCCAGCCTGTTTGCCAGGATTGTGGAGTAAGCCATCAATGATCGTTGAAAAAGCCAGCATAACACGCTGGGTAGCTGGCTAAAAACCGGCCATAACAACCAGATGATTCTGCTGTTCAACGCGACTAATTCTAAATATGTCAGTTGATTTACAGAAGAAAGTTCCTGTTTAATAACCTGAAAAATAAAGCCTTATTACCAATAAATGCCAGAAAAGAGCGCTAACTCATTATTCTAAAATCAGTTTTCCTCTTTGACTGGCAGAAAATAAACCAATCACAACAGACACACGACACAACAGATGGGGAAGTACGCATGAAAATGAGTAAAGGACGCGCATTACTGGCGGGTTGCGTTGCGCTGGCGTTGAGCCACGCGGCACTGGCTAAAGACATCAAAATTGCCATCGTTGGCGCAGCAACCGGCCCGGTTGCCCAGTACGGTGACATGCAGTTCACCGGTGCAGCGCAGGCGATCAAGGACATTAACGCCAAAGGCGGTGTTAATGGTGACAAACTGGTTGGCGTGGAATATGACGATGCCTGTGACCCGAAACAAGCGGTTGCAGTGGCCAACAAAGTGGTTAACGACGGCATCAAATACGTTATCGGCCACCTTTGCTCTTCTTCGACTCAGCCTGCTTCTGACATCTACAATGATGAAGGCATTCTGATGATCACCCCAGCCGCCACCGCTCCTGAGCTGACGGCGCGTGGCTATGCTGACGTACTGCGCACCACTGGTCTGGATTCGGATCAGGGGCCAACCGCAGCGACTTACATCCTGAATGAAATCAAACCAAAACGTATCGCTGTGGTGCACGACAAGCAGCAGTACGGTCAGGGTCTGGCGGAATCCGTGCAGAAAACCCTGAAAGCCAAAGGCGGTAACGTGGTGTTGTTTGAAGGTATCACCGCCGGTGACAAAGATTTCTCTACGCTGATTGCGCGTCTGAAGAAAGAGAACGTCGATTTCGTTTACTACGGCGGCTACTACCCAGAGCTGGGACAGATTCTGCGCCAGGCGAAATCAGCAGGTCTGAACGCGGGCTTTATGGGGCCAGAAGGTGTGGGCAACGCATCACTGTCTAACATCGCGGGTGATGCCTCTGAAGGCCTGTATGTCACCTTGCCGAAGCGTTATGACCAGTTGCCAGAGAACAAGGCGATTGTTGAGGCGATCAAAGCCAACACTGCATCTAACCGCAAAGATCCAACCGGTCCGTTCGTCTGGACTACTTATGCCGCGATTCAGTCACTGGTGGCCGGTATCGAGCGCAGCAAGAGCGACGAGCCAGATGCGATTGCTAAAAACCTGAAAGAGGGCGCTGCGGTTCCAACCGTGATGGGTAACCTGAACTGGGATCAGAAAGGCGATCTGAAGGGCTTCGAATTTGGTGTCTTCAAATGGCATAAAGACGGTTCTTCTACCGCCGTTAAGTAATTCCCAACCTTAAACAGATTGGCCCTCTCTTTTACCGGAGAGGGCTGGGAGAGGGACAGCGCGCACGGTTTTGATGGCTACCGCGTTTCTCCCTCACCCTAACCCTCTCCCAAAAGGAGAGGGGATTTTTAGTCCACATGCAGGTCCTCACTATGTCCGAGCAGTTTCTCTATTTCATTCAGCAGATGTTCAACGGGGTGACCCTCGGGAGCACCTACGCGCTGATCGCCATTGGTTACACCATGGTTTACGGCATCATCGGCATGATCAACTTCGCCCACGGCGAGGTGTATATGATCGGCAGCTATGTCTCCTTTATCGTGATTGCCGCCCTGATGATGATGGGTATCGATACCACGTGGCTGATGATTGCCGCCGGTTTCGTGATGGCGGTCATTATCTCCAGCGCCTACGGCTGGAGCATCGAGCGCGTGGCCTATAAACCCGTGCGATCCTCGAAACGCTTGATCGCCTTAATCTCGGCTATCGGGATGTCGATCTTCCTGCAGAACTACGTCAGCCTGACGCAAGGCTCACGCGATCTGGCGCTGCCAAGCCTGATCACCGGCCAGTGGACGCTGGGCGAAAGCAACGGCTTTGCGGCGACACTCTCCACCATGCAACTGGTGATCTGGGTGGTGACGTTCCTGTCGATGCTGGCACTGACGTTGTTCATCCGCTATTCGCGCATGGGGCGCGCCTGTCGTGCCTGCGCAGAAGATTTGAAAATGGCCAGCCTGCTGGGTATCAACACTGACCGTGTTATCTCACTGACCTTTATCATTGGTGCCGCGATGGCAGCGGTAGCCGGCGTGTTGCTGGGCCAGTTCTATGGCTCCATCAACCCATTTATCGGCTTTATGGCCGGGATGAAAGCCTTCACCGCAGCGGTACTTGGTGGTATCGGCAGTATTCCGGGTGCGATGATTGGCGGTCTGGTGCTGGGTATTGCTGAAGCACTGACCTCAGCTTATCTGTCAACGGAATACAAAGACGTGGTGTCGTTCGCCCTGTTGATTGTGGTGCTGTTGGTGATGCCAACCGGGATTCTGGGCCGTCCGGAGGTGGAAAAAGTATGAAGCGCCTCGGTCTGGTTAACGCCGTTATCTCCACGGTGATGTTGTTAGTGCTCGCCACCTTCTTTATGGGAGTTCGCCTCGATCTGGATGGCACCAAACTGGTGGTGGCCAACGCTGGCGCCGCGCGCTGGAACTGGATTTTCATCGGTTGTGCGGTGGTGTTTGTCTTTCAGTTATTGCGTCCACTGTTGCAGGGCAAGTTTAAACGCAGCGGCAAAGGCTTTGTTTTACCCAGTTTTGATGGCTCCAACGCCAAACAAAAAGGGCTGATGGCGTTGATCATTGCCGCAGCGGTGATTTGGCCGTTCCTCGTCTCACGCGGCAGTGTGGATATCGCCACGCTGACGCTGATCTACGTGATGCTCGGTTTGGGCCTCAACGTGGTGGTCGGGCTTTCCGGTTTGCTGGTGCTGGGTTACGGCGGCTTTTACGCCATCGGTGCCTACACCTTTGCCTTGCTGAATCACTATTACGGTTTCGGTTTTTGGGAAAGCCTGCCGCTGGCAGGAATAGTGGCGGGTGCCTTTGGTCTGATGCTGGGCTTCCCGGTGCTGCGCCTGCGCGGGGACTATCTGGCGATTGTGACGCTCGGTTTCGGCGAGATCGTCCGTATTCTGCTGCTGAACAGCACCTCGCTCACTGGCGGGCCAAACGGTATCGCGCAGATTCCCAAGCCCAGCCTGTTTGGCATTGAATTTGGTCGTCGCGTCAGTGAAGGCGGCTGGACCACCTTCCATGAGCTGACAGGGCTGCAATACGATCCCAACCATCGTGTGATTTTCCTCTATCTGGTGGCGCTGCTGCTGGTGGTGGTGACGCTGTTTGTGATTAACCGCTTACTGCGTATGCCGCTGGGTCGTGCCTGGGAAGCACTGCGTGAAGATGAAATTGCCTGTCGCTCGCTGGGCCTCAGCCCAACGCGTATCAAGCTGACGGCATTCACCATCAGCGCGGTGTTCGCTGGTTTTGCCGGTACGCTGTTCGCCGCGCGCCAGGGCTTTGTCAGTCCGGAATCTTTCACCTTTGTTGAATCGGCCTTTGTACTGGCGATTGTGGTATTGGGCGGCATGGGCTCTCAGTTTGCGGTGATCCTCGCGGCTGTACTGCTGGTGGTGTCGCGCGAGCTGATGCGTGATTTGAACGAGTACAGCATGCTGGTGCTCGGTGGTTTGATGGTGCTGATGATGATCTGGCGTCCGCAAGGATTACTGCCGATGAAGCGTCCACACCTGAAGTTAAAAAGCAGTAAACAAGGAGAGCAGGCATGAGTCAGCCTTTATTAGCCGTTGAAGGCTTGATGATGCGCTTTGGCGGCCTGTTGGCCGTCAACAATGTGGCGCTGGAACTGCACCCTCAGGAAATCGTGTCACTGATTGGCCCAAACGGTGCCGGTAAAACCACGGTGTTTAACTGCCTGACCGGTTTTTACAAGCCGACCGGCGGCACCATCAAACTGCGCGACCAGCCATTACAGGGCCTGCCGGGCCAGAAGATTGCGCGCATGGGCATCGTGCGTACTTTTCAGCACGTGCGTCTGTTCCGTGAAATGACGGTGATCGAAAACCTGCTGGTGGCGCAGCATCAGCATCTGAAAAGCGGCGTATTCTCCGGTCTGTTCAAGACGCCAGCGTTTCGCCGTGGCGAAAGTGAAGCCCTGGATCGTGCCGCGACCTGGCTGGAGCGCATTGGTTTACTGGATCTGGCTAACCGCCAGGCGGGTAATCTCGCTTACGGTCAACAGCGCCGTCTGGAGATTGCGCGCTGCATGGTGACACGTCCTGAAATCCTGATGCTGGATGAACCGGCTGCAGGACTTAACCCACGTGAAACGCATGAGCTGGATGAACTGATTGCCGAACTGCGTGGCGAGCACAAGGTCTCGGTGCTGTTGATTGAACATGATATGAAGCTGGTAATGGGAATTTCTGACCGCATTTATGTGGTCAATCAGGGCACACCGCTGGCTAACGGCACGCCGGAAGAAGTGCGCAACAATCCGGATGTGATCCGTGCTTATTTAGGTGAGGCGTAATATGGCAAACCCAATTTTAACTTTGCAGGGTGTCAGTGCCCATTACGGCCCGATTCAGGCGCTGCATAACATTAATCTGCACATCAATCAGGGGGAAATTGTCACCCTGATTGGTGCTAACGGTGCGGGTAAAACCACGCTGCTCGGCACGCTGTGCGGTGAGCCACGCGCCACCAGCGGCACCGTGGTGTTTGATGGTAAAGAGATTACTGACTGGCAAACCGCCAAAATCATGCGTGAAGCGATTGCGATTGTGCCAGAAGGCCGCCGCGTGTTTTCGCGTATGACAGTGGAAGAGAACCTGGCGATGGGCGGTTTTTTTGCCACGCGTCAGCAGTATCAGGAGCGCATTGAACGCGTTTACCAACTGTTCCCCCGGTTGGCAGAGCGTAAAGTGCAGCGTGCGGGCACCATGTCCGGTGGTGAGCAACAGATGCTGGCCATTGGCCGCGCGTTGATGAGCCAGCCGCGTTTACTGTTGTTGGACGAACCTTCTTTGGGCTTAGCGCCGATTATCATTCAGCAGATTTTCGACACTATTGAGCAACTGCGTAAAGAGGGCATGACCATCTTTCTGGTGGAGCAAAACGCCAACCAGGCACTGAAGTTGGCCGATCGTGGCTACGTACTGGAAAACGGCCATGTAGTGCTGGAAGACAGCGGAGAAGCGTTGTTGTCCAACGAAGCGGTACGTAGCGCTTACCTGGGTGCCTGAAATACTATCATGGCTGCATAGATCCGTAGCGGCGCAATTCATTGCGCTTCCTGCAAACGCGCGATGAATCGCGCCGCTACAATAATGTGCGCGCTGTCCGCCCGCAATCTGACTGTGCCGCCGGCGGTCTGATTGAAGGTGCGGTTTGAATGTAACGCCGACGGTCCGAACACAGTGCACGAATTTGAGATAATTCGTGCCACTTAAAACTTTCTTATGCGCTTTTACCTCGTCACATTCCCGTCATAATCCTGTTATTTTTCCGTCATTTCCTCGTGTCATGTTACTTCGCGAACAAAAAAATGCGTGATATCGCGCGTACCTAACAAGCACAGGAAAAAACTTATGTCCGCTTTTACGCTTCGTCCCCGCCTGATGAGTGTGTTGCTCGGTCTGGCGCTCAGCGGTAATGCGCTGGCTGCTACAGACATTCCTTTCTGGCACTCAATGGAAGGCGAGTTAGGCAAAGAAGTCGATTCTCTGGCACAACGTTTTAACCAGGCTCACCCAGAATACAAAATCGTACCGACTTACAAAGGTAACTATGAGCAGAGCCTGGCAGCGGGTATCGCTGCTGTGCGTACTGGTAAAGCCCCGGCTATTCTGCAGGTTTACGAAGTGGGTACGGCAACCATGATGGCGTCTAAAGCCATCGTTCCGGTGCATGACGTGTTCAAAGACGCGGGCGTGCAGATGGATCCAAAACAGTTCGTGCCAGCCGTTGCGGGTTACTACAGCGACAGCAAAGGCCAGCTGATCTCTCAGCCGTTTAACAGCTCGACCCCAGTGCTGTACTACAACAAAGACGCCTTCAAGAAAGCAGGTCTGAACCCAGACCAGCCACCGAAAACCTGGCAGGAGCTGGCGAAAGATGCCGATGCCCTGCGCAAAGCCGGCATGACCTGTGGCTACGCCAGTGGCTGGCAGGGCTGGATTCAGATCGAAAACTTCAGCGCCTGGCATGCACTGCCGGTTGCCACCAAGAACAACGGCTTCGACGGTACCGATGCGGTGCTGGAGTTCAACAAGCCGGTGCAGGTGCGTCACATCCAAATGCTTGAAGACATGAACAAGAAGGGTGATTTCACCTACTTCGGCCGTAAAGATGAGTCTACAGCCAAGTTCTATAACGGCGATTGCGGTATCACCACCGCATCTTCAGGTTCTCTGGCGGATATCAAACACTACGCCAAGTTCAACTTCGGCGTAGGCATGATGCCATACGACTCAACCGTGCCAGACGCACCGCAGAACGCCATTATCGGCGGCGCGAGCCTGTGGGTGATGAAAGGCAAAGATGCCAACACCTACAAAGGTGTAGCAGAGTTCATGAAGTTCCTGGCACAGCCAGAGATCGCAGCGGAATGGCACCAAAAGACCGGTTATCTGCCGATCACCACTGCAGCGTATGAGCTGACCAAACAGCAGGGCTTCTACGACAAGAACCCAGGTGCAGACATTGCCACGCGTCAGATGCTGAACAAAGATCCACTGCCGTTCACCAAAGGCATGCGTCTGGGCAACATGCCACAGATTCGTACCATCGTGGACGAGGAACTGGAAGGCGTGTGGACGGGTAAACAGGCACCACAAGCTGCACTGGATAACGCAGTGAAGCGCGGAAATGAACTGCTGCGTCGTTTTGAACAGCAAGTGAAGTAATTCCGTTGTCTCGGGGCTGGCGCGTGGCGTCAGCCCCGATTTCTCTTTGGCGAGTCTGTTATGTCCTCATCACGCCCCGTTTTTCGATCCCGTTTTCTGCCCTATTTGCTGGTCGCACCGCAGCTGGTGATCACCGCCATTTTCTTCCTGTGGCCTGCCGGGGAAGCGCTGTGGTATTCGTTGCAAAGCATCGATCCCTTTGGCATATCCAGCACCTTTGTCGGTCTGGACAACTTCAAGCGCTTGTTTAATGACAGCTATTATCTCGACTCTTTCTGGACCACCATTGAGTTCAGCGCACTGGTCACGGTGTGCGGCATGACCTTCTCGCTGCTGCTGGCGGCGCTGGTTGATTACGTGGTGCGTCTGAAAAAGCTGTATCAAACCTTATTGCTGCTGCCTTACGCCGTTGCGCCCGTGGTGGCGGCCGTACTGTGGATGTTCCTGTTCAATCCCGGCCTTGGCCTGTTCAGCCACCTGTTGAACCAGATTGGCTACAACTGGAACTACGCGCAAAACAGTGGTCAGGCGATGTTCCTGATCGTGTTGGCCTCTATCTGGCAGCAGATGAGCTACAACTTCCTGTTCTTCTTCGCCGCGCTGCAGTCGATTCCAAAATCGCTGGTGGAAGCGGCGGCGATTGACGGCGCCGGACCGGTGCGCCGTTTCTTCAACCTGTCACTGCCGCTGATTACGCCAGTGAGTTTCTTCCTGCTGGTGGTTAACCTGGTGTATGCCTTCTTCGATACCTTCCCGGTGATCGATGCCGCCACGGGCGGTGGTCCGGTGCAGGCCACCACCACGCTGATTTACAAAATCTACCGTGAAGGCTTTACCGGGTTGGATCTCTCATCCTCTGCCGCCCAGTCGGTGGTGCTGATGCTGCTGGTGATTGGCCTGACCATCCTGCAATTCCGCTTTGTCGAGCGTAAGGTGCAATACCAATGATTGAAAATCGACGCGGGCTGGATATCTTCAGCCATACCTTGCTGGTGCTCGGCGTGCTGACCATTCTCTTCCCGCTGTACGTGGCGATTGTGGCGGCAACGCTGGATAACGAAGCGGTGTATCAGGTGCCGATGACGCTGGTGCCAGGTACGCACCTGTGGGACAACATCTCACGCATCTGGACGCAGGGCGTTAACGGCAGTGGTCCGGCATTTGGCATGATGATGATGAACAGCCTGATCATGGCGCTTGGCATCACCGTGGGCAAAATTGCGGTGTCGATGCTCTCCGCGTTCGCGCTGGTGTGGTTCCGCTTCCCGCTGCGCACGCTGTTCTTCTGGTTGATTTTCATCACGCTGATGCTGCCGGTTGAAGTGCGTATCTTCCCCACGGTAGAAGTGATTTCAAACCTGCACATGCTCGACAGCTACAGTGGCTTAACGCTGCCGTTGATGGCCTCTGCCACCGCCACCTTCCTGTTCCGCCAGTTCTTTATGTCACTGCCGGACGAACTGATTGAGGCGGCACGTATTGATGGCGCCAGCCCGATGCGTTTCTTCTGGGACATCGTGTTACCGCTGTCCAAAACCAATCTCGCCGCCCTGTTCGTGATCACCTTTATCTACGGCTGGAACCAGTATCTGTGGCCGCTGTTGATCATCAACGACCCTTCACTCAGCACCGCAGTGGCCGGGGTGAAAAGTATGATCAACACCAGCGGCGGCCCTACGCAGTGGAATGAAGTGATGGCGGCAATGTTATTAACCCTGATCCCACCGGTGGTGGTGGTACTCGTGATGCAACGTGCCTTTGTACGTGGCCTGGTGGAGAGTGATAAATAAATGGCAGGCGTAACCCTTCAGACCGTCACGAAATCGTATGACGGCAAAAATCAGATCATCCAGCCACTCAACATCACCATCAACGATGGCGAATTTATGGTGATGGTCGGCCCTTCTGGCTGCGGTAAATCAACGCTGCTGCGCATGGTGGCAGGCCTGGAACGTGTGACCTCGGGCGATATCTATATCGACGACAAACGCGTGACCAACATGGAACCGAAAGATCGTGGTATTGCCATGGTGTTCCAGAACTACGCGCTCTATCCGCACATGACGGTGGGCGAAAACATGGCGTATGGCCTGAAAATTCGCGGCATGGGCAAAGAGCAAATTGATCAGCGTGTCATGGAAGCGGCACGCAGCCTGGAGCTGGATCACCTGCTGGCGCGTCGTCCGCGTGAGCTTTCCGGTGGCCAGCGTCAGCGTGTGGCGATGGGCCGCGCCATCGTGCGTGAACCGGCGGTGTTCCTGTTTGATGAACCGCTGTCGAACCTTGATGCGCGCCTGCGTGTACAGATGCGCCTTGAGTTGCAACAGCTGCATCGTCGTCTGAAAACCACCAGCCTGTACGTGACGCACGATCAGGTGGAAGCGATGACGCTGGCACAGCGCGTCATGGTGATGAACAAAGGCGTCGTGGAGCAAGTTGGCACGCCAGTCGAAGTGTATGAACGCCCCGCCAGCCAGTTTGTCGCTTCCTTCATTGGTGCGCCAGCGATGAACCTGCTGCCAGGCCAGATCAACAGCGATGGCACCCGCTTTACCCTGGATGCGCTCAACAGTTTGCCGCTGGGCGAAAGCAAAGCCAAATGGGCAAACCGCCCGCTGACGCTGGGTATTCGTCCTGAACATCTGGTGCTCAGCTCGCAAGCCGCTGGGGGAATTCCGCTGGTGGTGGATACACTGGAGATGTTAGGTGCGGATAACCTCGCACACGGTCGCATTGGCAATACACGACTGGTGGTGCGTTTGCCACACAGCGAGCGTCCGGCATCGGGCAGCTCCTTGTGGCTACATCTGCCGCCAGATGCGTTACACTTCTTCGATTCTACCCATGGAAAGCGTCTGGAATGAGTGCAGAAAACTGGCCCTACCCACAGATTGTCGCCCATCGCGGCGGCGGTAAACTGGCCCCGGAAAATACCCTTGCGGCGATTGATGTCGGCGCGCAGTACGGTCATACCATGATCGAGTTTGATGCCAAGCTGTCAGAGGATAAGCAGGTATTCCTGCTGCATGACGACACGCTGGACCGCACCAGCAACGGCTGGGGAGTAGCAGGCGATCTGTCATGGAGTAAGTTGTCGCAGCTCGATGCGGGGAGCTGGTACAGCCGCGAGTATGAGGGCGAACCCCTGGCACTGCTGCGTGACGTAGCTGAACGCTGTCGCCAGCATCAGATGATGGCGAACATCGAGATCAAACCCACCACGGGCAAAGAGCAGGAAACCGGACGTGATGTGGCGCTAGCTGCCCGCGAACTCTGGCAGGGGCAAACGGCACCGCTGTTGTCTTCCTTCTCTTATGACGCACTGGAAGCGGCGATGCAGGCGGTACCTGAACTGCCTCGCGGATTGCTGTTGGATGAATGGCACGATGACTGGTTAACGCTGACGTCGGCGCTGGGCTGTGTTTCCATCCATCTGAATCACAAATTGTTGGATGCTGAGCGCACCGCGCAGCTGAAAGCCGCCGGATTACACATTCTGGTGTACACCGTGAATCAGCCCGCGCGAGCGCTCGAGCTGTTAAGCTGGGGTGTCGACGCCATCTGCACCGATCGCATCGACATTATCGGCCCGGACTTCCGTTAATTCCCGCTCTGCTGGCCCGGCTGCTGCTGAATCACGCGCTGCTGGGCACTGTCCCGCCGTTCCTGCATTTTGCGCTGCAATTCCTGATTTTGCTGTTGCTGATCCTGACGCAATTTTTGCTGCTGTTGCTGCTGCTGGACCTGCATTTGCGTCTGCATCCGTTGCTGGCTCGGGTTGTAGCCGGGTTTGTAGGGCTCGCTGGTGTTATTCAGCATATTCGCCATGCCGCTCAGTGGCAGCAACGCGGCAATCACAATTAGCCATTTTTTCATGGTATTCCTCCATTAATGCAGCCTGCTGTGTGAGGGAGTGGCTGCATCTATAAGTTTATGCGATGTCACAAAGTCCATCACCAGGAGTGCACCGAATTTGGCTTACTGCTACAGTTTTCTATCGTGTTTGCAAACACTTGCATCAGTTCATAACAAATGTAAACAACTGAAAAGGATGATAGCAGGATGAGAAAACAGGGCAGCATGCGCCAGATTGGCTGGGCGTTACTCATGAGTTTTACCGTGGTGCAGGGCGCACAGGCCGCGCCTGCCAGCGCTCCGCCGGTCTCCTATGGCGTAGATAGCGATACCTTCCACCCGGTGAAGGCGAAGCACGGCATGGTGGCGTCCGTGGATGCGATAGCAACGGAAGTGGGCGTCAATATTCTTAAGCAGGGCGGTAACGCCGTGGATGCGGCGGTAGCGGTTGGATTTGCGCTGGCCGTGACGCATCCACAGGCCGGCAACCTGGGCGGCGGCGGATTTATGATGCTGCGTACCGCATCTGGCCGCACGACCGCCATCGACTTCCGTGAAATGGCTCCGGCCCGTGCCTCGCGCGATATGTTCCTCGATAAACAGGGCAACGCCGATCCGAAGTTATCGCTGACTTCGCACTTAGCCTCTGGCACGCCGGGCACCGTGGCGGGATTTGCGCTCGCCGCACAGAAATATGGCACCTTGCCATTGAGCAAACTGCTGGCTCCGGCAATCAAGCTGGCGCGTGACGGCATTATCGTCAACGATGCGCTGGCTGATGACCTGGCGACCTACGGTAAAGAGACTCTTATCAACCACGACAACAGCCGTGCGATCTTCTACAAAGCGGATGGTCAGCCTTATCAGAAAGGCGATCGTCTGGTGCAGAAGAACCTCGCGCACAGCCTGCAACTGATCGCTCAGCAGGGGCCAGATGCCTTCTACAAAGGCAAAATCGCCGATGAGATCGCGGGCGAAATGGCGCAGCACGGTGGTTTGATCGGTAAGCCGGATCTGGCCGCCTATCGCGCGGTGGAGCGCAAACCCGTGAGTGGCACCTATCGTGGCTATGAGGTGTTCTCCATGCCACCGCCATCTTCTGGCGGTATTCATATCGTGCAGATCCTCAATATCCTGGAAAACTTCGATCTGGCGAAGTGGGGCTTTGGCAGCGCCGATGCGATGCAGGTGATGGCGGAAGCGGAGAAATACGCCTATGCCGATCGCTCGGAGTATTTGGGTGACCCTGATTTTGTCAAAGTGCCGCAGCAGGCGTTGACCAGCAAAGCCTACGCCAAAACCCTGGCGCAGCAGATCGACGTCAACAAAGCGCGTCCTTCCAGTGAAATCAAACCGGGTAAACTGGAACCTTACGAAAGCAACCAAACCACGCACTTCTCGGTGGTGGATAAAGACGGCAATGCGGTAGCGGTGACTTATACGCTGAATACCTACTTCGGTAGCGGCATTGTTGCCGGGCAGAGCGGCATCCTGATGAACAACGAAATGGATGATTTCTCCGCCAAACCGGGTACGCCAAACGTGTATGGCTTAGTGGGCGGTGAGGCCAATGCGGTGCAACCGGCCAAGCGTCCGCTGTCATCGATGTCACCGACGATTGTGGCGAAAGACGGAAAAACCTGGCTGGTGACCGGCAGCCCAGGCGGTAGCCGAATTATTACCACCGTGCTGCAAATGGTGGTGAACAGCATCGATTTCGGTATGAACGTAGCGGAAGCCACTAACGCGCCGCGCTTCCATCATCAGTGGTTGCCAGATCAGCTCCGCGTGGAGAAAGGCTTCAGCCCGGATACGCTGCGCTTGCTGGAGGCCAAAGGTCAGCATGTGAAAGTCCTGCCGGCGATGGGTAGCACACAGAGCATTATGATCGGGCCGGATGGTATGCGTTATGGCGCATCCGATCCGCGTTCGGTGGATGATTTGAGTGCGGGGTATTAGAAAAGTGGGGTCGCCACTAATGGCGACCCTTTTATAGGGTGCGCATTGATGCGCACCTGGATTTATTTCAATCGTGCCATGTAATGCGTATCAATCATTTCGCCATCGCGTATGGCAAAACGCTTCGCGGTGCCTTCAATCTCGAAGCCAAACTTCTGATACAAGCCAATCGCTTTGTGGTTATCGGCAAACACCGTTAACTCAATACGCGTTACCTGCAGCCAGTTGTCGCACAGGTCAATCATCGCCGCCATCAGCGCGGAGCCCACGCCACGACGGTGAAAAGCCGGATCAACACCCATGCCAATCGATGCCACGTGTCGACGACGCGCCACGGTGATCCCATCCAGCGTGAGTTGCCCTACCACTTGTTCATCAATGCAGGCCACCAGGCGGTGCTGACCAGGGCGCAGATCATTTAGGCGCTCCTGCCACAGCACAGGTGACTGATAAGGAAGATGCAGTGTGCCAGCCTGGGTCTCTGGCTGGCTATAAAGGCGGGTTAAGGCCGCAGCATCTTCGGGGGTGGCATGACGAACAGTGACTTGACTCATAAGGCGACTCCTTGTGCAAAGTGAATAAAATCCCCTTTAACATCAAGGAATTCTCGCAACGCGTCAATCAAAAATAAATCGCAAAAAGGGTTTACAGACGCGAATGATAATGATTATTATTGTCATGCGGACTCGGGAACGTCTCCTGACAACCGGGTAAGCACGACATTGCTCACATTGCTTCCAGTGTTTCTTAGCCAGCTCGGGTGCTGGCTTTTTTTTTGCCTCTTAAATGGTGTACCAGGTTGCCGCCCCCGGCCCGACCGGGAGATTGAACACAAATACCCACACCACGAACAGCAACGTCCAGCCAATCATAAACACCACGGAATAGGGCAGCATCATGGCCACTAAGGTGCCGATGCCCATATTACGACGATAGCGCGCCGCCACGGCCATAATTAAGCCGAAATAGCTCATCATTGGTGTGATCAAATTGGTGACGGAATCACCAATGCGATAAGCCGCCTGGATCACTTCCGGTGCGAAACCGACCAGCATTAACATCGGAACGAAGATCGGCGCGGTGACTGCCCACTGCGCAGAGGCGGAGCCAATCATCAGGTTGATGAAACCGCATATCATAATGAAGCACACAAACAGCAACGGTGCGCTCATATCCAGCGAAGAGAGCAGGTTGGCGCCTTTCACCGCCACCACGGTACCGAAGTTGCTCCAGTTAAAGAAGGCGACAAACTGGGCGGCAAAAAATACCAGCACGATATACATGCCCATGCTGCTCATGCTGGTGGACATGGCATTGATCACATCTCGGTCGCTGCGCATATTTCCCATCATGCGGCCGTAGACGTAACCGGGAATGGCGAAGAACACGAAGATAAATACCACAATGCCTTTGAGGAAAGGCGAGCCCGCCAGCGTACCCGTTTTAGGGTTCAATAATACGCCATAACCCGGTATAACCGTCAGCGCCAGTATCAGCGTAACCCCTAAGACGGTCCAGCCTGCGCCTTTCAGTGCGCGGCGTTCAGCGGAAGAGAGTTCACCCATCTCACCGCGTACGGCGTCACCTTCGCTATCCTGATATTGCCCCAACTTGGGCTCGACAATGCTGTTGGTGATCCAGGTGCCTAATATTGAGATGAAGAAGGTGCTGGCGAACATAAAGTACCAGTTGACCTCTGGCCCAACGCTGTAAGTGGGGTCGATAATTTGCGCGGCGCTTTGGGTAATTCCTGACAGCAGTGGATCAATGGTACCCAGCAATAAGTTTGCACTGTAGCCTCCGGAAACCCCGGCGAAAGCGGCTGCCAGCCCGGCCAGCGGATGTCGTCCCAGTGAGTGGAAAATCATCGCTGCCAAGGGGATCAGCACCACGTAGCCAAGCTCAGCAGCAGTGTTAGAGACGATACCCGCGAACACCACCGTGAACGTGATCAGCTTTTTCGGCGCGTTGAACACCAAAGTGCGCATTGCGGCTGACAGCAGGCCTGATTGCTCGGCAATGCCGACGCCCAGCAGCGCGACCAGTACCGTGCCCAAAGGAGCAAAGCCAGTGAAATTGGTCACCAGATTGCTCACGATACGTTGCAGGCCCTCAGCGTTCATCAGGCTGACCACATGAATCATGCCATCTGCAGTGCGCCCTGCCGCACCTGCTGGCCGGGGATCAAGTACGCTCACGCCTAAGGAGGCCGCAATCGCCGATGTGACAACGATGATCAGTGAAAACAGGGCAAATAAGGTGATGGGGTGAGGGAGTAAATTGCCGAGCCATTCAACAGCATTTAAGAATCGCTCAATGGGACGTGGTGGCGTTGTATTGACTTGATCCGTCATGATCCTATCCTTTTTTATTCTTAAAGTCGTGCATGATAATGAAAGGATAAAAAACGCAAAGACGATAAAACCGAGTAATCATGACGTTAAAATCGAGTATTTAATTTATATTATTGTTAAGTATTAATATTTATTAAGAGTTAATATGTTATTTAAAGATTTTATAAGTCTTTTTATCGCTAATAATGTGACTTAAAGCATGGCTTGCATGAATTTTGTTCTGAAGTCGATATAAGTTAATTTTTTGACAGCATATCACTCATTTTCGTACCGGATTATTCGCCTGCAGGGTGCACAAATCATTTTCATATTATTTGAACAGAGGCGTGAAGTTTTTCAGCTATCAATAGATTCACCTCAGGTCCACACTGTAAAAAACATTGAGGAGAATTGAACATGATCTACGTACGCAAAGCTGAAGAACGCGGTCACGCCAATCACGGTTGGCTGGATAGCTGGCACACTTTTTCCTTCGCGGATTATTACGATGCCAACTTTATGGGCTTCTCCGCCCTGCGCGTTATCAATGAAGATGTGATTGATGGCGGTCAGGGTTTTGGTACCCATCCGCATAAAGACATGGAAATTCTAACCTATGTGCTCTCGGGTACGGTTGAGCATCAGGACAGCATGGGCAACAAAGAGCAGATCCCGGCAGGTGAGTTCCAGATCATGAGTGCGGGCACCGGCGTGCGTCACTCGGAATATAACGCCAGCGCCAGCGATCCGCTGCATTTGTATCAGATCTGGATCATTCCAGAGCGCAAAGGGATTGAGCCACGCTATGCGCAGCGCCGCTTTGCTGATGTCAAAGGCCGCCAGTTTGTGCTGTCACCGGATGAGCGTGAAGGTTCACTGAAAGTGTTCCAGGATATGACCTTATCGCGCTGGGTGTTTGCTGAAGGTGAAACGGATGATGTGGCTATCGAAGCCGGCCGCCGCGTATGGATTCAGGTGGTGAAAGGTCTGGTGAGCGTGAATGGCGAGCAAGTCGGCACCAGCGATGCGTTGGCGATCTGGGATGAAAGCGCGCTGACGCTGACAGCCGACAGCGATGCCGAGATTCTGTTGTTTGATTTGCCGCCAGTGTAAGAGCTTGCCAGTGAAACCTGTTCGGTCGCCATAAATGGCGACCCTACGTTTTGGTGGCGTGCGCATTGATGCGCACCGGGTTGTGCGGGAATCTACGATTTTCCGCACAGCCTGAAAATGACAAAAAAATGATAGACTCATCGTATCTCTGACCTCAGGCGCATACGATGAAGAAGAAAAGACCGGTATTACAGGACGTTGCCGATCGCGTCGGCATCACAAAAATGACTGTCAGCCGCTACCTGCGTAACCCCGATCAGGTCTCTGCGGCACTGCGCGATAAGATCGCCGTGGCGCTTGATGAGCTGGGTTACATCCCTAACCGCGCCCCCGATATGCTCTCTAACGCTACCAGCCGGGCGATTGGTGTGTTACTGCCTTCACTTACCAACCAGGTTTTCGCCGACGTACTACGCGGTATCGAAACCGTCACCGATGAAGCCGGTTATCAAACGCTGGTGGCGCACTTCGGCTATAACCCACAGAAAGAAGAGCTACAGCTACGTTCACTGCTGGGTTGGAACATTGATGGCGTGATCCTCACTGAGCGCACCCACACACCAGGCACGCTGCGCATGCTGGAAGTGGCGGGCATCCCGGTGATTGAAATGATGGATTGCGTCACGCCATGCCTCGATATGGCGGTGGGTTTTGATAACGTCGAAGCCGCGCGTCAGATGACGCATGCTATCCTGAAAAAAGGCCATTCTCACACCGTTTACCTCGGTGCTCGTCTTGATGAACGTACCCTGCAAAAACAGCAGGGTTACGAGCAAGCGATGCGTGAAGCGGGATTAACCCCGCACAGTGTGATGATGGAAGATGCCTCTTCATTTAGCGCCGGTGCACAGTTGCTGCGTGAAGCGCAGAAGCGCCATCCCAAAACCGACAGTCTGTTCTGTACCAATGATGACCTGGCCGTGGGTGCGATGTTTGAGTGCCAGCGCCAGGGATTACGCGTGCCTGAGCAGATGGCGATTGCCGGTTTCCACGGCCACGATATTACGCAAGTGGTCACGCCGCGGCTTGCCACGGTGTTGACGCCGCGTGAGCGTATGGGGCGTGAATCAGCAGCGATGCTGCTGGCGCGGATTGGCGGTGATACCAGCGTGACTGAGCCACTGGATGTTGGGTTTGAAATTGCTGAAGGTGGCAGCATCTGATTTTGGCGATTATTTGAGTCAGTTCACACTTTCGTGCTTTTCCGCCTAACAAGGGTTGCCAGTCCTGCAGTGGGCTCCGACAATGATAATCAAATTTGTTATCGGTAACATTGGCAGGGCAACTGCCGGAGCGCAAAACAATGACTACGCCATCTCCATCGCACCACGTCTTTATCCTGATGGGCGTTTCCGGCAGCGGAAAGTCTGCTGTCGCCAATCAGGTTTCTCATCAACTGAGCACCGCCTTCCTTGATGGAGATTTCCTCCATCCGCGCAGCAACATCATGAAAATGGCCGACGGTCATCCGCTGGACGATAACGATCGTCAGCCGTGGTTGCAGGCACTGAATGATGCCGCGTTCGCCATGCAGCGTACCCAGGCCATTTCCATTATTGTTTGCTCGGCGCTGAAAAAGTCCTATCGCGACATCCTGCGCCAGGGCAATCAGAATCTGAAATTCATCTATCTGAAAGGTGATTTTGAGACCATCGAATCCCGTCTGAAAGCGCGTAAAGGTCACTTCTTTAAGCCGCAGATGCTGGTCACGCAGTTTGAAACCTTGCAAGAACCTGGGGCCGACGAGCCCGATGTACTGGTGGTTGATATTAATCATTCACTGGATGAAGTCGTTGCGGCCACGGTTGCGACCATTGAGGAAGCAATCAACAAGGGTTAGTGATGAGTACCGCAACGCTGGTGTTAACCGCAGCAGGCTCTGTCCTGCTGCTGCTGTTTTTGGTGATGAAAGCGCGTATGCACGCCTTTGTCGCCCTGATGTTAGTCTCGATTGGTGCCGGTCTGTTCTCTGGCATGCCGCTGGATAAAATTGCCGACACCATGCAAAAAGGCATGGGGGGAACGCTCGGGTTTCTCGCCATTGTGGTGGCGCTGGGCGCGATGTTTGGCAAAATCCTGCATGAAACCGGCGCGGTCGATCAGATTGCTATCCGTATGCTGAAAGCCTTTGGTGAAAACCGTGCTCACTACGCGATGGGGATCGCCGGATTGATCTGTGCGCTGCCGCTGTTCTTTGAGGTGGCGGTGGTGTTGCTGATTAGCATCGCTTTTGCGGTGGCTCGGCGTACTCAAGGCAATCTGGTCAAGCTGGTGATTCCGCTGTTTGCCGGGGTAGCGGCCTCGGCGGCTTTTCTCCTGCCAGGACCTGCGCCGATGCTGCTGGCTTCACAGATGCACGCGGATTTTGGCTGGATGATACTGCTCGGTCTGTGTGCGGCGATTCCGGGCATGCTGATCGCGGGGCCGCTGTTCGGTAACTTCATTGCCCGCCATGTCAGCTTCAGTGCGCCGCCCGAAGATCATCAACCAGAAGTGGAAGAGGGCAAGTTGCCGTCGTTTGGCTTCAGTCTGGCACTGATTCTGTTCCCGTTGCTGTTGGTCGGCCTGAAAACCATTGGTGCGCGCTTTACCACGCCGGATTCACGCTTGTATGAGTGGCTGGAGTTTATCGGCCATCCGTTCACCGCCATCCTGCTGGCGTGCCTGGTGGCGATTTATGGCCTGGCCTATCGTCAGGGCATGGATAAAGAGAAGGTGATGCAAGTGTGCGGCAGCGCACTGCAACCGGCGGGGATTATTCTGCTGGTGATCGGTGCGGGCGGCGTGTTTAAGCAGGTGCTGGTGGATTCTGGCGTGGGCCCGGTATTGGGCCACGCGCTGACCGGTGCCGGGATGCCGATTGCGCTGGCGTGCTTTATTCTCTCTGGCGCGATCCGCGTGATTCAGGGTTCAGCAACCGTTGCCTGTTTAACCACTGTCGGTTTAGTGATGCCGGTGATTGAGCCGCTGCACTACAGCGGCGCGCAGCTGGCGGCACTGTCGATCTGTATCGGCGGCGGTTCAATCATTATCAGCCACGTGAACGATGCCGGGTTCTGGCTGTTTGGCCGCTTTACCGGTGCGACCGAAGGTGAAACGCTGAAGACCTGGACGCTGATGGAAACCATCCTGGGCACCACCGGTGCGATTGTCGGGATGATCGCGTTTAGCTTGTTGTCGTAATTTATCCAGGTGCGCATGAATGCGCACCCTACAAAACCCACATATTTCCGCCCGTAGGGTCGCCATTTATGGCGACCTTGCCGAACACCGCAACCAGCTGATGGCGCCATTAATGGCGACCTGGCCGTCAATCCTCTTCCCGCTCATCATCCGGCTGGTCCAGCACCGTATACGCCACCGCGCAGAACAGCGAATTCAGGCGCTTCATATCCCCTAATAACCCCAGATGCAGCGAACTGGTTTCAATGCTCTGCACGTTCTGTTGATGCAAGCGCTCAACGTGCGCATGTGAGAAGCGGCGAATCAGAATGCGAAAACGGTGCTTGGAGCGACGCAGACGTTTCGCGCTGGTGATGTCTTTAGATAAAAACACCGACAAGCTGAGGCGAAGGTTATTCACCACCTGCTCTTGTAGGGTATTCAATTCCTCCAGTCCTTCCGTCGAGAAGGCGCGGCGGGCGTGCAGAGATTTATCCGCCACGTCCGCGCACATGCGTTCAATGATATCGCCTGCCTGTTCAAGGTTTAACGCCATCTCAATGATTTCTGCCCAGCGGCGAGAGTCTTCCTCTGCGAGATCTTCTTTTGGCATGCGCGCCAGATAAAGTTTGATCGCGGTATACAGCACATCGACATCATCATCCAGTCGCCGCACGGCGCGCTCTTCACGCAATTCGCCGTGTACCACCTTATTGAACGATTCCATCATCTGTTCCACCACATCACCAATACGCAGCGTTTCGCGTGAGGCATTAGCCAGCGCCAGCGCGGGGGTATCCAGGGCGCTGCTGTCGAGGTGTTTCGGTTTTAAATGGGTCTCATTGTCTGGGTCGTCTGCGATCATCCGTCGGCACAGTCGCGCCATCGGTTCGGCAAAGGGCACCATAATCAGACAGCGAATCAGGTTGTAGAAGACGTGGAAGAAGATCACCAACTCTTCATCGTTCACCGGCAGTTTATCCAGCACATCGGCAACGTAATTCACCAACGGCAGAATCGCCAGGCTGCCAATCAACTTAAACAGTAGGCTGCCGAGCGCGACACGCTTGCCTGCGGCATTTGAGCCACTGGCATTGATCATCGCCAGTAAGCCGCTGCCGAGGTTAGCCCCGATCACCAGACAGAGTGCGACTTTAAAAGAGATCACGCCTGCCGCCGTGAGTGTCGCGGTAATCAGGACTGCAGCGAGGCTGGAATAACTGATGATGGCAAACACCGCACCGATCAGTGCATCCAGCATGATGTCGCCGGTCAATGTTGAGAACAGCACCTGTACGCCAGCCGCTTGGGTGATGGGCTTGGCAGCGGCGACAATCAGTTGCAGCGCCAGCAATATCAGCCCCAGGCCAATCGCTGCGCGGCCCATTTGTCCGGCACGCGTCTGCTTACGACTGAGGAAAAACACCACGCCAAAGAAGATAAACAGCGGCGAAAGCCAAGAGAGATCGAAGGTCAGTATGCGCGCCATAATAGCGGTACCGACATCAGCGCCGAGCACCACCACCAGCGCGGGGGTGAGACTCACCAGATTCTGCGCCACAAACGAGGTGACGAGTAAGGTGGTGGCATTGCTGCTTTGCACCAGCGCGGTGACGCCAATGCCCGCGAGGAACGCCATCGGCTTCCGTTCCACGCTGCGGCTGAGCACGCGCCGTAAATCGGCACCGTAAACGCGCATAATGCCGGTACGCACAATGTGCGTGCCCCATACCAGCAGGGCCACGGCAGACAAGAGATTGAGTAGGGTTAACACGTTGGCTGGCTCCTCTTCCGTCAGGCTGTAATCATGCGGTTAGCCGCCTGACGGTGAGCGCAACCGGGACAAATTTCTGCCGCGTTGCGTTGCCAATTTTTCGTTAAATTTAAGCGACCTGGCGCAACGTCGACATTTCTAACTGTAGACCAATTTGCATGCCAGCAGGGTGCAAATCTGCCACGCTGCGGTTCAGTACATCAACCGATAACTCGACATTGTTCGCTAATACACGGTAACGGATCACGTTACCCAGCAGACTGTGGCTGATGATGGTGGCTGGAATCCCCTCCTGTGGTGCACTCAAGCGGATCGATTCAGGGCGAATCGCCACCTGGCCGCTAAAGGTCTGTCCGGTGAGTTGCGTCGCCTGTTCGGCACTCAGCAGGTTGTAGTTGCCGATAAAACCGGCGGCAAACAGGTCGGCAGGCTGAGTGTAGAGCGCTTCAGCATTGCCGTTTTGCACGATTTTGCCACGGTTCATCAACACGATACGGTCCGACAGCGTCAGCGCTTCTTCCTGATCGTGGGTGACGAAAATGGTGGTGAGCTTCAGCTCCTGCTGAATGTGGCGAATCTGTTCGCGCAGATGGCGGCGAATACGGGCATCGAGTGCCGAAAGCGGTTCATCCAGCAACAGCAGACGCGGGCGCGTCACCAGCGAACGCGCCAGGGCCACGCGCTGGCATTGACCACCGGAAAGTTGATGGGGATAGCGGCGGGCGAAATCGGTGAGTTCCACCAGCGCCAGCGCTTCCATCACACGCTTTTGAATATCGCTGCTGCCCAGCTTTTGCATTTTCAGGCCGAACGCCACGTTCTTCTCGACCGTCATATTGGGGAATAGGGCGTAGCTCTGGAACACCATACCGATGGTGCGCTTCTGCGGCGGCAACGGCACGATATCCTGACCCTGCAACAGAATTTTCCCGCTATCCACATCAGTTAACCCGGCGATGCAGCGCAGTAGCGTGGATTTGCCGCAGCCGCTGGGGCCGAGCAGGGTCACAAACTCGCCTTCCTCGGCGCTGAAATCGATATTTTCAAAGATGCTGGTAGGGCCGTAGCTTTTGTTCAGCTGGGTGACGTTCAGATAACTCATGGTCAGCCTCGTTCAGGATTGAGGGCATTCGCCAGCCAGGTGACCAGCAGGACGACAGCAAAATAGGAGATCACTAAAGCACTGGTGAAGTGGCCGCTGCCATTGCGCATGTTGTAGAGATACACCTGCAAGGTTTCATAGCGGGTGCCGACCAGCAGGTTAGCGAATACAAACTCACCTATCAGGAAAGAGAACGACAGCAACACGGCAATGAACACCCCTTTGCGCAGGTTAGGCAGCACCACAAACAGGGCTGCCTGCCAGGTGCTGGCACCCAGCAGGTGTGAGGCATCAATCAGCTCTTTTAGGTTGATGGCCTGCATGTTGTTGGCGATTGCGCGATAGATAAACGGCAGGGCAATGGTGAAGTAGCAGCCAATTAGAATCCACGGCGTGCCGGTGATCATTAACGGCGACGATGAATAAAGCTGCAGTAAACCTACTGACGACACCACCGGCGGCACGGCAAACGGCATCAGAATCAGCACGTTCATCACTGCATCCAGTCTTGGGTAATAGTAAGCGATTACAAACATCGCAGGCAGCACCAGTACTAAGGAGAACAGCAAAGCGCCGAAGCAAATCAGCAGCGAATGGCCGAGTGCCGTCAGGAAGCGAGGATCGCTCCACAGCGCCGTTAGCCACTTCAGGGTAAAGCCCTGCGGCAGAATGGTGTCGCTCCAGTCCGTGGATATGCCATACAGCAGCGTCGCCAGCAGCGGCGCGGCCAGGATGATCAGCAGTAGCCAGATAATCAGGCGATGGTAAATTTTTTCCGCGCGAGACACGTTCTACTCCTGTGATTTCGCGTTGAGATAACTGCGGCGCACCAGATACTGCTGCACCACGGTAATCAGCGCCATGATCAGCACCAGTAGCATTGCCAGCGCCCCGCCGGTATTTGGGTCGAGTGAGATATCACCTGACACCAGCGCGGCAATACGGACCGGTACTACGTTAAAGTTGCCGGTGGTCAACGCATAAATGGTGGCGTAGGCACCCAGCGCGTTGGCCAGCAGAATGACGAAAGTACCCAGTAGTGCCGGGAACAGAATCGGTAAACCGATATGCCACCAGTAGCGCCAGCGGCTGGCACCGAGCAACGCAGCCGACTCTTCCCAGTCTTTGCGCAATCCATCAAAGGCGGGATAGAGCAGCAGAATGCCGAGTGGGATCTGGAACCAGGTATACACCAGCACCATGCCGTCACGGGAAAACAGTTTAAACCCCTCCAGCATGCCGTAATGGCGCAGCAGCAGCGTCAGGCAGCCGTTCATCCCCAGCAAAATGACAAAGGCAAACGCCAGCGGTACGCCGGCGAAGTTGCTGGTCATGTTGGTGAAAGACATCAGGAAACGTTGAAAACGGCCTTCGCCCAGTTGATGCAGCGAATACCCGGCAATCAATGAAATCAGCAGGCCGTAAATGCTCGACCAGATGGAGATGTCGAGTGACAGGCGAAACGCCTGCAGATAAAACGGCGAGGTGAGGATATCGCTATAGTTATCAATGCCCCAGCGCTCATTCATGTCGCTCCAGAAGCTGTTGATGGCAATCCATAACAACGGGGCTAGCTGGAATGCGACCCAAAAAATCGCGAACGGGATGAGCAACAGCGAGGCGAGGGTTTTGCCCTTCATTATTGCGGCTCCGCCAGCAGGCCACGGCATACCGGTTTATCGTGTGGGACGCCAAGCAAAGAGCAGACGATACCGCACAATTCGGTCTGCTGCGGTTCAAGGTCGGGCTGGCGTGAGAAGCCTGCGCCGAACACAAACAGCGGCACCTGCGTCTCTTCCGGTAGAATCCCGCCATGCGATCGGTCATCGTTCATGCCGTGATCGGCGGTGACAATCACCTGATAGCCCGCAGCCAGCCAGCCCGGCATCCATTGCGATAAGTAACCATCAGCCATGCGTGCGCGGTTGCGATATTGCGGCGATGACAGGCTGTGCTTATGGCCGGCATCGTCAATATTCATCGGGTGAATCAGTAAAAAGTCGGGATCGTGATTAAGACGCAAACTCTCGGCATCTTCAAACAGGTGGGAGTCGGGATAACCGTCGTCCCAGTAGAAATGGCCGTACTGAATCGGCAGTTCAGGCGCTAGGGTGTGGCGATCGCGCGCGGCATTAAACGGAGATTGATTGTAAAGCTCACTCACCCAGTGATACGCCGCTGCGGCCGTGGTTAATCCGGCTGCACGTGCATAGTGGAAGATGCTGCGCTGGTTACTTAAGCGGTTAACGCCGTTATGAATAATCCCGCTCTGCACCGGCGGAATCCCGGTAAGTATGCATTCATACAGCGGGCGCGACAGCGAAGGCAGCTCGCAGGTTAAGGTGTAATATTGGCCGTTACCCTGTTTGCATTCCGCGAACAGATAGCCCATCGCATGCTGCGCCACCTGATTGCTCAGCCCATCCAGTACCACCAGGATTGTTTTCATTCCCGTTCCTTACATCATTCAAATTGCCGGCACTATGCGTAGCGGCGCAATTCATTGCGCATTGATTAACGATATGCGCGATAAATCGCGCCGCTACGGCGTGTGCAAAATTACTGCTTCATATTAATGATGACGTTCTCTTGCCACAGACGCGGCAGCATTTTGGAGGTCTTATCCCATGCAGCCTGGTCTTTGATCGGACGGGCATTTTTATACTCAGACTGCGGCAGCAGTTTGGCCTGCACATCGGCTGGCAGGGTTAAATGCTCGGCACGAATCGGACGTGCATAGCCTTTTGCCAGGTTAATCTGACCTTCATCGGACAGGATATATTCACGCGTCAGCTTGGCGGCGTTCGGGTGTTTGGCGTATTTGTTGATGATGGTGGTATAGCCGGAAATCACCGAACCATCAGATGGGATCACCACTTCGTAGCGATTTTTGTCAATCTGATCGCGGTAGTTCAGACCGTTAAAGTCCCATACCACGGCAACCTGAATCTCGCCTTTCTCAATGTTGGCAATCACCGGATCGGTCACGCCCAAACGGCCTTCTTTTGCCAGCTCACCGAAGAAATTCAGCGCCGGTTTCAGGTTCTTCTCATCACCGCCCATCGCATAGTTAGCGGCCAGTACGCCGTTAGCCGCCTGAGCAGCCACGCCGACGTCACCGATAGTAACCACATACTTACCTTTCTTCAGATCGGCCCAGCTGTGCGGTGCATCTTTCACCTGCTGCTTGTCGATCAGGAAAGCGATGGTGCCGGTGTAAGCCAGCATCCAGTTGCCTTCGCTGTCTTTCGCCCAGCTCGGGATCTGATCCCAGTGCGTAGGTTTATAAGGCTGTGCCAAACCTTTGGTGACCGCGATAGGGCCAAAGGCCGCGCCCACATCACCGATATCGGCGCTGGCGTTCTCTTTCTCTGCATCAAATTTCGCCAACTCCTGCGCAGACGACATATCAGTGTCGCTGTGCTTCAGGCCATATTTGCTGCTGATGTCATTCCATGTGTCTTTCCAGTTTGCCCAGCTGTCTGGCATACCCACGCTATTGACTTGTCCTTCAGCACGCGCGGCTTTTTCCAGCGCGGCAAGGTCGTTATCGGCGGCGTGCGCGGCGGGCAGCGCAAGCAGTACGGCACTGGCTACTACAGAGGAGATAAACGCTTTCATCTCAGTGGCTCCGGGTGTAAGTTGTGGGACGTCTTGGTCTAGTCCAGCAAGAACCGAGCCAATTTAGCCCGATCAGATGAAGGTTTTATGACCATGGTGGTGAAATGTGGTGTGGCACGCAGCTCCACATGCGGATACGGCGCGCTAAAGCGTGGGATATGCTTGTCATATTGTAGTCATCGAACTGTCATAGTGCAGATATTGCACTAATAAGAGGCTGTAAAATGTCGTCGAAAACGGCGGACGTGATTGCCGCAGCATTGTGCGAACGCATTGAAAACGGTGAATTTGCCAGCGGACGCCTGCCAGCAGAGCGGAACCTGAGCGAACACTACTCCACCACGCGCATTACGCTGCGTGAAGCGCTTGGCTTGCTGGAAGTGCAGGGGATTATTTATCGCGAACTGCGTCGCGGTTGGTTTCTGGCGCCCCCGCGGCTGGTCTATAACCCGGCTCATCACAGCCATTTTCATGCGATGGCCGCTGAGCAGGGACGGGTGGCGACCACCGAAGTGATTGAAGCGCGGGAAGTGCCTGTACAGCTGGCTATCGCGCGGCATTTAAATCTGCTGGAGGGTGACAAGGTTTACCGCATCCGCCGCTTGAGACGCATTGATGGCCGTGCGGTGTTGTATGTTGAGCACTACCTCAACCCGGCATTTTTCCCCGGTCTATTAGATGAAGACCTCACGCGTTCCATCACAGACCTTTACGATCAGCGTTACGGCATTCGTTACGGTGGCGCGCGTTTCACCATTCTTCCCGGACCGCTACCCGCAAGAGCCGCACCCGCGCTGAATGTGGCCAGCGGGACGCCAGGTTTGCTGATCACCCGCATCAACCGCGATCGGCAGCGCAGGGTGATCGATTGCGATTGTGAGTACTGGCGCTACGACGCGCTCTGTGTGGATGTTGATGTGTAGCATATTGTGATTTCGATCACACTACAGCATGATAGCGCCAGAGAGTTCTCGTACGATAAGGCGCAAAAAATGACAACAAAATCAGCACCGGGGCAGCTTATTGCTTCGGTATAGCAGTGGGTTCTGAATATTGGCCTGGTGATTCTGGCCATCATCCTCGTGGTGTTTTTGGGGAAAGAGACGATTCATTTAGCCACGGTACTGTTCAGCACCGGTGAGCAGGCCTCTTCTTACCTGCTGATTGAAGGGATCGTCATCTACTTTCTCTATTTCGAATTTATCGCGCTGATCGTGAAGTATTTCCAGTCGGGCTATCACTTCCCGCTGCGTTATTTTATTTATATCGGTATCACCGCGATTATCCGCCTGATCATCGTTGACCATAAAAATCCGTTCGATACGCTCTATTATTCGGCGGCGATCTTGATTCTGGTCATCACGTTGTGGCTGGCGAACAGCAATCGCTTAAAGCGCGAATAACATCTTCTTCCTGACGTGGCACAACCAACAGTGCCACGTCGGTTTCTCTGCGCTAAACTAGGGCAACTTTTTTTCCGGAGATGTCCTGATGTCGCATCAAGCGCTGCGCCAGTTACGCGCACTGCACTGGCTGCCAGCCTCTTCCCCCTTACTCTCGCCCCCATTACTTGACTGGTTGCTGGAAGAAGACTCGATGACGCGTCGTTTCGAGCAACATTGCCAGAAAGTCACGGTTGAACTGATCCGCGAAAGCTTTATCCGTGCCGACGAAATGGCGCAAGAAGCGGAGTTCCTGCCTGCTGACGAACGATTTTGGCTGCGTGAGATCGTGCTCTGCGGTGATGGTGAGCCTTGGTTAATTGGCCGTACGGTGGTGCCTGAAAGCACGCTGAATGGCCCCGAGCTGATGCTGCAAAATCTCGGCACCCGTCCGCTGGGTCGCTATTTGTTTGCTTCCTCAACCCTTAGCCGTGATTTTATCGATCCCGGTCAGGTCGAGGATTTATGGGGACGCCGTTCTCGCCTGCGTTTGTCGGGCAAGCCGCTGATGTTAACTGAACTGTTTTTACCGGCGTCGCCGCTGTATCGCGCGCTGGAGCAAGGATAAAGACCTGTGGAAAAAACCTTAACCATGACCAAATGGCAGGCCTATCGCCGCCTGATGCGCATTGATAAGCCGATTGGCACCCTGCTGCTGATGTGGCCAACGATGTGGGCACTGTGGCTGTCAGGCATGGCCGTGCCGCCGTTGTCCGTGCTGGTGGTGTTTGTGCTGGGTGTGTTTGTCATGCGTGCCGCGGGATGTGTCATCAATGACTACGCGGATCGCAAAGTTGACGGCCACGTTAAGCGCACGGCTTCGAGGCCGCTGGCGAGTGGCGCGGTGACGGAGAAAGAGGCCAAGATACTGTTCGTGGTGCTCGGTCTGTTGGCGTTTGCGCTGGTACTGACCATGAATCGCATGACGATTCTGCTGTCATTTGGCGGCCTGGCGCTGGCGTGGGTTTACCCGTTTATGAAGCGCTTTACCCATTTGCCGCAGGTGGTTTTGGGCGCAGCCTTTGGCTGGGCAATTCCGATGGGATGGGCGGCAGTTAGTGAGTCCTTACCACTTGTTTGTTGGCTGGTGTTCTTTGCGAACATCTGCTGGACAGTGGCCTATGACACCCAATACGCGATGGTCGATCGTGATGATGACCTGAAGATTGGCGTGAAATCTACGGCGATTCTGTTTGGGCGTTACGACAAGCTGATCATTGGCTTGTTGCAGCTGGCGACGCTGGGCCTGATGGCGCTGGTGGGTTGGATGCTGAGTCTGAATGGCGCGTTTTACTGGTCATTGTTGCTGGCGGGTGCTTTATTTGTGCATCAGCAAAAGCTGATTGCCCAGCGCGAGCGCGATCCCTGCTTCCAGGCGTTCCTGAATAACAACTATGTGGGTTTGGTGATGTTTATCGGGGTGTTGCTGAATACCCAGCCGTTTATTGATCTGTTTTGATGTAGAGGCGCACCCAGGTGCGCCTCTAACAGGCATTACTCGTGAGTAACCGCGCTTTCAATGGTCAGACGCACATCGCTGGTAACCAGCTCTGCCAGCATCTGCCACATGATATGAGTACGCTCTGCATCGGCATCACCCGAATCACTGATGTACCCTTCGTCACGCAGTGACAGCACTAAGGTCGTGAAGACAGCTTTATCGAAGAACTCCGGTGCGTTAATGCCGTGCAACACCGATAGACGTTGAGCCAAAGTACGGCTCTCTTTCTCCAGCGTACCGCGGTTAATCGTTGGCTTGGCACTCAGAATGGCAAAGGTAATAGCAAAACGTTGTAAGGTTTCGCGGATACCGGCTGCCAGCAACTGCAGTGAACGATGACGCGCAGGGTTCATGCGCAGCTGACCTTCCTGCAAAGTAATCAGCCCTTGTCGCGCCATCTCAGCACTGAGTGCGTTCAACAACGCAGGCAGCTCGGCGTTATCCCAGCGCAGGAACAGTTCACTCTTCAGCATCGGATAGACCAGGCTAACCTGACGCAGCAGTTCCGCTTCATCGACTTCACGATGCTGCTGCACGATGGCGGCAATCAGCGACGGCATCACCAGCATGTGGTGGATGTTGTTGCGATAGTAGGTCATCAACACCGCTTGTTCGCGCGGCAGGATAATGATGTCGCCGATGCTGTCCTTTTCGGTCTCAAACTTGTTCATGCCCATGGCATGGTCAAGCAGCGCTTCGGCGCTCATATCCGGAACCGTTGCTTCTGGCGAATACGGCACATTACGCAGCAGCTGGGTATAGCACTCGAGCTGTTCAATCAACTGTTCGCGGGTGAGCGAGCGCTGACGCGATGCCAGCAGTGCCGTAACACACAGGTTCATGGCATTAGCGGCGCCGGCTTCATTGATGCGCACCATTAAACGCGCCGCGATATCATTCACGGTGGGTGTCATCCAGGCTGGACGCAGTGGCTCAATCGGATCGATTGCATCACGCCATTCCGGCACGTTTTTGTTCAGGTAGTTCATCAGCGGCAAAGGTTCGCCGAAGTTGACATAGCCCTGACCAAGATTGCGCAATTTACGCAAGCCGCGCACCATCTGCAGGAAGCTCTCTTTTTCCTTAGCCGCACCGCGCAGCTCTTTCGCGTAAGTGCCCACCTCCATCACGTGTTCATAACCGATGTAGATCGGCACAAACGTGATAGGGCGGCTACCACCGCGCAGCATGGCCTGCAAGGTCATCGACAGCGTGCCGGTTTTAGGATCGAGTAAGCGACCGGTGCGTGAACGCCCACCTTCCACGAAATACTCAACCGAATATCCGCGGCTGAACAGTTCGCCCAGATATTCGCGGAACACCGTGGAGTAGAGCTTGTTGCCTTTGAAGGTACGGCGAATGAAGAAAGCGCCAAGACGACGGAAAATCGGACCCGCAGGCCAGAAATTCAGGTTAATACCGGCTGCAATGTGCGGGGGCACCAGGCCCTGGTGATACAGCACATAAGAGAGCAGCAAGTAGTCCATGTGGCTGCGGTGGCAGGGCACATAGACAATCTCATGGCCGTCTTGCGCCAGCTGACGCACACGTTCGCCACCATTGACATTGATGCCCTGATAGAGACGACTCCACAGCCAGCCCATCACACGGTCAGTGACGCGAATGGCTTCATAGGAGAAGTCCGCAGCCACTTCTTCCATCATCTCGATGGCGTTCTGTTGAGCTTTCTCATGGGAAATCTTTTTGCTGCGCGCTTCGTCTTCCACTGCTTTCTCAATCGCTTTGGATTGCAGCAGTTTGTTGAACAGATCCTGACGTGCGGGCAAGCGCGGGCCCACCGCCGCCAGGCGTTGACGCGCAAAGTGAATGCGGGCCACGCGCGCCAGTTTCTGTGCAATAGACTTATCGGTACCGTGTTCCGTCGCCATCTGGCGCAGGGAAACGGTCGGCGAGAAGCGCACAAAACTGTCACGGCCGTGCCACAGAATGGCGAAGAACTTCTCTATACCATTCATCATGCGCAGATGTGGCGTGGCTTCACCCTGGATTTCGCGTCCTGGTGCGCGACCAAACATCACCGAAACCGGCAACATTTGAACGTCGAGATCAGGGTTACTGCGGTGCAAATCGAGGTAATCGTGAAACAGCTTCACGGATTCTGGATTGGCCACGAAATAGGGGATAACGCGCGGACCATCGTGAATAAACACGTGGCGCGGCAGTAGAGTACCATCGATCTCTAAGGGGGCCAGGGGATCCGGCAGATCATGTTTCAGACATTGCGCCCGCAGTGTCAGTAAGTCTGCCTTTGAATCATAAGGCAAAACGTACATCACCGGACGTGTCGGATCGATCCCATGTTCGGAGACAGGATCGGTCGGAATGACCTTACCTTTTACCAAAATAGAGAGTGGTAAATTCAATAATTTGTAATAAAGTTTACGCCAACCTGACATAGACAACTTAAAGCCTCTTGTTAGCAAAGCGCGGCAAGCATACCAGAAAGTGCAGCGAAGATCTGTGGTGACACCACCTCAGGCTGCCGAGAAATTGACGTCAAAATCAATCAAGGGTTCCACCAGCATGGCAAATAATGTCACCGGTTTTCAAAGAATAGTGAATGCAGCCGGTTATTCCTGGCAGGGGTTACGCGCTGCCTGGCAGAATGAAGCGGCATTTCGTCAGGAAGCGATCGCCGCAGTGATCGCCGTTATCGTGGCCTGCTGGCTGGATATCGATGTCATTTCTCGTGTGCTGATGATTGGCTCAGTGGTGCTGGTGATCATTATTGAAATAATTAACAGCGCCATCGAAGCGGTGGTGGATCGCATCGGCGAAGAGCGGCATCCGCTGGCAGGACGCGCAAAAGATATGGGTTCAGCGGCGGTATTACTGGCTATCTTGCTGGCCCTGTTTGTCTGGATCACACTGCTCTGGTCCCATTTGCGATAGCCATTCCAGATTCACCGCGCTGCGCTAATTCGCCGCTGTTTTGGTTTTCATTTCGCCAATACCTGTATATACTCACAGCGACTGTATAAACAACCAGGGGGCGGGATGAAAGCGTTAACAGCAAGGCAGCAACAGGTCTATGATCTGATTCGCGACCATATTAACCAGACGGGCATGCCGCCAACGCGTGCGGAAATTGCTTCGCAACTGGGATTTCGCTCGCCCAATGCTGCTGAAGAGCATCTGAAAGCGCTGGCGCGTAAAGGTGTTATCGAAATTGTTTCGGGTGCTTCACGCGGTATTCGTCTGCTGATGGAAGAAGAAGTCAGCGAAGGTTTACCGCTGATTGGCCGCGTAGCCGCCGGTGAGCCGCTGCTCGCGCAGGAACACATCGAAGCGCACTATCAGGTTGATGCCAATCTGTTCAAACCTAACGCTGATTTCCTGTTACGCGTAAGCGGAATGTCGATGAAAGATATCGGGATTATGGATGGCGATCTGCTCGCGGTGCATAAGACTCAGGAAGTGCGTAATGGCCAGGTCGTGGTGGCGCGTATTGATGATGAAGTCACCGTAAAACGCTGGAAAAAGCAGGGCGCTATTGTACATCTGCTGCCCGAAAATACCGATTTCCAGCCGATCGTGGTCGATACGCGTGAACAGTCTCTGACCGTTGAAGGTCTGGCTGTGGGCATCGTGCGTAACGGAGAATGGCTCTAATCTCTTTTTGAACTCCCCCGCTGCGGTAGCGCTTATCGCAGTATGAAGTACTGATTCTTTGCGTCGGACTTTTGTGGTTCAGCGTGAGGAATCAGGCTGATCTTCGCAACAACGGAACGGGCGGATGCGGCTGTTTTCCTCTTCAGATAAAGCACTCTGGCGGCTGGCGCTGCCGATGATTCTCTCCAATATTACTGTCCCGCTGCTCGGCGTGGTTGATACGGCGGTGATTGGTCATCTCGATAGTCCTATTTATCTGGGCGGCGTGGCTGTCGGTACTACAGCGACCAGCTTCATCTTTATGCTGCTGCTATTCCTGCGCATGAGCACCACCGGGCTGACGGCCCAGGCCTTTGGTGCCAATGATAAAACCGCACTGGCGCGCGCGTTGATACAACCCTTATTGATTGCTTTGGTTGCAGGCTTGTCGTTTGCGCTGCTGCGAACGCCTGCGAGCACTCTCGCGGCAACGTTGATGGGCGGTAGCCCAGAAGTGCAGCAGCAGGCGCAAATATTTATCGAAATTCGCTGGCTGAGCGCGCCGGCCACACTGGCCAATCTGGTGATTCTTGGCTGGCTGCTAGGCGTGCAGTATGCCAGGGCGCCCATGGTGCTGCTGATCGTTGGGAACCTGGCCAATATTCTGCTCGATTTACTCTTCGTACTGAAACTGCACTGGGGCGTGGCGGGGGCTGCGGCGGCAACCGCATTGGCAGAATATGTGACGCTGGGAGTCGGTTTATGGATGGTAGCGCGCGTGCTCAGGCTGCGCGGTATCCATTTTACGCTGCTCAAGCAAAGCTGGCGCGGTGATGCTGCGCGCCTGTTCCGGCTCAATCGCGACATTATGCTGCGTTCGCTGATGGTGCAGATTTGCTTTGCCTCTCTCACTCTGTTGGGCGCGCGCATCGGGCCAGACGTGGTGGCAGTCAACGCGGTATTGCTGATGTTCCTCACCTTTACCGCCTACGCGCTGGATGGCTTTGCCTATGCGGTCGAAGCATGCTCAGGGGAGGCTGTCGGGGCAAAAGATCGCAGCCGATTATTACTTATCTGGCATGCAGCCTGCCGTCAGGCGGGGATTGTCGCGTTAATGTTTGCCCTGATATACGCCTTTACCGGTCCATATATCGTGGCGCTGCTCACTTCGCTGGAGACACTGCGTGAAATAGCCGATCGCTATTTAGTCTGGCAGGTGATTCTGCCATTGGTCGGCGTATGGTGCTATCTGCTGGATGGCATGTTTATTGGTGCCACGCGCGGACGCGAAATGCGCAACAGCATGGTGATGGCAGCGGTGGGTTATGGCGTTGCTCTGCTATCACTCCCCTGGTTGGGAAACCATGGCTTATGGCTGGCGGTAACGGTGTTTCTTACGTTGCGAGGCGTAACGCTGTGGTGGGTGTGGCGTCGTCACTGGCAGCGTGACACCTGGTTCAGTGCGGGATAAGCGAAGCGTAACCTACAGATTATTCTGTATTTTTTTGCGCAATCCACGCTGGGTACTATAATTATCTCAAACGGCGCAAATGAGTAGCGCGTTGTGTAGATGTTTCCTTGCTTTTATAGGGGATCATCTTATCTCACTCAGGATGACGTGGAGGATTATGATGAACAAAGACGAAGCGAGCGGTAACTGGAAGCAATTCAAAGGGAAGATGAAAGAGAAATGGGGCAAGCTGACGGATGACGATATGACCGTCATTGAAGGTAAACGCGATCAGCTTGTCGGCAAAATTCAGGAACGTTATGGCTATGCGAAAGAGCAAGCCGAAGCGGAAGTCAAAGACTGGGAAAGTCACAATAATGACTACCGTTGGTAAGCAGCCGCTTTAAGGATGATGCTCCTACCCCGCCGATCACCCGTCGGCACGGCACAAGGAAGTGCCAACTACCCTTTTCTTACCTTCTTTTTACTCTCAATTTCATGGTCATGATCGCAGCTGTCATGGTGCTTACACGCGGCGACTTCTGCACAATTTTCACACAACCCATGCGCTTCAATGACGGTATGACGCAGTGAAAAACCTGCCTGATCGGCCAAACCCGCGATGATTTTTTCCACCCCATGAGCATGTTTCTCACTGACAGCCGCACAGCCGTCACACACCAGCATGACTGAGGTATGGGCTGGTTCGTCAAAATGATGGCACACCACGTAGCTGTTGTTAGATTCAACGCGGTGAATAAACCCTTGTTCTAACAGGAAATCCAGTGCACGGTAAATCGTTGGCGGTTTAGCCTGCGGTTCACTGATGCGCAGTTGATCCAACAGGTCATAGGCACTGATCGAACCATTTTGCTCGGCCATCAGACGCAGCACTTCAGCGCGTTGAGTGGTCAGGCGCACGCCGCGATCAAGGCAAAGTGATTCTGCTTGAGTCAGCAGTTGTGCGGGCGTGAGGTTTGACATAAACATTCTCCAGGTTGCAGGCGATGTTATTTTATCACACAAACTTTTACCCTGCTGTGATTGCTTTTTGTTCTTATGTTGTCTAAGAAAACCCACGATAATCAATGAATTAACTTTCCCATTCTGCAACTCTTATCCATTCCAGCAATTTCATACTCTCTATTAGATCAGCCAGATAGCATAAAAACCGTCCTGATTTTGCTTTGCAACTCACCGGGTTAGCGTCTAAGGTTCAAAAGGTCTTAAGTAATTTCTGGTATCAATTTACGTATTGTTCATTTTTCTGCATAACAAAACAGCAGAATGGTGTCTGCGCAGCCAATTCTGTGAATAGCAGTGCTATTTCCTTTTAGTTCACAGCAATGATGCGTTAGCCAGGGTTCAGAATAGCGGCTAACTAAACTGTTTCGTTTCTGAGTGATTCAGCGACATTTCAAAGGTGATGGCAGGCTCATGGTGAAGACAATATTCAGGCACAAAAAAGTTGCTTATCTTGTTGGTTTGAATGCGGTATTTCTTTCTTCTTCAGCTCTGGCAGCGGGTACATGGTATGACGCACGCAACGATGCAATGGGGGGGACGGGCGTCGCCTCATCCACCTGGAGTTCGGCGGTGCTGGCCAACCCGGCATTGATGACCAAAGCCAAACCTGAAGATAACGTCAGCATTATTTTCCCTTCGGCGGGTGTTCAGGTTACGGACGCCGATAAATTAATTAACAAAGTCGATGACATCAGCGACAGCGTCGATCGCTACAAAGACGTGATTGATAATCTGACGTTTGCCGATTATCTGCGAGGCTATCCAGAACTCAAGGCTGCCGCCGGGGATATGGCTAATCAGCTGGAAGGTTTAAAGGGTGATAAAGCCCATGGCACTGCGGGTGTAGCCTTTGCGGTTACCGTGCCAAATGAAACGCTGCCCTTTGCATTTATCACCAAAGCCTACGGTACAGCACATGTGCAGGCCAATGTTGCCCAGAGTGATATCACTTATCTGCGCGGTGTCGCAGACGGCACGGTGATTCCTTTGCCAGGCGACCAGGATAAATTAACGTCCAGCGGTAACGGTTTGGCAGCATTAGTCACCGACTACGGCGTTGCACTGGCCCATGAGTTCAACGTTGCCGGTCATCCGGTTTCAGTAGGCGTTACCCCGAAATTGCAGAAAACCTGGTTGTACAACTACACCGCCAGTATTTATAACTTCGATAAAAGTAACATCAACAACAGTCAGTACCGCAGCTCTGACACTGGCTTCAACATTGATGCCGGTGTCGCAACCGATTTTGGCGACCACTGGACAGTGGGTGTCACCGGTCAGAACCTGATTTCACGTGATATTGATACGAAAACGGTGGAAGGCTATCGCGATACCTACCAAATCCGTCCGTTGGTCACGTCGGGCGTGGCATGGAATTACGGTGCGTTCACGCTGGCTGGTGATGTTGATCTGACTGAAACCAAACGCTTTAAGTCTGAAGAGAGCAGCCAGTATGCGGGCGTGGGTGCTGAATATCGCGTGCTGGAGTGGTTGGCCTTACGTGCGGGTTATCGTGCGGATATGAAATCTAACGACACTAACGTCTTTACCGCTGGTCTGGGTGTGTCACCGTTTAACAACACGGTTCATCTGGATCTCGCCGGTTCGGTGGGTGATGACAATACCTGGGGCGGTATGTTGCAGCTCGGATTTAACTTCTAATCCACTTAATTCACATCTGGGTAACATCTTCACTATTCAGACGTGAACAATCTCACAAAAATCAGGTCCCAATGTGCGGCCTGTTTTTTTTCATCGCCGGGAATATGTGATCGTAATCAATCAGCGCAGTTGGGCCAGATTGAGCTGGGAAAGTAGCCAGTCTTTAAAACTGTCGAGAGCATAATGGCGATGTTGATGACGAGGGAACACCAGATAGTGGCCGATATAGTGGATTTCCTGAGTCGTCTCAATCAGGGGACACACCAAACGACCACTTGCCAGCTCTCGTTCTGCCAGTAACTTCGATTCCAGCACCACGCCAAGCCCATCCACAGCAGCCGCAATCGCCATAAAACTGCGGTCAAAGCGCAGACCGTAGTGACGTGGAGGGATCAGGTTATTGGCTTCAAACCATCCTTTCCACTGGTAAAGCTGCACATCGCATTGGATCAAGGGCTGATGATAAAGATCTTCTGGCTTTTGAATCTGCGCGGCAATGGCGGGTGAACAGAGCGGTGTCAGCTCTTCTACCGCCAGCGGGATCTTCTCGTAAGGTGAGGGCCGCGGCTCACCATAAACAATATCCAAATCAAAATCATCTTGCTCAAACCGGGCATATTCTGTGCTGGCTGATAAGCGCAAATCAATATGCGGATGGGCCTGAATAAAGCGACCCAAGCGTGGCAGCAGCCATTGATGGGCAAAGCTGGGTGCCGTATGCAGTCGTAAAGGACGCGATTCATCAGCGGTGACCAACGCAAGTCCACGTTGCATCTCATCAAAGCCTCGCTGGATGTGTTCCAGCAACACGCCGCCCTCTTTTGTCAGGATGATTTCACGCGTACTGCGTTGAAACAGGCGTGTTTCCAGCGTTTCTTCGAGCTTGCGTATCGCATGGCTGATCGCGCTGGGGGATAAATCCAACTCCTTTGCCGCAGCGGTAAAAGCGCCGGTTCGACCAGCCGCCTCAAAGGCGCGTAACAACGAAAGAGGCGCTTTTCTCAGTAATGTCATTGGTGAATCCTATTCAACAGTTGATGCATTTTTTGCTTTTGTCCCGGCTTTATCAGGCTGGTTAATCTGCTGCTAAACGGCAAGTAGGTGAAAATGACACGTGAATAGGCCGCACCTTTCACCATGACAGATTGCTCCATTGCTTGCCAACTTTGTTGCTCTCACCTCATTCAGGAACAGATATGACGACTCTTGCAGAACCTGAAGTCACCGCCACAGAGCGCCTGGCACAGCATGCGTACCGTATCCGTCGCTATGCGTTGCAAATGGGCGAAGTACAGGGCCAGGGCTATATCGGCCAGGCGTTGGGACTGGCCGATATGTTGGCCGTCGCCTGGTGTCATGCGATGAATTACCGTGCCGACGAACCGGAGTGGGAAGGACGCGATCGCTTTTTGCTGTCACATGGTCACTATGCCATTGCGGTTTATGCCGCGTTGATTGAAGCGGGTGTCATCCCTGAAGAGGAACTGGAAACCTATGGTGCGGACGACAGTCGTCTGCCGATGTCGGGGATGGCGACCTACACACCCGGCATGGAAATTTCCGGAGGTTCACTCGGACAAGGGCTGACTATCGGCGTTGGCATGGCGCTGGCGCTTCGCCATAAAGGCAACCCTGCATTTGTCTACAACTCCATGTCTGACGGTGAGTTGGACGAAGGCGCGACCTGGGAAGCGGCGATGGGGGCAGCACATCATCAACTCAGCAACCTGATTGTGCTGGTAGACATTAATCAGCAGCAGGCGGATGGTCCTTCCGGCAAGGTGATGGGATTTGAACCTCTGGCAGATAAGTGGCAGGCATTTGGCTGGCATGTGCAGCGTGTCGATGGCAATGACATTGCGGCGGTAAAAACGGCTTTTGACCAGGCGCGTGCGCTGAAAGAGCCAAAACCACGCGTCATTTTACTGGATACCTTAATGGGCAAAGGCGTGCCGTTCTTAGAGGCGCGTGAAAAAAATCACTTTATTCGGGTTGATGCTGAAGAGTGGCAGCAAGCCATTGCCATCCTCGACCAGGCGCAGGAGAACGCACAATGAGCAGCGAAACCGTAGAGAAAAAGCCGCGTTTAACCACTTCAGCCATGATTGCATCGATTGCGGCTGAAGGGCAACCGACGATTGCCGCGCCTTTTGGGCATGCGTTGGTCAAAGCGGCCGCATCCCGACCAGAGATTGTAGGCTTGACTGCGGACCTGTCGAAATACACCGACTTGCACATTTTCGCGCAGGCATATCCGGAGCGCCATTTCCAGATGGGGATGGCGGAGCAACTGTTGATGGGCGCGGCGGGCGGCATGGCAAAAGAAGGCATGACGGCTTTCGCCACGACCTATGCCGTGTTCGCCACTCGCCGTGCTTATGATTTTATTCATCAGGTGATTGCAGAAGAGCAGCTCAACGTGAAGATTTGTGCGGCGTTACCCGGTTTAACCACGGGCTATGGCCCAAGCCATCAGGCAACAGAAGACATTGCGTTGATGCGAGGCATTCCAGGTTTGACCATTGTCGATCCTTGCGATGCGCTGGATACCGAACAGGCGGTTGCCGCCATCGCCGACCATCAAGGGCCGGTGTATATGCGCCTGCTGCGCGGCAAAGTGCCGCTGGTGCTGGATGAATACGATTACCAATTTGAATTGGGCAAAGCCAAATTGCTGCGCGAGGGCCGCGATGTCCTGCTGATCGCCAGCGGCATTATGACCATGCGTGCACTGGAAACGGCTAAAGCACTGGCGGCAGATAATGTGGACGTGGCAGTGCTGCATGTGCCGACCATTAAGCCGCTGGACGTTGATACGATTGTCTCCCAGTGCCGCCGTGCTGGACGGCTGGTGGTGGTGGTCGAAAATCACAGCGTAGTGGGTGGGTTAGGTGAGGCCGTTGCAACCACATTAATGCACGCCCAGGTGATGCCTGCATTTCGTCATATCGGCTTGCCGGATCGTTTCCTGGATGCTGGTGCGCTGCCGACATTGCACGATCGCTACGGAATTTCCACTGAATCCATGGTCAGCGCGATCCGCGTCTGGCTGGCATAACGGTGCGTAAGGAGAAAAGTATGAAGGTGATTTTTGTTGGCACCGGGGCGATTGGCGTCCCGATGGCTTGCCAGATTCAACGTGCAGGACATGCGGTCATCGGGGTGGATGTTTTCGAAGCGTCGCGTCAACGTGCACAGGCGCAAGGCATTGAAGCTGTAAGCCGCATCACCGAAGCGCCCGAAGCGGATGTGGTGGTCGTGATGGTTGCTACACCACAACAGCTGCAGGCCTTGGTGGCTGAAGCGTTACCACAGGTCGCCGGGCAGCACTGGGTGATTATGTCCACCGTGGGGCCGCAGGCAGTGCGTGAGGCCGCATCCGCACTGATTTCCGCCGGTGCACAGGTGATTGATGCCCCGGTGACGGGCGGGACGGCTCGCGCCAGCACCGGGGAGTTAGTGATTTTTGCCTCGGGGGCCCCCGCCGCGATTGCGACTGTTGAACCGGTGCTCACCGCCATGGGATCGGTGTCGATCGTCGGGGCTGAGGTGGGAGAAGGTCAGGGGATCAAAGTGATCAATCAGCATCTGTGTTCGGTGCATATCGTGGCGGCAGCGGAAGCATTAAGCCTTGCACAGTCGCTGGGGTTAGAACCGGCGCAAGTACTCAAGCTGGTTGAACGCGGCGCTGCGGGGTCATGGATGTTGTCAGATCGCGGCCCGCGCATGTTGGAAGGTACGGACGTCGCGGTGTCCAGCGCCATCAATATCTTTGTGAAAGATAGCGGGTTAGTGGCAGAGGCGGCGACCGCCTGTCACGCTGAGGTTCCGCTGTTACAGGTCGCTCATGCTCGTTATCTGGCGGCAGCAGATGCCGGATTGGGGCAACGTGATGACAGCAGAGTGATCGAAACCTGGAGTAAACCTGCAAATTAACCACTCCTTCACTGCTGCCCGATAAATACGATAATACCGGGGTAACACATGAACACGACTTCTGTACCTACTAACACCCGTGATAACGCTGCAAAGGTCTCTTTTGCTTCCATGATTGGCTCAGCGGTAGAGAGCTATGATTTCTTCATCTACGGCACGGCGGCTGCGGCCTGGTTCGGCAAAATCTTTTTCCACACGCAAGAGCCGATCGTTGGCATTCTCGCGGCCTTTGCGACTCTGGCGGTTGGCTTCCTGATGCGTCCGTTCGGCGGCTATCTGGCAGGGCATTTTGGCGATCGTTATGGCCGTAAGACCGTACTGTTTTGGTCGCTGTTAGCCATGGGCGGAGCCACCGTATTAATAGGTGCATTGCCGACCTATGAGCAGGCCGGCGTACTGGCGCCGATCTTGTTGATCTTATTACGTATGATCCAGGGGATCGGATTTGGCGCAGAGTGGGGCGGTGCCGTTTTGATGGCGTTCGAACATGCGCCAGCCAAAAAACGCGGTTTTTATGGTGCGGTGCCGCAACTCGGCATTCCGCTGGGTCTGCTGTTGGCGAATGGCTCGTTCTTACTCTCTGCTGCGTTATTTGAAGGTGACTGGGTCTGGCGCATGCCGTTCCTGATCTCGTTTGTAATGGTCGCCATCGGCATCTTTATTCGTATGCAGGTGGCGGAATCACCCGAGTTTGAAAAAGCCAAAGCAGACAAACAGATTGTTCAGCAACCGGCGCTGGAAGTGATCCGCCGTGACTGGCGCACCATTGTAAAAATTATGGGGCTGCGTTTGGCGGAGACCGGCGGCTACTACATCACCACCAGTTTTATGCTCTCTTATGTTGTGCTGGCGGAAATCACCGATACACGCCATGTGTTGTGGGGCACGTTGATTGGCTCGGCGCTCGGTTTGGGCAGTCACCTGTTGTATGGCGCTCTCAGTGACAAGGTTGGTCGTCGTCCTGTCTTCCTCATCGGGGCCATATTCACCATTTTGTTTGGTATCCCGATGTTTATGCTGATTAATACGGGTGCTGTGATGATGGTGATTGTTGCCGTGGCGATGTCACTGCTGTTTAGCCATGACCCTATCTTTGCGGTGGAATCAAGCTGGTTTTCTGAACAATTCCCGGCCAATGTGCGATCTTCCGGCATTTCACTGGGGTACAACGGCGCTTCGGTCGTGGCGGGATTGTTGCCCTTTATCGCCACGGGTGTTTACGGCATGGTTGGCTGGATTGGTCCTGCGGTGATGTTCTCACTGCTGGGTGTCATCTCGACGTGGGTCGCGTTCCACACCCGTGAAACCGCACCGGTCAAAGTGGGCGAACGATCCCAGTCCGCTTCATCTACCTCCACCGCACCAACGGTGTAATCTGAGTAACGGGCGGCTGTGTCGCCCGTTATTACTGTGGTATCATTGCGCAGATTGTCATCACTTAACTCACTCCGGATTTGCTGCGCTTCATGACCGATACTTTCTCTTCGCAACGTTTTTCCATCGCCCCGATGCTGGACTGGACCGACCGCCACTGTCGTTATTTTCACCGCAAGTTAAGCGGCGATACACTGCTGTACACCGAAATGGTGACCACGGGCGCTATCATTCACGGCAAAGGTGATTATCTCGCTTACAGTGAAGAGGAACATCCGCTCGCGTTGCAGTTAGGTGGCAGCGATCCTGCAGCATTGGCGCAGTGCGCAAAACTCGCGGAGGAACGGGGTTACGATGAGATCAATCTCAACGTCGGTTGCCCTTCCGATCGCGTCCAGAACGGCCGTTTTGGTGCCTGCCTGATGGCTGATGCGGCATTGGTCGCTGATTGCATTAAGGCCATGCGCGATGTGGTGAGCATTCCGGTGACGGTCAAAACGCGCATCGGTATTGATGAGCAAGACAGTTATGAATTCCTGTGTGATTTCGTTGGCACCGTGGCGGATAAGGGAAATTGTGGCACCTTTATTATTCATGCCCGCAAAGCCTGGCTTTCGGGTTTGAGCCCGAAAGAGAACCGTGAAATCCCACCGCTCGACTATCCACGCGTTTACCAACTGAAGCGTGATTTCCCCGGGCTGACCATGGCCATCAATGGCGGCATTAAAACCCTGGAAGAAGCAAAAGCGCATTTGCAGCATATGGATGGCGTGATGATGGGCCGCGAAGCCTATCAAAACCCCGGCATTCTGGCGCAGGTGGATCGTGAGCTGTTTGGTCGCGACAGTGCGCTGGTGGATCCGGTTGCCGTGGTGCGTTCGATGTATCCTTATATCGAAGCAGAACTCAGCAAGGGAACCTATCTTGGTCACGTCACTCGTCATATGCTGGGTCTGTTCCAGGGCATTCCGGGCGCACGTCAGTGGCGCCGTCATTTAAGTGAAAATGCGCATAAACCGGGTGCGGATGTTCGTGTGCTGGAAGCGGCACTAGCCTTAGTGGCAGATAGAATTCCACAAGAAGCGTGATCTCACGTTATCTGACGTCGTAGGGGCGGCCTTCAGGCCGCCCTTGAACATTATCAGGAATCATTAAGCTGTTAAGATGTGGTTTTTATCACGCCACAACTTAGTGAATCTCATCACTGCATTTAGCTTAACCCTCAATCTTTTCCTTGATTTTCAACACATTACCTAAATTTCTAATTTGGCACGCATCTTGTAATGCACACTGTGTTACTTACACAGGAGAGCCTTCGTGGAAATTTTATTTGTTATCGGCTTTTTTCTGATGCTGCTGTTGACCGGCGTCTCATTGCTGGGTGTCATTGCGGCATTGATCGTCGCCACCGTCGTTATGTTCCTGGGCGGATTGTTTGCACTTGTTATCAAGTTGTTGCCATGGTTGGTGCTGGCAGTGGTCGCCGTCTGGCTTTACCGCGCATTTACCACACCAAGTGGTGAAGCTAAATTGAACAGACTGAAAAGAAAAATCAGTCACTTAGACAGGAATGGCTGGCGCTAAATGCGGGGGCGATCACAGAGTGAATAATTGCTTAGTACAAATCTGCATTTAAACATATTTTTTACTTATGTTTTCTGTCAGGATGCGTAAAGTAATTCAAACGAATTCATCGCCGCTGACCCTACACCAGCGCGAACTATAAAAAGAAAGAAAAAAAGGGCTTCCTTCGGGAAGCCCTTAACTTTTAGGGGATCAGTAAACTTGAGCCCTGTGTGGCGCGGCTTTCCAGTACCTGATGCGCGCGTACGGCATCGCTCAAGGCAAACTTCTGCTCTTCTGGCACTTTCAACTGAATGGCGCGGCTGGCAATCAGTGAGAAAAGTTCATTGCTGGCGCTGTCGAGCTCCTGACGGTTGGTGATGTATCCAAACAGCGAAGGGCGCGTAACAAACAGCGATCCCTTCTTGTTCAGAATGCCGAGATCGACACCGGTTACCGGCCCTGACGCATTACCAAAACTCACCATCAAGCCATGACGGCGCAGGCTATCGAGCGACGGTTCCCAGGTATCTTTCCCGACGGAGTCATACACCACGCCCACTTTCTCGCCGTTGGTCAATTCGCTGACGCGTTGGGCAATATTCTCCTCCCGGTAGTTAATCGTCGCCCATGCGCCTGCATCTTTGGCAATTTTCGCTTTTTCAGCCGACCCGACGGTGCCAATCAAATGCGCACCCAGCGCTTTCGCCCACTGGCAGGCAATCAAACCCACCCCACCGGCCGCCGCGTGGAACAGAAAGATCTCGTCCGCTTTCACTTTATAGGTCTGGCGCAGCAGATATTGCACGGTTAACCCTTTCAGGAATGAGGCGGCGCCCTGCTCGAAGCTGATGCTGTCTGGCAAGATCACCAGGCGATCTTCCGCCACATTATGCAGCTCGCTATAGGCCCCCAGCGTGGCCTGGCAATACACCACCCGGTCGCCGGGCTTAAAACGTGTCACGGCAGAGCCCACGCGTTTGACCACGCCCGCCGCTTCGGTGCCAAGGCCAGAGGGAAACGCGCCCACCGGATAGAGTCCGCTGCGTACATAGGTGTCTATGTAGTTGATGCCAATCGCCTTATTCTCGACCTGAACTTCATGCTCGCTGGGATCGGCCAGCTCAAAATCGACCCATTGCAACACCTCCGGGCCACCGTGTTGGTTGAACTGAATACGCTTTGCCATTCTGACTCCTGTGATTGTTCATCCTGGGACGGTATACTTGCGCGTCCCTTTCACGATCGGTAATGCATTCACTATGGCAGGAAATAAACCCACCAACAAATCCAACGAAACCCGCGATCGGCAGCTGGAAGGCGTGAAAATGCCGCCGCATTCCATTGAAGCGGAGCAGTCGGTGCTCGGTGGGTTGATGCTGGATAACGAGCGCTGGGATAACGTCTCTGAGCGCGTCGTCGCGGAAGATTTCTTCAACCGCTCGCACCGCATGATCTTCTCTGAAATGCAGCGCCTGCTGGAAATGGGCCAGCCGATTGACTTGATTACCTTATCCGAATCGCTGGAAACGTTAGGTGAGCTGGAGATGGCGGGTGGCTTTGCCTATCTGGCAGAGTTAGCGAAAAACACCCCAAGTGCCGCGAACATCGGTGCCTATGCGGATATCGTACGTGAACGTGCGGTGGTGCGCGAAATGATCTCGGTGGCGAATCAAATTGCCGATGCGGGTTATGATCCTCAAGGCCGCAGCAGCGAAGATCTACTCGATTTCGCCGAATCCAACGTCTTCAAAATCGCCGAACAGCGCGCGAATAAAGATGAAGGCCCGCAGAACATTGAGCAGATTCTGGAAGCCACGGTATCGCGTATTGAGGCGCTGGTGTCGACGCCGCACGATGGTGTCACAGGAGTCGATACTGGCTATCAGGACCTGAATAAAAAAACCGCCGGTCTACAGGGCTCGGATCTGATTATCGTTGCCGCGCGTCCATCGATGGGTAAAACCACCTTCGCCATGAACCTGTGTGAAAACGCGGCAATGCTGCAAGATAAGCCGGTATTAATCTTCAGCCTTGAGATGCCCAGCGAACAATTGATGATGCGTATGCTGGCTTCACTGTCACGTGTGGATCAGACCCGTATTCGAACCGGTCAGTTGGAAGATGAAGACTGGGCGCGTATCTCCGCTACCATGGGGATCCTGCTGGAGAAGAAGAACATGTATATCGATGATTCTTCTGGTTTGACGCCAACGGAGGTCCGCTCACGCGCACGCCGTGTATTCCGTGAAAATGGCGGTCTGAGCTTGATCATGATCGACTACCTGCAATTGATGCGCGTGCCGTCGCTGTCGGATAACCGTACGCTGGAGATTGCCGAGATATCGCGTTCGTTGAAAGCCCTGGCGAAAGAGCTCAATGTGCCGGTGGTGGCACTGTCGCAGCTCAACCGCTCTCTGGAGCAGCGAGCGGACAAACGTCCAGTGAACTCAGATCTGCGTGAATCCGGATCGATCGAACAGGATGCCGACTTGATCATGTTCATCTATCGCGACGAGGTTTATCACGAAAACAGCGATCTGAAAGGCATCGCGGAGATCATTCTCGGTAAACAGCGAAACGGGCCGATCGGCACCGTACGATTGACCTTTAACGGTCAGTGGTCACGATTTGATAACTACGCTGGACCCTCTTACGACGACGAATAATCCTTTCATGCCCGTTGCATGCACGATTTGTGCATGCAATTCACGTCATCAGAAAATAGTGTTGGACAACCCCGGCTTTAATCAGGTTATCTGTACCAAAGCGCCCCTTAATACGCTGTGGAAACAGAATGACCCAGGTAGACGATTACGACCTTAAGATATTGACACTATTACAATCTAACGGCCGCCTCACCAATCAGGAACTCAGTGATTTAGTCGGTCTTTCGGCGTCCCAATGTTCACGCCGCCGCATCAACCTTGAACAGGCAAACCTCATTTTGGGTTATCACGCACGGCTCTCGCCGGACGCCGTGGGTCTCGGAATGGTGGGCTTGATTGAAGTGCGTTTGAAAAATCACACACCTGATTATGAAGCGAGTTTCCATCGCATGGTGGAGGAGGAAGCCGCCATTGTTGATGCTTTCAAAACCACCGGAGATGCCGATTATCTGCTGAAAGTTGCCGTCGCCGATCTGGCGTCACTCAGCGCGTTGATCAGCCAATTAGTGGCGGGGCATCAGAGCGTGGCGCATGTGAAGACTTCCGTAGTTTTAAACCGATTAAAAGAGAACGGTTTGATGATGATCCCTGAGCACAAAACGCGCCAAAAAAGTGCATGATGTGCTAATCTGGCGCAATATTTGGCTGAAAAATGCGAAAAACGCGCACCAGAAACAGATTTGTGCATGAATTGATTGCTGGTTCATTAATTGATGCACAAAAATCTGCAATAAAAGCGCCTTAGTTATCAATTGGATAATCGCTGGCACCACATGGGTGGCGACTAGACGTCGCCTATGTGGTGCGTTTTTTGCATTTGAACCGCATCATTTGCACTGAGATTAATCCATGGATAACGTCGTTCAACCTACCAAAGTTCCTCATTCGCTGATTGAAGATGCGCTGGCCATTGTGCTCGGCACATTAATGGTCTCATTTGGCGTGATTATGCTGAAACAGGCGGGCGCGCTGACGGGCAGCTCCGCAGGCATTGCCTTCTTAATCAGCTATCTGACACCGCTCTCCTTCGGCAGCGCATTTTTCCTGATCAACCTGCCGTTTTACTGGCTGGCGGTGCGCCGTATGGGATGGGAATTCACCATTAAAACCTTCTGCGCCGTTGGACTGGTTTCGCTGTTTACGCATTTACATCCGTTATTCATTCATTTTTCTGCGCTAAATCCCTTTTATGCGGCATTGTTCGGTAACGTGGTGATGGGTATTGGGTTTATAGTGTTGTTTCGTCACAAAGCCAGCCTGGGTGGTATCAATATTTTGGCGCTCTGGCTGCAAGACCGCATCGGTCTGCGCGCGGGCAAACTGCAAATGGCGGTGGATACCTGCGTGGTACTCGCATCACTGTTTGTGGTGTCGCTGCCGATGCTGGTGGCCTCTATCGCAGGTGCGGTGATACTTAATCTCATCATCGCAATGAATCACCGTCCTGGCCGTTATATGGTTTGATGACGCCTCTTTACCGACTTTTTATGACCAATCATGGAGATCTGCACCGTGTTTCAAAACGTTGATGCTTATGCTGGCGATCCGATTCTGTCGCTGATGGAAACCTTCAAACAGGATCCGCGTGACAACAAAGTGAATCTGAGCATCGGCCTCTATTACAACGAGGCGGGCATCATTCCTCAGCTACAGGCCGTTGCTGCAGCCGAAGAGCGCCTGCAGGCGCAGCCGCATCAGGCTTCGCTCTATCTGCCGATGGAAGGCCTGGGACCTTACCGTAACGCCATTGCCCCGTTGCTGTTTGGTAAAGAACATCCAATGCTGAAAGCGGGACGTATTGCTTCTATTCAGACGCTCGGCGGTTCTGGTGCGTTAAAAGTGGGGGCAGATTTCCTGAAGCGTTATTTCCCGCATTCCAACGTGTGGGTGAGTGACCCAACGTGGGAAAACCACGTCGCGATCTTCAACGGTGCCGGTTTCGAGGTGAACACCTATCCGTGGTACGACGCGGAAACCAACGGTGTGAAGTTCGATGCCTTCATTGCCAAACTGAAGACACTGCCAAAGCAGTCCATCGTGTTGCTGCACCCATGCTGCCACAACCCGACGGGCGCAGATTTGACTGACGCGCAGTGGGATGAGACCACTGAAGTGTTGAAGGCGCAGGAGCTGATTCCATTCCTCGATATCGCCTACCAGGGCTTTGGTGCCGGTATGGAACAAGATGCATATGCCATCCGCGCGATTGCCGCTGCGGGCCTGCCTGCACTGGTCAGCAACTCGTTCTCGAAAATCTTCTCGCTGTACGGCGAACGTGTTGGCGGCTTGTCGATTGTGTGCGAAAGCGCAGAAGAGTCTGCACGCGTGCTGGGTCAGCTGAAAGCCACTGTGCGTCGTAACTACTCCAGTCCACCAAACTTCGGTGCTCAGGTGGTTTCCTGCGTGCTGAACGACGAAGCTCTGCTGAACAACTGGCTGGCAGAAGTGGAAGCGATGCGTCTGCGTATCATCGAAATGCGTCAGGCACTGGTTAACGTGCTGAGCACCAAGCTGCCGGGAAAAAACTTCGATTACCTGCTGAAGCAGCGCGGTATGTTCAGCTACACCGGTCTGAGTGCGCAGCAGGTTGATCGCCTGCGTGATGAGTTCGGCGTCTACCTGATCGCCAGCGGCCGTATGTGCGTTGCCGGCCTTAATAGCCGTAACGTGAATCAGGTCGCTGAAGCCTTTGCTGCCGTGATGTAAATACACCTCGCAGCAAGATAAAAACCGCCATGCCTTCGGGCTGGCGGTTTTTTTATCGCCCTAATCTGCCGAGCTGGCCTTTACCTTTTGGCGACATGCTGCACACTTAAACGGTGTGATGACGTTATGATTCTGGCAGGCGGAATGCCGCGCAGTTATCTGCCCATCGATGAAAGGGAGTACAGCATGAACACTTCGGATTTACTGACTTTTTGTATGAGCAAACCGGGCGCGGAGCAAACCTATAAAAATGAATGGGATGCCACGCAAATCAAAAGCGAGGGTGTGCTATTTGCCATGGTGCATGATGCAAAAGGGCGTCCGGCGCTGTCGTTAAAAACCTCGCCTGCTCTTGCGGATTTACTACGAGAGGAGCACAGCGATGTGTTTCCGAGCGAGCACCTCAATAAGACGCACTGGAGTACATTGTGGCTGGATGGTTCACTAAAGGATTCGCAGATCTATTATCTGGTGGATGCTTCCTGGCAACAGGCTGACGCCACACGCGCGGCGGGCATCAGCCATGATGAAGATTCGCGCTAATTAAGCCGCAGACTCTTCACGCAGGGTGTTGATATCAATCACGAAGCGGTATTTCACGTCGCTTTTCAGCATACGTTCGTAGGCTTCGTTGATCTGGTTCATGGCGATCAGCTCGATGTCTGAAGTGATACCGTGCTTGCCGCAGAAATCCAGCATCTCCTGAGTTTCAGCGATGCCACCAATCAGTGAACCGGCAATGCTGCGACGTTTGAAGATCAGGTTGAACACCTGTGGTGCTGGGTGATCGTGCTCTGGCGCGCCAACCAATGTCATGTTGCCATCGCGTTTCAGCAGGGCAATAAACGGGTTAAGATCGTGCTGAGCAGCAACGGTGTTGAGGATGAAATCAAAGCTGTTGGTATGCTGTGCCATCTGATCGGCATCTTTTGAAATCACCACTTCATCGGCGCCGAGACGTTTACCATCCTCAATTTTTGATGGAGAGGTGGTGAACAGCACCACATGTGCGCCCATGGCATGGGCAAGTTTCACACCCATATGGCCGAGGCCGCCAAGACCGACGATACCGACTTTCTGCCCTGGGCCTACATTCCAGTGGCGCAGCGGAGAATAGGTGGTGATACCGGCGCACAGCAGGGGCGCAACACCGGCCAGGTCGAGGTTTTCCGGTATACGCAGAACGAAACTCTCGTCAACGACCATGCTGGTGGAGTAGCCGCCGTAAGTGATGGCTCGGGTTTCACGGTCTTCACCATTGTAGGTGCCAACAAAACCATTTTCGCAATACTGCTCCAGTCCTTCCTGGCAGCTCGGACAGCTGCGGCAGGAGTCAACCATACAGCCAACACCGACCAAATCGCCCACTTTATATTTGTGGGTGTGCGCGCCAACTGCGGTCACGCGTCCAACAATTTCATGGCCTGGCACTACAGGGAAAATGGTGTTTTTCCATTCATTGCGCGCAGTATGCAGGTCGGAGTGGCAAACGCCACAGTACAACACTTCAATCTGCACATCATGAGCGCGCAGCTCGCGCGGCTTATAGTCGAACGGGGCGAGTTTAGATTTCGCGTCCTGTGCGGCATAGGCATGCGTAATATTCATGGTGTCTCCAATCGGGTGTGTCGTGAGTTTATTGCGGGATCCCGTTCAGTGAGCTGAAGGGATAAAGGCGCGTTGGGTTGCGCTAAAAAGGAACGGTATAAGGATAGTCAGCGGGGGAGAAAGCGTATATGCCTGAAGTTGTCTGATTCTTGCCTGTTTCTGCATTTTGCTGCGGAATCTGGCTGAAAGGAATGTCTGAAACAGCGGTCGCCATTAATGGCGACCCTACGGATAAACAGTATACAAAATGTAGGGTGCGCATTGATGCGCACCTGGTAAAATCACTTCTTTAACATCGGCTTCAGGAAGCGCGCGGTGTGGGATTTCTCACATTCGGCAACCGTTTCAGGTGTGCCCGAAACCAGAATTTCCCCGCCGCCACTGCCGCCTTCAGGACCGAGATCAACAATCCAGTCAGCGGTTTTGATCACATCAAGGTTGTGCTCAATCACCACAATGGTATTGCCCTGATCGCGCAACTGATGCAGCACTTCCAGTAGCTGTTGGATATCGGCGAAGTGCAGACCGGTAGTCGGTTCATCCAGGATGTAAAGTGTCTGCCCGGTGCCGCGCTTCGACAGCTCACGCGCCAGCTTCACGCGCTGGGCTTCACCACCGGAGAGCGTGGTAGCCGACTGACCGAGGCGAATATATGACAGACCTACATCCATCAGCGTTTGCAGCTTACGTGCCAGCGCTGGCACCGCATCGAAGAACTCACGTGCTTCTTCGATGGTCATATCCAGCACTTCGTGAATGCCTTTGCCTTTATATTTAATCTCCAGCGTTTCACGGTTATAGCGTTTGCCCTTGCACTGATCGCAAGGCACGTAAACGTCTGGCAGGAAGTGCATCTCGACTTTGATTACGCCATCGCCCTGACAGGCTTCACAGCGTCCGCCACGCACGTTAAAGCTGAAACGACCCGGATTGTAACCACGCGAACGCGCTTCCGGCACGCCGGCAAACAGTTCACGTACCGGCGTGAAAATGCCGGTGTAGGTGGCCGGGTTAGAGCGCGGTGTACGACCGATTGGGCTCTGATCGATATCGATGACTTTATCGAAGTGCTCCAGACCAGCAATCTCGCGATACGGGGCAACTTCAGTGGTAGTGGCACCATTGAGCTGACGCTGAGCAATCGGAAACAAGGTATCGTTGATCAGCGTTGATTTACCCGAGCCCGACACGCCAGTGATACAGGTAAACAGGCCTACCGGGATCGTCAGCGTCACATCTTTCAGGTTATTGCCACGTGCGCCGGTCAGTTTAAGGACTTTGGCGGGATCACCCTTCACGCGTTGTTGGGGAATCGCGATTTCGCGTTTGCCACTCAAATATTGGCCGGTCAATGAGGCTTCGTTTGCCATAATGGCATTCACATCACCCTCGGCCACCACCTGACCACCGTGGACGCCCGCGCCAGGGCCGATATCAATTACATGGTCTGCCGCGCGGATTGCATCCTCATCATGCTCCACCACAATCACAGTGTTACCCAGATCGCGCAGGTGAATCAGCGTCCCGAGCAGACGCTCGTTATCACGCTGATGCAGACCAATCGATGGCTCATCCAGCACGTACATCACGCCCACCAGGCCCGCACCGATTTGGCTTGCCAGACGAATACGCTGTGCCTCACCACCGGATAAGGTCTCCGCGGAACGTGACATTGAGAGGTAATTCAGACCGACGTTGACCAGGAAACTCAGGCGATCGCCGATCTCTTTCAAAATTTTCTCAGCGATTTGCGCGCGTTGGCCGCTGAGCTTGAGGTTACGGAAGAAGTCCGTAGCATGACCGATGCTCATCTCTGAGATGGTCGGCAAGTTGGTGTTCTCGACAAACACATGACGCGCTTCACGACGCAGACGTGTGCCTTCGCAGCTGGTGCAGGAGCGGTTGCTGATGAATTTCGCCAGCTCTTCACGCACAGCATTGGATTCCGTCTCTTTGTAGCGGCGCTCCATGTTGTGCAACACACCTTCAAACGGATGACGACGCACTGAGGTGTCGCCGCGATCGTTGATGTATTTAAATTCGATATTCTCTTTGCCGGAACCGTATAAAATCACCTCGCGCGCTTTGTCGCTCAGGCTGTTAAACGGGGCTTCGACATCAAAATCGAGGTGCTCTGCTAATGAACGCAGCATCTGGAAGTAATAGAAGTTGCGGCGGTCCCAGCCACGAATCGCGCCTCCCGCCAGTGACAGCTCGCCGTTTTGCACCACACGATCGGGATCGAAATATTGCTGTACACCCAAACCATCACAGGTTGGGCACGCACCGGCCGGGTTGTTGAACGAGAACAGGCGCGGTTCCAGTTCACTCATGCTGTAGCCACAAATCGGGCAGGCAAAGTTAGCGGAGAACAGCATCTCTTCAGCGCTACTGTCGTCCATATCCGCCACAATGGCGGTGCCGCCACTCAGCGCCAGCGTGGTCTCAAAGGATTCCGCCAGACGTGTCGCCAGATCGTCACGCACGCGGAAGCGATCAATCACGACTTCAATGGTGTGTTTCTTCTGCAGTTCCAGCTTCGGTGGATCAGACAGATCGCAAACCTCACCGTCGATACGGGCACGGATATAACCTTGAGCCGCAAGGTTTTCCAGCGTTTTGGTGTGCTCGCCTTTGCGATCTTTTACCACTGGCGCCAACAGCATCAGGCGGCGGCCCTCTTCTTGCGCCAACACCTGGTCCACCATCTGGCTCACGGTTTGTGCCGCCAGCGTCACATCATGATCGGGGCAACGCGGTTCACCGACACGGGCAAACAACAGACGCAGATAGTCATGGATTTCGGTAATGGTACCGACCGTTGAACGCGGGTTGTGCGAAGTCGATTTCTGTTCAATAGAAATGGCGGGCGAAAGACCTTCAATATGGTCAACGTCCGGTTTCTCCATTAATGAAAGAAACTGACGTGCATAGGCCGAGAGCGATTCAACATAGCGGCGCTGACCTTCGGCATATAGCGTATCAAACGCCAGCGACGACTTCCCGGAACCCGACAGACCGGTGACCACAATCAGCTTATCGCGAGGGATGATCAGGTTGATATTCTTCAAATTATGGGTGCGCGCACCGCGGACTTCGATCTTATCCATTCACCTTTCCCGGATTGAACAACACTCGCCATGCCTTGCCAGCACGACCAGCAGAAACGCATCATTATGGCACAAAAAATAAACTGAATAAATATCCAGTGTTTTTGCTATTCTGTGTGACGAAGAAAAATTGGGAGCCTGCTCTGAAGTGGGCACCGTCATTGTGACGTGATACAATTTTTGGCTTAGACTTTTAGCATCAACTCATCGGGAGACAGCAACATGGCCAGTCGTGGCGTAAACAAAGTGATTCTAGTCGGGAATCTGGGTCAGGATCCGGAAGTGCGCTACATGCCAAATGGTGGCGCGGTAGCCAACATTACGCTGGCCACGTCGGAAAGCTGGCGCGACAAGACCACCGGTGAAAACAAAGAGATTACCGAGTGGCACCGTGTTGTGCTGTTCGGCAAGCTTGCCGAAGTCGCAGGCGAGTACCTGCGTAAAGGTTCTCAGGTTTACATTGAAGGCCAGTTGCGTACCCGTAAATGGCAGGATCAGAGCGGCCAGGAAAAGTACACCACTGAAGTGGTCGTCAACGTTGGCGGCACCATGCAGATGCTGGGTGGACGTCAGCAGGGCGCGAACGCCGGTGGCGCACCAATGGGTGGCCAGGGCGGCGGCAATAACAACGGTTGGGGCCAGCCACAACAACCTCAACAGCAGCCTCAGGGCGGCAACCAGTTCAGCGGCGGCGCACAGCAGCGTCCGCAGCAGCAGAGTGCACCGGCGAACAATGAACCGCCAATGGACTTTGACGACGACATTCCTTTCTGATTGGGCCCTGTGTAAACAGGTAACCTGATGTTGAATTGAAAAGGCCATTCTTCATGAATGGCCTTTTTTATGTTCGCAGGATCTTAATCCGTATATTAAGAACTAGTGCGGTCGCCACTCGCGCAGCAGATCATCGGTATCACGCACCAGCACCGGGTTGCCCGGCAGGATGAGATCGGCCCAGACTTCATTGTGCTGATTGATTTGCTGTTGCGCGGTCACGTAAGTGCGGTCAGCGGTGGTGTGGGCATCGGCGGCAACGGTGATGCGATAGCCCAGGCTCGCGCCCACTTTAATGGTGGTATCGACACAATAATCGGTGGCGCAGCCGCAAATCACGAAGCTCTTAATGTCATGCTGATCAAGCACAGCGGCAAAGTCGGTTTGCCAGAAACTGTCACAGGCGGTTTTGTTCACATAGCGCGCATTGGCGGGCTGCTGTAACTCCGGAATAATCTGCCAGCCATCTGTGTCTACTTCCATGCCAGGCCCAACGTGTTGGATAAAAATGACCTGGTCGGCTGCAGCCGTTAATTGATTGATGCGGACACTGCGCCCTTCACGATCGAAACGCGGCGTTTCCAGTACGCCGTTTTGCATATCCACCACCACAACCACTCGATTTGCCATCACGTCCTCCTTTATATGCAGGGCTCCAGTATCGCGATCAATCCGTGTACAGGTAAAGCAAAACTGCTTTGCATTTCCCCTCCCAGCCGCGCATGCTTATTGAGCTGTTTTTACCGGAGGTGTGGCGTGAAGGTGGTTCCCGAATTTTTTCCTGATAAGTGCGACCAGGCACAATTTCAGCAATTTGCTGAATTGCCTGGCATTGAACTGTATCAGGCTCACATCTCACGTTATGCCTTTGAGCCGCATACCCATGAAGCCTTTGGCATTGGCACCATTGAGTCCGGCGCACAGCGCTTCCGCTATCGCGGAACGCATTACACGGCACCGCAACACTCGCTGGTGATGATGAATCCAGATGAGTTACACACGGGGGAATCGGCCTGCGAAGAGGGCTGGCGCTATCGCATGATTTACATCGATCCGCAGGAGATGGATCGGCTGACCGGCGATCGTGACTGGTGGTTCAGTGAAGCATTGCGCACGGATGTGCGTCTGGCGCAGCCCTTTTCACAGCGGCTGTCGCAGATGTGGCAGGCGACCAGCGCGCTGGAGCGTGAAAGCCTGTTACTGGAACTGCTTGAGCTGCTGCGTCCACTGGCACATCAAGGCAAAGCCAGGCCCGCAGAAGGTGCGCATCGTTTCGATGTGGTGAAAGCATATCTGCGAGAAAATCTGGCGGAGCCGGTGCGTCTGGAAGAGCTGGCCACGCTGGCTGCCTTGTCGCCCTGGCACTTCCTGCGTAGTTTTAAACAGCACTTCCATGTCACGCCCCATCAAATGCTGATGGCATTTCGTTTGTTCGAGGCTAAACAGCGACTGGCTCAAGGCGAAAGCGCTGCCTCCGTGGCAGCGACGGTAGGATTGACCGACCAGGCGCATCTCACGCGAGCCTTCGCCCATCGCTACGGCATTACGCCTGGGCGTTTTCAAAAGCAAGTCTTCCCCTCACGCTAACCGCAATCTGCTACAAGCCTTTATTATCGGTTTGCGCCACACTGCTGTCGCATTGTGATAAAGGAAGAACGTATGTTGGCTGGGATTGTATTTGCTTTAGCGGCTGGACTGATGTGGGGGCTGATTTTCGTTGGCCCTCTGCTGATACCGGACTATCCAGGAACCTTACAGTCAGCCGGGCGCTATGTGGCGTTTGGCCTGGTGGTGCTGCCGCTGGCGTGGCTGGACCGTCGTCGTTTGCGCCTGCTGGCGCGCAAAGACTGGCTGGAAGCGCTCAAACTGTCGCTAATCGGCAATTTGCTCTATTACGCATTTCTCGCCAGTGCGATTCAGCGCACCGGTGCACCTATATCGACCATGATCATCGGCACGCTGCCGGTGGTGATCACCGTGACGGCCAATCTCTGTTATGGCCATCTTGAGGGACGACTTTCCTGGCGTAAGCTCTTACCGGCCTTATTGATTATCGCTGCGGGTTTAGCGTGCGTGAATGCTGCAGAACTGCAGATGCAGGGGCCGAACTTTGATTGGTCACGTTATCTCACCGGTCTGCTGTTGGCCGTATTAGCGGTGGCGTGCTGGACCTGGTATCCGTTGCGTAATGGTATCTGGCTGCGCGCTCACCCGCAGCATAAGCCCGGTAGCTGGGCGACTGCGCAGGGACTGGTCACCTTACCCTTGGCGTTGGTGTTCTATTTATTGGTTTGTGGTCAGCTTTACTGGCAGCAACCGGACTTCGCGCTGCCGTTTGGGCCACAGCCAACGCGCTATCTGTTGCTGATGCTAGCGATTGGCCTGATTTGCTCCTGGCTCGGCACGCTGTGCTGGAATGCGGCGAGCCAGCGTGTGCCCACCGTGATCATGGGGCCGCTTATCGTATTCGAAACCTTAGCCGGATTACTGTGGACCTTCCTGTGGCGACAAAGCTGGCCGCCGCTGTTGACCGGTATTGGCATTGGTTGTCTGATTGTCGGCGTGATTTACGCGATGCGCATTAAACCGCAGCCGGTGGTCAAACCGATCTGAAACGAATGATTTCCGCTGCTGAAATGATTGCTCAGCAGCGCTTTCTTTAGTGTTTTTAAGAATTTGACCAGTCGGTTTTGTGCGCTGAAATGGCGTTTATCACCTCTCATATCGTCGTCTTATAACAATTCCCCTCAATTTCACCGCTGTTTGACCTCTGGTTTGACATAACAAAGCGTTGCTTCAAGCACTCGCGCCGCGTATCTATCGCAGGCTTCCGCGATGATTTACCTCCTGGAGGTGGGCTAAAAGGCCCTAATGAGCGGGATAAAAGTGTCTCTGGGATGCATTTTAATTGCATTTTGGCACTGAAAATCCCTTGGAAAAGCCACTGTTTGCTCAAGGGATAACATCAGAGTTCAGAAACACCCGCTAGAAGCCTGATAAAAATTGATTAAACACAGCGATGAATTATGGGGTGATATTTCACGCGAGTTGCCATTTTTTAATGTAATTGTTTAGGCATGATAACGTTTTCGATCTGGATGAATCCTGGTACTGATGCATGGGATAAGGTATGGCGATAATCGAGAAGATGATCATTGCGTAAGGCAATAGATCCAATTTAAAGAAGAGGTGATGTGCGAGCGGTTACACTCTGTTGTTCATGAATGCTTAACAGAATTATCTGCATTCAGGGCTGAGTATTAATATTGATAAAGTAATATTCGAAGGGCCAATCTCACCGAAATGAGATTGGCCCTCGTCTAAATGGCTTGAATAGCGAGACTTTTGCTGATGTGAATCAATTTTACCGCAAAAAAGGAAGCAATTCCGCGATGATAATCATCAGGAAAAAATGGTGCGAATTGTTATGTTGCGAACGCCGAATTAAATGATCTTCATCTCTTCTGGTAAGAACAAATCTCAGCATTAAGTCAAATAACAGCGGCCTTAATGTCGTTAGTGATTATCGGAACCTGAAGGATAGTGGTAAACGCTACGGCTAATATCCAGCAAGCGACAGCTGCGACGGGTGCCAATGTCGAAGGTAGTTTGCAGGAAGTTAACGGCCTGACGTTTTTCATTTGTGGTGAAGAAGTTTTTCAATACGCTTTGCAGCATCTCCTTGTCGGAACTCAACGACTGCAACTCGCGGGAAAGGTTCTGCAGCTTATCCTCCAATTCTTTGATTTTTCTACCTTCTTCGGAAGAAAGTCCGGAGAACTTTTTCTTCCAACTATAGAAGGTTGCCTCTGAGATGCCTAGCTCCTCACAAATCTCCCTGACTTTCACTCCTGTTTCAGAAGCTTTAATGGCATTTGTGATTTGCTCTTCGCTATATCGTGACTTTCTCATAAATGCTCTTACCTTTCTTATCAATTAGTGGATGAGAATAACTGTATTAATATCTGGTACTGCAAAAAGAGTATTAATGCAGTATTAAAGTGCGCGATTAGAATTGCGAGGGTTAAATTAAGTTATTTAGAATAAATATCATCATGGGATAAATCTTATTTTATTATGAATGCCGTTGAACGCCTTCCTGGCTTTGGGTTTTTGATATAGATTCATTCCATCCCAAATGCAGAAAAATACTACAATCATTGGAAATTCGGCATAACCTGTTTGTCAAAATCACAGGGTGTGCTAGTAAACTTTTTCTTCGAATTGAGGTTGAAATCGTTTACATCCGCAGAGATTCGCACCAGGTTTAATCGGAATTATCCTGAATTCATTCAAAGAATCCTGACGCGAATCTCATTTTTCGGACCAGTTTGGTTTGAAGTTCTTAATTTAGGTCAGGCCCACTGAGCGCTTGTTAATTCATTTCAAGGACGTTGTACCGAAAGGCAGTTGCTGTAAGTAATACTAAGGATCAGTCAATGAAATTGAGCGTAATGTCTAATGCCGCCTGGATGATGTCTGAGAAGCTCGTCTCGGTGTTTGGCGTCATATTTGTGACCTCCTACGTGGCAAAATCCTTTGGCCCAACCATCTTCGGCCAAATGGCGTTTTCTACTTCGTTATTCTCGATGGTGCAAACCGTGGCGATTTTTGGCACGGAAACCATCCTCTTTAAACGCATCAGCAAAAGTGCGCCCAAAGGCCTGCGCCTGATGACCGTTGCGCGCAATATGCGGTTAGTGTTGTTACTGCTGACATCGATCCCGGTGTTGATTTGGGTGTGGTACAACATGCAGGAAAACTTCCTCGCGTTTGCCCTGGCCTCGTTTATTTCATCGGTGTTTGTCACTCAGGATACGTTCAGCGTGTATAACAACGCGCGACTGGCTTCACGGTTAAATACCGTGGCCAACTCAATTGGCCTGCTGCTGGGCTTTACCTTGAGTTTCACCATCGCCTGGCTACATCTCAATCCGTTGTGGCTGACCCTGTCTATTGTGGCCGTTACGCTGGTGCCCTACGTCATTAAGCGTTTCAACTTCTATCGGGAAAACCAGGACCTGGCACCCCCTCAGGAGAAGCGCAATACCTATCTGCGCTATCTGCTGTATGCCGGATTGCCGCTGGCTATCTCCAGCATCTTTATTTCTGTACAGGTAAAAGCGGCACAGATGTTCCTTGCGGGGATTGCCTCAGCGCGCGATCTCGGCCTGTTTGCTGCGGCAAATACAATCTCGGCGTCCTGGATTTTTATTCCGGTAGCCATCATCACTTCCTGTTTCTCGGAGATATTCCGGGAGCGCGGAGCTGCCGCCATCAAGCTCACTGCGCGGCTGAACGGCTATGTTATGGGTGTTTCATTGTTGTTGTTAGCGGTGATCGCGCTGTATGGCGAAAAAATCATCATCGCTTTGTATGGTCACGAGTACACACAGTCAGGAAGTCTCATTACGTTACTGTCGTTAGCAACCTGCTTTTCGGCAATGGGAACCGTGGCGTATCGCTACATGGTGAAAGAGGGCGGGTTCAACTATCTGCTGAAGAAGATTGTCTGCCTGATGGTGATTAGCCTGCCATTGTCTTGGTGGCTGATCCAGAGCTACGGCATCATGGGTGCCGCCTGGAGCGTCTTCATCTCTGAACTCCTGTCCCTCACCGTAATGAATTACTTCTTCAATAACGGCGTCATTCAGAAGATTCAAGTTTCCTCACTCAACTACAAAACCTACAAATGAGGTCCGATATGCTCAAGTTGAAAGATGAACTCAGAAGAAGTGTGCAGTATTTCATCAAGAAGATGCCCTGGGCTTACCAGGATCGCATCTACTATTTTCACAAGTTCCGCAAACTGCCGAACCTGCGCCAGCCTAAAGTCTTCAATGAAAAAGTGCTGTACCGTAAATTCGTGTTTGGTGACTACCAGATTTACGGGCGTTTATCGGATAAATACTCCGTACGCGAGTACATCGCCGAGAAGGTGGGCAGCGAATACTTGATCCCGCTGGTGTATGAGACCAGCGATCCTCACTCGCTGCATACGCTGCCGAGCTGGAAGAACACGGTCATCAAACCCAATCATGCCTCCAACATGGTAGAGATTCTGTTGGAAGAGCCGGATGCGTTGAAGAAGCAGCAGATTATCAGTGACTGCCATCGTTGGTTGAAAACCGATTTTGCCAATGAGGCGCGTGAAATCCACTATCGCTACATTAAGCCGCGAATTTTGGTGGAGAAGTACATTGGTGATGGTAAAACGGCGCCGATTGATTATAAGTTCCACATGTTCAACAAGCGTGACGGCAACTTTGAGTATGTGTTGCAGGTGATCTACAACCGATGTAACCCCTTACTGTCGATGAACTTTTACGTTAACAACCTCAATGAGGCGTATCACAAAATCCGTGATACCGGCCTGGATGTGTCTCCACAGATGGCACAGCTTCAGCATGCTTTAGCGTTAAGTAAAACGCTGGCAAGTGACTTCGATTACGTGCGCGTGGACTGGTACATCGACGGGGAACAGATTTACTTCGGTGAGCTGACGTTCACACCGGGGGCGGGATTGGTCACTGGGCTGGATCGTGGGTTAAACCAGATGATGGGTGATATGTGGATTCAAGATCGCCGCGGTACGCAGAGACCGGGTGTCACGGTTCCGGAAGTGGCTCTTCCCGCCGTTTTGAAGAAAATTTGAGAATCACACAGCAAAATAAAAAACCCCGCTTAGCGGGGTTTTTTATGGGCAGCGATTAAGGCATCGGCCAATCAGCAGGCGTCTGGCTCATCACCTGAATAAAGGCGTTCTTCGAGATTTCCATGAAGTTGTGCAGATTTTCCATGCTCAGGGTAATGCCCAGTAAGCCTGTAACGAACCAGCAGGACATGCCAACACCAATACCGCCGCACATCAATGCCATCACGTGGTGACTGTTTTGGCGCAATCTAATTTTCATGGTGCTCGCGAAGAACATCATAACGGCGCTAAGCAGCTCCCAACGCATGACGATTAAGCTGGTAGTTAAAGTAGCCATCTGCAACAAACCTCTTCAAATCAGTAATATCCCTGACATTCTTGGACATCACTGGCGGCAAAGAAGGAAGGTCAGGGAGGCCCTTCTGGCCGTCTTACTACGCGTAGAAACTGTGACTTGGCTCACATTATATCACTCGATTTGAAAGTTTGAACAAAATTTATACCTGGTATGGTAGAAAGATTTTTATCGAAGCGGGGGAATGAGTGAAAACAAGGAGATGGGGGAAGGTGCGCCCGCAAAGGGCGCTCAGAGAGGTTAGCGGACCGGGCAACACTCGCCAGTAGTACGCTGGGCAAAACTGTTCATGCTTTCACTGCAATCAAAACTCAGCAGGCGTGGGCGCTGGATCATCGCCTGACGGCGCATATTGTGGCGATAAGCGGTTGGCGTTTGCGAAAACTGACGGCGAAACACACGCGAGAAAGTCTGCTGTGAGTCGTAACCGTACTGCATCGCAATATCGAACACCGGACGTTGCGTCTGGCGCAGGGCTTCAGCTGCCAGCGTCAAACGACGCTCGCGAATATAGCCACCCAGCGTTTGTTTCGTCACGGTACGGAACATACGCTGCAGGTGCCATTTTGAGTAGCCTGATTTTGCCGCGACTTCATCGATCGACAGCGCCTTATCCAGATTCTCATCGATCCAGTGAGTCAGTGAATGAATGATTTCCTGTTGCATCATAGTCTCATCCTTCTGAAGGTTGTTTTACCTGGTTTGAAATTCGAACTTTTGTTGGGGTGCGAGTATAATTCCTCAAGTTAACTTGAGGTAAAGGCCCTAAATGAAAAAAGAACGCAATTACCCAAAGCCCGTTTTGACACCCGGAGAAGTGGCGAAACGCAGTGGCGTGGCGGTGTCAGCGCTGCATTTCTATGAAACCAAAGGGTTAATTTTTAGCTCACGCAATGGCGGTAATCAGCGGCGCTACAGTCGTGATGTGCTGAGGCGCGTGGCGATTATCAAGATCGCGCAGCGCATTGGCATTCCACTGGCGACAGTGAGTGACAGTTTGATGCACGTGCCGGCGAATAAACGCATGTCAACGCAGGAGTGGGATGCGTTGACGCAGCACTGGCGCGAAGAGCTGGATAAGCGCATTGAGACGCTGACGCGCCTGCGCAACGATCTTGACGGCTGCATTGGCTGTGGCTGTTTGTCGATGCGGGATTGTCCGCTGCGCAACCCCGGAGACCGTCTGGCGCAGCAAGGGTCCGGTGCGGTGTTACTCGATCCCGAACAGGATGAGCCCAAAAGTTGATCCGCTATACTTGCCGAAACACTTTCGTCGGCAAGGAAAAGCGCATGATCACCGTACACCATCTGGAAAATTCCCGTTCGCACCGTGTGTTATGGCTGCTGGAAGAGCTGTCGGTGCCCTATCAAATCAAGCGCTATCAACGTGAAAAGAACTTGCTGGCACCGGAAGCGTTGAAGAAAGTGCACCCGCTGGGTAAGTCGCCGGTGATCACAGACGGTAATCGCGTGATTGCGGAATCAGGTGCGATTCTGGAGTACCTGCAGCAAAAATATGACAGTGAGCATCTGTTGGTACTGACCGACGAGAATGAGCAGATCCAGGCACGCTACTGGCTGCATTATGCCGAAGGTTCACTGATGCCGTTGTTGCTGATGAAACTGGTTTTTGGGCAGTTAGGGAAAAAGCCGGTGCCGTGGCTGTTACGTCCCGCAGGTGCCGCGCTGAGCAAGGGCATCCAGAAAGCCTGGCTGAATAAACAGCTGCAACTGCATGGTAGCGTCATTGAGCAGCATCTCAGTCAACATCGCTATTTCGCGGGCTCGCGCTTCAGCATCGCGGATGTACAAATGAGCTTCCCGCTGCTGGCCCTGCAGACGCGAGGATCACAACAAGAGATGCCCGCTATCACACGCTGGTTGGAGGAGATGCAGCAGCGCGCCGCTTGGCAACGTGCGGTTGAGCAGGGCGGCCCGATCGCATTGGCGTAGCCACCCTACAACATAACTGTAGCGGCGCAATTTATTGCGCATTGACCCGCCGCAGCACGGCTCTACCTATGCGCGATAAATCTCGCCGCTACGTTTTCGCGTCGCATTCTCTCATATCACCCGATCAAAACCGGACGCTTTATCCTGCCTTGTCATCGATTAGTAGTTGAAAACCCCATAGCAAACGCCAGATAATCGTTTGCCTTTTTCCGTGTCCCCCTTAACGACCTGGAATACGCGGCCACGTAAACGTTTGCCTCTTTTCTCACTGAGAAGCCTTCACCAGGGTGATGTGCAAACGCGGGCCGTGGGGCTTATTACATCTTAAAAAACGCAGAGGATTGACTATGTCTGGCGAATCACGCCCGGCCAGTGGAAAACTGGACGCTTGGTTTAACATTTCAGCACGTGGCAGCAGCGTGCGCCAGGAAGTACTGGCAGGATTGACCACCTTTTTAGCCATGGTCTACTCCGTCATCGTGGTGCCTGGCATGCTCGGCAAAGCGGGTTTCTCGCCGACGGCTGTGTTTGTTGCCACCTGTCTGGTCGCCAGTTTTGGATCGATCATTATGGGGTTATGGGCCAATCTGCCAATGGCGATTGGTTGCGCTATCTCGCTCACCGCTTTTACTGCGTTCAGCCTTGTGCTGGGGCAGCATATCAGCGTGCCGGTTGCGTTGGGCGCTGTGTTCCTGATGGGCTTGTTGTTCACTTTGATTTCGGTGACGGGCATTCGTGCATGGATTTTACGTAACCTGCCGATGGGCGTTGCGCACGGTACGGGTGTTGGTATCGGCTTGTTCCTGCTGTTGATCGCCGCCGACGGGATTGGTTTAGTGGTGAAAAACCCGGCACCGGGCTTACCGGTTGCGCTTGGCCACTTCACTTCGTTTCCGGTGATCATGGCGTTGATTGGTCTGGCCGCGATCTTTGGTCTGGAAAAACGTCGTGTTCCCGGCGGCATTTTGCTGACTATCATTGCGATTTCCGTGGTGGGTTTGATTTTTGATCCCGCTGTGACCTATCAAGGGCTGTTTGCCATGCCAAGCCTGAAAGATGCCAATGGCCAATCCGCCATGTTTAGCCTTGATATCATGGGAGCGCTGCAACCGGTGGTGCTGCCGAGTGTATTGGCACTGGTGATGACGGCAGTATTCGACGCCACCGGCACTATTCGCGCGGTCGCGGGCCAGGCCAATCTGCTGGACAAAGATGGGCAGATCATTAACGGCGGTCGCGCATTAACGACTGACTCCGTCAGCAGCCTGTTTGCAGGGTTAGTCGGTGCTTCGCCAGCGGCGGTGTACATCGAATCTGCCGCAGGTACCGCCGCCGGGGGCAAAACCGGCCTGACGGCGATTGTGGTTGGCCTGCTGTTCCTGCTGATTCTGTTTATGTCTCCACTGGCCTATCTGGTGCCAGCCTATGCAACGGCACCCGCATTGATGTACGTAGGTCTGTTGATGCTGAGCAACGTGGCAAAAATCGACTTCAATGATTTTGTCGATGCGATGTCGGGTTTGGTGACGGCGGTCTTCATCGTGCTGACCTGCAACATCGTCACCGGCATTATGCTGGGCTTCGGTTCCCTGGTGATTGGTCGCGTGTTTGCCGGTGAGTGGCGCAAACTGAATGTTGGCACGGTAGTGATTGCCATTGCGCTGGTGGCATTCTACGCCGGTGGCTGGGCCATCTGACTTTTAAATACGCTTAATTCCAGATAAGTCTCTTTCTGGTCCACGCCGCACGCAGGGTTGCCCCTTCGGGCGGCGTTTTGTTTTACACTTTCCTTCGCAACAACATCGCTTGAATAAATACGATTCGCCTAAGGAAAGCATGGAAATCTTCTTTACCATTCTCATTATGACGCTGGTGGTGTCACTCTCCGGCGTTGCGGCACGCATACTGCCGTTCCAAATCCCGCTGCCACTGGTACAAATTGCTGCAGGTGCACTGCTGGCTGTACCGAGCTTTGGTCTGCACGTGGATTTTGACCCTGAACTGTTCCTCGTGCTGTTCATTCCGCCGTTGCTGTTTGCCGATGGCTGGAAAACGCCGATTAATGAATTTCTTCATCACGGACGCGAAATCATCGGCCTCGCGCTGGTGTTAGTGCTGATTACCGTAGTAGGGATCGGTTACCTGATTTACTGGCTGGTGCCGGGTATCCCGCTGATCCCGGCGTTCGCGCTGGCGGCGGTCCTGTCACCCACCGATGCCGTGGCGCTCTCCGGCATTGTGGGGGAAGGGCGCATCCCGAAAAAAATCATGTCGATTGTGCAGGGCGAAGCCTTGATGAACGACGCATCGGGCCTGGTCTCGCTGAAGTTTGCTGTCGCCGTAGCAATGGGCACCATGGTATTTACCTGGGGCGGGGCCAGCATTGAGTTTCTTAAGGTGGCCGTCGGCGGCCTGATTGCGGGTGTGGCCGTCTGTTGGCTGTATGGCCGTTCGCTGCGCTTACTGAGCCGCTGGAGCGGAGACGATCCGGCTACGCAAACGGTACTGCTGCTGTTACTGCCGTTCGCCTCTTATCTGATCGCTGAACACCTTGGCGTATCAGGTATCCTTGCTGCAGTGGCGGCGGGTATGACCATCACCCGTTCTGGCATTATCCGTCAGGCACCGTTAGCCATGCGTCTGCGCGCCAACAGCGTATGGCAGATGCTGGAGTTCGTGTTCAACGGCATGGTGTTCCTGATGCTGGGCTTGCAATTGCCCGACATCCTTGAAACTTCGGTGGCGCAGGCGAATGCCGATCCAAATGTTGAACTCTGGATGCTGTTCACCGACGTAGCGCTGGTGTATGTCGCATTGATGTTAGTGCGCTTTGGCTGGTTGTGGATCATGCAGCGCACCAGCTTGCGTTTCCTGAAGAAGAAGCCGCTGGAGTTCTCTAACTACTCGCTGCGTGAGTTGTTGATTGCCTCCTTCGCGGGCGTGCGCGGAGCAATTACGCTGGCCGGTGTGTTGTCAATTCCGCTGTTCCTCAGCAATGGTGAACCTTTCCCAGCGCGCTATGAGTTGGTGTTTATCGCCACAGGCGTAATCCTGTTCTCGCTGTTTGTTGGCGTCATTCTATTGCCGATCCTGCTGCGCGGAATGGAAAGCACCGACAAATCCGGGCACCGTCGTGAAATCCAGTTTGCGCGGGCAGCGATGGCGAATGTGGCCATTGAAAGCCTGCACAAAATGGAACAGCGACTGGAAAACGATACCGAAGAGAATATCGATCCTGAATTGCTGAAAGAGGTCAGTCTGCGGGTGATCGGCAACTTACGCCGTAGGGTGGTGGGTAAGGATGAGGTTGAACAGGCCCTGTTTGCTGAGAACCTGGAGCGCCGCTTCCGCCTGAACGCGCTGCGTGCTGAGCGCGCCGAAGTTTACCACTTGCGTGCCACGCAGGAGATCTCGAATGAGACGATGCAGAAACTGCTGCGCGATCTCGACCTGCTGGAAGCACTGCTGATAGAGAAAGAAGAGTAGCCTCGCGAGTGGCCGCCATTAAGGCGTCCTCTCGCGTGTGCGGTGATGGAACTCGGTCGCCATAAATGGCGACCCTACAGTCCTCTGTAGGGTGCGCATTTATGCGTACCTGGCCAAACACCGCGCAATCGTGATGACGCATTTATGCGCGCCTGGCCGAGAATCTGGTGGTTATACCGATAACCTCGGCGGATTATCCGGCCAATGCTCGCGGCAGCACTCAATCCACGCCTGCGCACTGCGCGACAGATAACTGCCTTCACGCCAAATCAATCCCAGACTCCACTGTAACTCCGATTCCAGCGGCAGCCACAGCAGCGACTGCTTATCCAGTCGCTGGCAAATCGGTTCCGGCAGAATCGCCAGCCCCATCTCTGCCTGTACCATCGCGGCGAGGAAATCCCACTGCGCGCTGCGCACCGCAATCTGCGGCGTCAGTCCCTGGCGCTGAAACGCCTTCATCAGCTGGCGATTGAGCGAGAACTCTTCGTTGAGGATCAACAGCGGATGAGCCGCCAGTTCCGCCAGACCCAGACTGCTGCGATTCAGCCATTGCGCATTACACGGCAGTAGCACGCAAAGCGGGTGGCGCATCAACTCCAGTGTCTTCAGCGGTAAATCGGTATCCACTGGCAGCGCCGTGAGTGCAATATCCAGTCCACCATTCAGTACCGCTTGCTGTACGGTTAATCCACCAGACTCCACAATTTTAAGTTGTACGCCGGGATAGCGGCGGCGAAAAGCGGAAATTGAACCGGCGATTTGCATACCGACCATCGGTGGGATGCCTAAGCGCAGTTCACCGGTTTTCAGCTCATTGATGTCACCAATTTGCGCTTCAAGCTGATGAAACTCCTGCAGAATGGCGAGCCCACGTTGATAGACCGCCTGACCACTATCGGTCAGATGCAGCTTCCGCCCGTCACGCAGCAGCAGTGTGCAACCGAGTTCCTCTTCCAACTGGCGCAGCATTTTGCTGATAGTGGGCTGTGTGACATACAGCTTTTCCGCTGCACGGGTGAAGCTTTGCTGGCGTACCACTTCGGTGAAATAGCGCAGGGCACGGACGTCCATAAAGCATTCCTTTTTGGCATAGTTTGAATAATTTTAATTCATTTTATTCACAGTTTTGTGCGGATTTATACTACGTCCAACATTTAAACCCGTGGAGAAAGAGAAATGGCGCTTGCATTGAGTCCGCGCAGAACGGACATCCTGCAACGTGTGTTCGTGCCATTGCAGTTGGTGCTGTATATCGGCCTGTTTATCGCCAGCGACAAACTGGTGAGTTGGCTGCATCTGCCACTGCCCGCTAACGTGGTGGGCATGGTGTTATTGCTGCTGCTGATCATGACACGCATCGTGCCGCTGCGGTGGGTGAAAGCCGGGTCGAACTGGCTATTGGCGGAAATGCTGCTGTTCTTTATTCCTGCGGTGGTGGCGGTGGTGAATTACAGTGATTTGTTGCGCACTGAAGGCTGGCGTATCTGCGTGGTGATTGCAGTCAGTACCCTGCTGGTGCTGGCGGCCACGTCGCTGGTGGTGGATCGCTTATATCGATTTGAACTGGCGCGTGCAGCGCGTAAGCAGGCGCATCATGGCTGATTTCATGATTAGCGTGCTGTGTCTGGTGTTGACGCTGCTGGTCTATTTCCTCAACAAACGACTCTATCGCCGCAAACAGACCTTATTGCTGATGCCATTGGTGATGACGCCGGTGGTGCTGGTGGCGCTGCTGCTGCTCACGCATGTCAGCTGGAAGGATTACATCGCTGAGAGCCACTGGCTGATCTGGCTGTTGGGCCCCGCAACCCTGGCATTTGCGGTGCCGGTGTATGAAAACCTGGAGATCATTAAGCGCCACTGGCTGTCATTAAGTGTTGGCGTACTGACCGCGACGCTGGTGGCGGTGTGCAGTTCGGTGTGGCTGGCGCGTTTGCTGATGCTACCGGAAACCATCCAGCGTAGCCTGGCGGTACGCTCGATAACCACGCCGTTTGCGCTGGCAGCAGCCTTGCCGATTGGCGGTCAACCGGACTTGGTGGCGCTGTTTGTGGTGATCACCGGGGTGTTTGGTATGGCGGTGGGTGATGTGCTGTTTCTGCGCATCGCGATCAAGCAAGGTGTGGCGAAAGGCGCCGGCTTTGGTGCCGCCTCACACGGTGCGGGCACCGCACGCGCTTATCAATTAGGTCAGCAAGAGGGCGTGGTTTCAAGCCTGGTGATGATGCTGTCCGGTGTTGTGACGGTGATTCTGGCTCCGCTGTTGAGCCATCTGCTGTGGGCGGCATAATGGCGATTTTTTGCGCACTGTCATTGATTTTTACGTAAAGCTTTCCAAATAAAGTTGTCTCCTGCTCTCAGGCTGCTACCCTTTGCGCCGACTTATTTGTCCTTCATGGAGTGGAATCATATGTTTAAGCAACTTGTTACTGGAAGCGTATTGGGTCTGGCACTGCTGAGCAGCGGCGCGCAGGCCATCGAGGGCAGTGTTGACGTGGGTGAGCACAGCACCAACCTGAACCTTGGCCTCGGTACAACCTCACCTGGCCTGTTCCTGAAAGGCAACTGGCTGCGCAGCGATCATGACGGCAGCACTTACGGCGCGGGCTTGGGTTACAACATCGATGTGGGTGATTTCCGCATTGCGCCAACCGCCAAAGCGCTGTTTACCCATCCTGAAGATGGTCGCGACGGTTTCACCGTCGCTCTGGGTGCCGGTGCGCAGTACAACTTCAACAGCATGTGGGGCCTGTACGGCGAATACTACTATGCGCCAGAAGCGTTCTCTGATCGTCTGGATAGCTATAAAGAAGCATCCGGCGGCCTGAGCTTCACCCCGATTTCACTGCTGAACCTGCGCGTGGGTTATCAGTACATCGAGCTGAACAACAAAGGCGACCGTAAAGACAACGTGCTGGTCGATGGCCCGTACGTGGGCGCGTCACTGCGTTTCTGATTTGTCGTCACCAGGCGCCCATAAATGCGTCTTCATGATGACTACGGATTTTGACCAGGTGCGCATAAAGGTACAACCGGGCACATGGGTAACAGATCAGACCGGGCACATAGGTAACACTTTTGTGCTCAGTCGATTCGAATAATACTTTTTTCTGCCCGGTCATAATACGCCAGTATCACCCTGTCGAAGAGGATGACGTCAACTCCGTTATCCTCTTCCAGGAACCTCACGTACTCACCCCGTAATGCCGAACTCAGGAACGTGCGCCCGTTCAGGCTCAGGTCACCTTTTTCTCCGACTTTATATAGCTTTGCCCCCTCCGGATAGTTCACCTCAGGCACTTTTCCATCCCAACTTCGCGGTGAGGGCACCCATATTTTTGCGGGCGGTACCTGTCCATGAGCCTCATGCGGCTTNGTCACCTTTTTCTCCGACTTTATATAGCTTTGCCCCCTCCGGATAGTTCACCTCAGGCACTTTTCCATCCCAACTTCGCGGTGAGGGCACCCATATTTTTGCGGGCGGTACCTGTCCGTGAGCCTCATGCGGCTTCTCCTGATTGAACTCATTACGCCATCCGTTACACCACACCCGTTGTTCCGACAGCGAGCCGAACACATCATGGTGGCTCATCGCGGTTTTCATCGAGAGATGCATG
>NZ_JBNBPL010000018.1:0-25641 GCF_059412425.1 Pantoea sp. CFCC18177
GTTGACGTCATCCTCTTCGACAGGGTGATACTGGCGTATTATGACCGGGCAGAAAAAAGTATTATTCGAATCGACTGAGCACAAAAGTGTTACCTATGTGCTCGGTCTGATCTGTTACCCATGTGCCCGGTTGTACCTTTATGCGCACCAGGTCAAAAAACGCAACCAATATGCAAATAGAAATTAAGGTGCAGGGTACGTATATTGGCGATGAATCGCTTCCAGTTCCTCTAACACCTCGGCGCTCAGCGTCAGGTTGAAACTCTCCACGTTAATCTTCAGCTGTTCCATCGTCGTTGCGCCCAACAGGGTGCTGGCGACAAATGGCTGTTGACGCACATAAGCCAGTGCCATCTGCGAAGGATCCAAATTGTGCTTTTTGGCTAATTCCACGTAAGCGGCAATCGCCTGGTTCGACTGCTCACCGCTATAGCGGGTAAAGCGGCTGAACAGGGTGTTACGCGCGCCTGCAGGTTTTGCACCATTGAGATACTTGCCGCTTAAGGTACCAAACGCCAGGCTGGAGTAGGCCAGCAGCTCAACACCTTCATGCTGACTAATCTCAGCCAGGCCAACTTCAAAGCTGCGGTTCAACAAGCTGTACGGGTTCTGGATGGTGACAATACGCGGTAGCTCATGCTTTTCCGCCAGTTGCAGATAGCGCATCACGCCCCAGGCGGTTTCATTTGAGACGCCAATGTAGCGGATCTTACCGGCGCGTACTTGCTCGGTCAGCGCTTCCAGCGTCTCCAGCAGAGTGACAGGCACCGAATTCTCGGTGTACTGATAACCCAGCTTGCCGAAGAAGTTGGTCTGGCGTTGCGGCCAGTGCAGCTGATAGAGGTCGAGGTAATCGGTATTGAGACGTTTGAGGCTGGCATCCAAAGCTTCACGGATGTTTTTGCGATCCAGTGCCTGATGTGGGCGGATCGACGCATCTGCGCCGCGCACCGGCCCAGCCACTTTGCTCGCCAGAATGATTTTGTCGCGGCTGCCGCGCTTTTTGAGCCAGCTGCCGATGTACTGTTCAGTTAATCCCTGAGTTTCCGGGCGCGGCGGCACCGGATACATTTCAGCAGTATCAATCAGGTTGATACCGCTGCTAATCGCGTAATCCAGTTGCGCGTGGGCGTCGGCTTCGCTGTTTTGCTCACCAAACGTCATGGTTCCTAATCCCAGTTGGCTGACTTCCAGCGTACTGTGGGGGATGCGGTGATAATGCATTGCCGGCTTCCTTTTTTCATTATGAAATGGAATGTTGTGTCCTCTGGGACTATAGCCTGTGAAGCAGCGCGGAAGGAAGGGGGGAAAGTTCGGGAAATCGCCTGCACAGGGGGAAAAGTTGTGCAGGCGATGGAATTTGGCACTTAACGCTCAATGATGGTGGAAACCTCGTCACCATTGATCTGCATTTCATGACCTTGCTCATCGGTGTACTGCACCAGACCGGTCTCTTTATCGATGGACGGCTTACCATCGGTCTGAATCATGCGACCATCTTTGGTCGCCATCACATAATTACTGCTGCAACCGCTTAACGTCAGCGCGACCAGCATCAATCCAACTGCACTTACCAACCCTTTCATTCTTATCTCCCTCAACCTACTTCAACTGCAAAAGTGTAGTAATAAATGCTTTTGCTGGCTGACGTAATCGCATCATTCCTAAAATTAAAGGGCGAGATGCGCTCGCCCTTGACAACGCTAAGCCGCGCTCTTCTTGCTGCGCATGAGGTTCAGGCACTCCACCGCCATTGAGAAGAACATGGCAAAATAAATGTAACCTTTTGGTACATGAATGCCAAAACTCTCCAGAATCAGGGTAAAGCCGACCAGAATCAGGAAGGCTAACGCCAACATTTTGACCGATGGGTGACGTTCCACAAACTCGCCGATAGTGCGCGCCGCGAACATCATCATTAATACGGCAATCACCACCGCCGCCATCATAATGAACAAATGATCCGATAAGCCCACGGCGGTAATCACCGAATCAAGGCTGAAGATGATATCCAGTAGCATGATCTGCACGATGGCACCCAAAAAGGAGTGGACGTTGGTTTTGTGTTCCCCTTCACCGCCCTCGATGGTCTCATGAATCTCCATGCTGGATTTCCACAGCAAGAACAGACCACCAAACAGCAGAATCAAATCGCGCGCGGAAAAAGCATGATCCATCAGTGAAAACAGAGGGTTAGTCAGTCTGACTACCCAAGCGATGGAGGCCAGCAAGCCAAGGCGCATCAGCATGGCACCCATCAAGCCGAGGCGACGCGCTTTGTTTTGTTGATGTTTGGGGAGTTTCGCCACTACCAGAGAGAGGAAGATAATGTTGTCGATACCCAGAACCACTTCCAGAATGGTTAATGTTCCCAGTGCCAGCCAGGCATTGGGATCAGCAATCCAGTCAAACATGTGACCTTTAATCCTAATCTAAACGAATGTTAAACGGCGATTATACACGTCCTGGTTGAGCCTGCACCTGCGTTGGCTGCTCGCGGTCACCCAGCCACTTACTGATGTAAGTTTCTGGGGATGCTCGCGCTTGCCGCGTGATTCGGCCTCACCCTGCGGGCCAGCGCAAGCGCTGTTCAAAAGCGCCGTAAGGCACTTTTGTGCTGCAAACTGAACCCATCGTGTCTCTGTTTCAGAAAATCACAGTAAAAAATGGCGCGCCAGCAGCGGGCCGGTGAAGCTTTTCTTGAGATAAAAACCGCGTGGTAGCGTCATTATAGGCTCTCCGTGCTCACCGATGGCTTCCGTCAGCGCTTTGCTGTTGGCCGCTTTCGGGCGAATTTGCAGCCAGGCGCCGTGGCGCGCGGTAATACGCTCGACTTGGCCGAGTACGATCATATCCATCAACTCTTCCCAGTCTTCCCGCAACTGTTGATCTTCTTCTTCACTCGGTTGCCACAGCAGCGCTGAACCGACGCGGCGTTCTGCTAACGGCAGGGCGCGATCACCCTCAATCGGGATCCACAGGACGCGAGAAAGTTTATGGCGCACATGACTGGTCTCCCAGGTGACCCCGCTGTTGCCGGTGAGGGGGGCGACACAGACAAAGGTCGTTTCCAACGGCTTGCCCTGCGCGTCCACAGGAATGGTCTTGAGTTCGATACCCAAATGCGCGAAATCCTGTTCTGCTTTACTTCCGGCATTGGCACCGAGATGTAACTCAATCAGCATGCCGACCCAGCCTTTGTCGCGCTTCAAATTCGCGGGCACGGGTAAACCCAGCTGTGCGGCCAGAGCCGCAAAGGTTTGGCCTGCCAGCTGTTGTGCGCGTTGCAGCAATTCCACTTCATCTTGAGGCGGTGTTGGCAATAAAGCAGGGGAATTCATGGCAAAACTCATATTGGTTAAAGGATGAACAGCTTGCGTGACTGTGGGTTTTCCACATCTATACAGATTGAATAACTGAGATAATAGCATGATTCAGTGTGCTTTTTTATGGCGATTGTCCCGCAGCATTGAGTGCTATGACAAGGTTATCCCAGTTTGTTATCGACAATGAACAGGATCTTAAACCTACTTATCCACAGAAAACTGGGATAAGCCCCCTTAGAACAACCCCTGTTTCGATTTACAGCCTTGACTTTAGCGATTTGAACGCTTTTTTTCCTTTATTTGACCAGGTTTAGGGCATTCTCTGTGGATAAATGCGTCACTGGTGGATCTTTGAGCAGATGATAAAACTTCTCTGTTATTTACTCTGGATCCTTATCAATATTGAGTCGCGATTTTTTCCTATCAATATGATTAATAGCATTTTTAGTGCTATCCATGGCTGCCTTAATGAGATTTTTCTGAAGCGGTTATTCAACTCATTCCCGTGTTCTGCACAAAGCTATCCACAGAAAAGGTGCATAAGATCGCCCTTAAAAGTGCCTGGCTGTTCATAACTTGGCTAAACTCTGTGAGTTATCCTGTTTTTATTCTGCTATCTCCCCGGATATCCAGTGGTTTACCGCCTGTAAGGAGTGTGAAACAATCAGGCTATTCAAATTTAGCTTTGAGGTAGTCCAGTGATCGATGATGATGGCTACCGCCCGAATGTTGGTATCGTAATCTGTAACAGGCAAGGACAAGTGTTATGGGCCAGGCGCTTTGGACAGCACTCCTGGCAATTTCCTCAGGGAGGCATCAATCCGGGTGAAACTGCTGAACAGGCGATGTATCGCGAACTGTTCGAAGAAGTGGGTTTACACCGCAAAGATGTTCGAATACTTGCTTCAACCCGTAACTGGTTACGTTACAAGTTGCCAAAACGTTTGGTGCGTTGGGACACAAAGCCGGTGTGTATCGGCCAGAAACAAAAGTGGTTTCTTCTGCAGTTGATGTGTAGTGACGCGGAGATCAATGTGCAGCACAGCAGCACGCCGGAATTCGACGGCTGGCGCTGGGTCAGCTTCTGGTATCCGGTGCGCCAGGTGGTCTCTTTCAAACGCGACGTTTATCGTCGGGTCATGAAAGAATTTGCGGGCGTAGTGATGTCTATGCAGGAGAGTGCGGGGCAGCGTAGTAACAACAACGCCGCCCATCGACGTAAAAGAGGATAGGCCACGCCCTTTATGCTCACTCAGTTGCGCGAAATTGTAGAAAAAGTGGCGAGTGCTCCGCGTCTGAATGAAGCACTCGACATCTTGGTAAATGAAATCTGCCTTGCGATGGAAACCGAGGTTTGCTCGGTGTATCTCGCCGATCACGACAGGCGTTGCTATTACCTGATGGCGACGCGCGGGCTTAAAAAGCCGCGCGGTCGCACCATCACGCTGGCGTTTGATGAAGGTATTGTCGGGCTGGTTGGGCGCTTAGCCGAGCCGATTAACCTTGCCGACGCGCAGAGCCATCCCAGCTTCAAATACATTCCCTCAGTAAAAGAAGAGCGTTATCGCTCCTTCCTCGGTGTGCCGATCATCAGCCGACGCCAGTTGCTTGGCGTGCTGGTGGTGCAGCAGCGTGAACATCGCCAGTTTGATGAAAGCGAAGAGTCTTTCCTGGTTACGCTGGCGACGCAAATGGCCGGACTCCTGTCGCAATCCCAACTGGGTCAGCTGTTTGGTCAGTTCCGTCAGACGCGCGTTAAAGCGATTGCAGCAGCGCCAGGCGTGGCCGTGGCGCCGGGTTGGGTTGATGAAACCCAGCCGCTGCTCGATCAGGTCTCTGCGGCTTCCACGCTGGATGTCCAGCGCGAACGTGAACGTTTAAGCGTCGCGATGAGTGAAGCCAGCAATGAGTTTCGCCGCTTCAGTAAGCGCTTTGCTGCCAGCGTGCAGAAAGAGAGTGCGGCGATATTCGATCTCTACTCACACCTGTTAACCGATGCGCGTCTGAAAAAGGATCTCTTTGCTGAGATCGATCGCGGATCGGTCGCCGAGTGGGCGGTTAAAACGGTGATCGAGAAATTCGCTGAACAGTTTGCCAATTTGCAGGATCAATACCTGCGCGAACGTGCGGGCGATCTGCGTGTGCTCGGCCAGCGCTTGCTCTTCCATCTCGATGATACGCTGGTCGGCACTAACGCGTGGCCGGAACGCTTTGTGCTGGTCGCCGACGAACTCACCGCAACCACTCTGGCAGAGCTGCCACAAGAGCGTTTAGCGGGGGTGGTGGTGCGCGATGGTGCGGCTAACTCTCACGCGGCGATATTGACGCGCGCCATGGGTATTCCCACCGTGATGGGCGCGGATATCATCCCTGCGCATCTCAATAAACGCCTGTTAATCGTTGATGGCTATCGCGGCGAAGTGCTGATCGATCCTGAACCGGTGCTGGTGCAGGAGTATCAACGCTTAATCAGCGAAGAGAACGCGCTGAGTAAGATGGCCGAAGGCGTGGTGGAACAGCCCGGCGAGCTGAAAAGCGGCGAACGTGTGCAGGTGATGCTCAACGCCGGCCTGAGCCCAGAGCATGAACAGGCGCTGGATAGCTGGGTAGATGGCATCGGCCTCTACCGCACCGAAATTCCGTTTATGCTGCAAAACGGCTTCCCTTCTGAAGAGGAGCAGGTGGCGCAGTATCAGGGCATGTTGCAGCTGTTCTACGACAAGCCGGTGACGCTGCGTACGCTGGATATCGGCGCAGATAAACAGCTGCCATATATGCCGATCAGTGAAGAAAACCCGTGTCTGGGCTGGCGGGGTATCCGTCTGACGCTCGACCAGCCGGAAATCTTCCTGGTGCAGGTGCGTGCGATGCTGCGCGCCAACGTGGCGTCAGGCAACCTCAGCATTTTGCTACCGATGATTAGCCACATCGATGAGATCGATGATGCGCGTCGCCTGATCGATCGTGCCGGTCGTGAAGTGGAAGAGATGCTGGGTTATGTGATCCCCAAACCGCGTATTGGCGTGATGATCGAAGTGCCTTCGATGCTGTTCTTGATCCCGCATCTGGCCGATCGCGTGGACTTTGTGTCCGTGGGGACCAACGATCTCACTCAATATTTGCTCGCGGTGGATCGCAACAATACCCGCGTGGCGAATCTCTACGATCCGCTGCATCCGGCGATGCTGCGCGCGTTGCAAACCATCGCTTACGAAGCTCATCAGGCCAAGCTGGAACTCTGCCTGTGTGGTGAAATGGCTGGCGATCCGATGTGTGTCGCCCTGCTGGTGGGGTTGGGTTATCACCACCTCAGCATGAACGGGAAAAACATACCGCGCGTGAAATACCTTCTGCGCCATCTAGACCACGAAGAAACGCAGAAGCTGAGCGAGCAGGGTGTGGCGGCGCACACCGCGTCAGAAGTGCGGCATCTGGTTTCCGCCTTTATGGAACGCCGTGGTTTAGGTGGTTTGATTCGCGGCGGCCGTTAACGGCGTTTACATTTCCACGCCATTTGTGAAAAGCGGCTGTGCTATCATGCGCAGCCTTTTATTGTATGACCCCTTAGCCAGACCCGTTTTCAGGGCAGAAAAATCGATGGTGAAAGATGACTAACGGCTACATTTCGTTTCCCCAATTCGATCCGGTAATTTTCTCTATCGGACCGATTTCGCTTCACTGGTACGGCTTGATGTATCTGGTGGGCTTTGTATTTGCTATGTGGCTGGCGGTGCGCCGGGCCAATAAACCTGGCAGCGGCTGGAAAAAAGAGGAAGTGGAAAATCTGCTGTATGCGGGCTTCCTCGGCGTGTTCCTCGGTGGCCGTATCGGCTACGTGCTGTTCTATAACTTGCCGTTGTTCCTCGACAATCCACTGTATCTGTTCAAAGTCTGGGATGGCGGCATGTCGTTCCATGGCGGTCTGATTGGGGTGATTGTGGTGATGCTGGTGTTTGCGCACCGCACCAAGCGTACTTTCTTCCAGGTTTCAGACTTTATTGCACCGCTGATTCCCTTTGGTTTGGGTGCCGGTCGTCTCGGTAACTTCATCAATGGTGAGCTGTGGGGCCGTGTCGATCCGAACTTCAAATTTGCCATGCTGTTCCCAGGTTCCCGCAGCGAAGACATCGCGCTGGCGGCCAACAACCCACAATATCAGCAACTGCTGAGCACCTACGGTGTGCTGCCGCGTCATCCTTCGCAGCTGTATGAGTTGTTCCTGGAAGGCATCATCCTGTTCATCATTCTCAACCTGTTTATTCGTAAACCGCGTCCGATGGGCAGCGTCTCCGGCCTGTTCATGATTGGCTACGGCGCATTCCGTATTATTGTGGAGTTCTTCCGCCAGCCGGATGCGCAGTTGGGCCTGTTCGAAGGCGGCATCAGCATGGGGCAGATCCTCTCTATCCCAATGATTGTGGCCGGTGTGGTCATGATGATTTGGGCGTACCGTCGTCGTCCGCAGCAACAAACTCGTGAGGTAAAATGAAACAGTATCTGGACTTAATGCAACATGTGCTGAATGAAGGCGCAGAGAAAGCCGACCGTACCGGTACTGGCACGCTGTCCATTTTCGGCCACCAGATGCGTTTCAATTTGCAGGAAGGTTTTCCGCTGGTCACCACCAAGAAGGTGCACCTGCGTTCAATCATCCATGAACTGCTGTGGTTCCTCAAAGGCGAAACCAATATTGCTTACCTGAAAGATAACAAGGTGACGATTTGGGATGAGTGGGCCGATGAGAATGGCGATCTGGGGCCGGTTTACGGTAAGCAGTGGCGCAGTTGGGGCACTGCTTCTGGTGAAGAAATTGACCAGATCAGCAAAGTGATTGAGCAGTTAAAACGTGATCCTGATTCACGCCGCATTATTGTGTCGGCATGGAACGTGGGTGAGCTGGACCAAATGGCATTGGCACCTTGCCATGCGTTCTTCCAGTTCTACGTGGCGAACGGCAAGCTCTCTTGTCAGCTGTATCAGCGCTCGTGCGATATCTTCCTCGGCCTGCCGTTCAATATCGCCAGCTATGCGCTGCTGGTGCATATGGTGGCTCAGCAGTGCGATCTCGAAGTGGGTGATTTTGTCTGGACCGGCGGCGACACGCACCTGTACAGCAACCATCTGGAGCAGGCGCAGCTGCAGTTAACGCGCGAACCACGCCCGTTACCGAAGTTGGTGATCAAGCGTAAACCTGCCTCTATCTTCGATTACAACTTCGAGGATTTCGAGATCGAAGGTTACGACCCGCATCCAGCGATTAAAGCGCCAGTGGCGGTGTAACGCCTTGCATCAACCTGAAACCCTGCCATCGTGCAGGGTTTTTTTATGCTTATTCTGCATCTGTCTCGCATAAATTTGTCTCTGCCTGCACCGCGCAAAACTCTCCTGCGCGATAAATTCCATCCTGCCACTTCGATGCTTGTTGCCGCTCTGACTTCAACGCAGAGTGAGCGCCATGAACAAATACCCGAACGCCGGTTTTACCTTGCCTGAGCTGCTCATCGTTATGGTCATCGCCGGCATACTTAGCCTTGGAGCAATGCACAGCTGGCAGCGCTGGCAGCAGCATCAACAGTTACGTGACAGCGTGCAGCAGTTACAAGGGTTCCTGACCCGGCTGCGTGCGCACGCGAACTGGCATAACAGTGATTTCACGCTGTGGTTTATCCCTGGCGGCAACGGCTGCATCGGCGTCGGTACTCAACCCTCACAGGGTTGTGCGTTACCTTCGCGTTGGTGGTTCACCCCACCGCATAACGGGGTACGTATTACCGGACTGGTTGGAGAACCGGGCTTTTACGGACGCCGTGATGTGGCGCGGCCAGGCAGCATCAATATGGAAAGTGAAGCCGGACAGTGGCGGCTGATTATTTCCGCCCGCGCCCGCATTCGCGCCTGCCACATGGGAGACAAAGGGTGCGAATAAGTCAGGAAGGCTTCAGCCTACTGGAGATGCTGATCGCCATGGCGGTAGGTGCCATTTTGATGGTCAGCGTGGGTCGATTTTTACCTCTGTTATTAGCGGAAAATCTGCAATTGCAGCAGCGTGTTCAGCTGCAACAGGAGCTACAGCAGGTCGCTCACACGCTGCAAAAAGCCCTCCAGCGTGCGGGCTATTGTCGCGGCCAGTGCAGCGGGCCGGCACTCACCATCGCCAGCAACTGTGTTTTGTTGCGCTGGGACGAGAACAGCAATGGGCGCTGGGAAGGGGTCGGCAGCAGTGAGAGTGACTACTACGGCTACCGTCTGCGCAATGGGCAGATGGAAATGCAGCGCGGCGTGGAACACTGCAATGGCAGCGGTTGGGAGCGCATGACCGATCCTGCGTTTCTTGCCATCGACAAATTTCGGCTGGAGCGCCAAGGGACACGACTGATACTGCAACTGTCAGGGCGCGCGGGCAGTCAGCGCGTGCAACAGGAAAGTTGGATTGAAGGCTGGAATCTATGAATCAGCGCGGTAACAGCACATTGGGCATGGTGCTGATGCTGTTACTGCTGGGCGGAGTGACCTTGCACGCTACACGTATCCAGCTCGAAAAGGACGTGGTTCTGGTGGCCGACGAGCAGCAGCATCATAAAGATTTCTGGCAAGCACAAGCCGCGCTGGAATGGGGTCTGGTGCAGAGTTGGCCTCCGGTCTCGGGCTGGCAATGTCAGACATTGCCGTCACAGCGGTGGCAAAGCTGTTTACTCATTATGGAGGAGGGGAATGCACTGTTATCAGGACAAGAAGAAGGCCGTGAACTTCGGCTCTGGCAATGGGTCGCGCGGCAAAGTCACTCACTGCAGCCGCAGGCGCAAGGGAGAATCGACTACTGTCCGCTTCCAAAGGCAGAGCAATGCCAGCCGTAAGCAGCAGGGTTTTAGCCTGGCGGAAACCTTAGTGGCGATGCTGTTGCTGGCAATGACCATCAGCACCTTATTGCAATACCACCGCGCCCTGGCGCTGGGTTTCAGTCAGCAATGGCAACAGCGCCAGGCGTGGCGGGTTGCCGGCCAAGCCCTGCTGGGCCGTGACGTTGAAGGCTGGCAGATTCAGCACCAGCAGCAAACTATCGCGCTGGGCTGTGTGTTGGAAAGCGTCACCGTAGTGGGTCCACAACAACGAAGTGCCAGCCTGGCGCGGCTCAATTGTCGCTGAGGTGACCTCCGCGATAGGCATCCCCGGCGATACAGGGTAGAGTGACCAGGCTGCGCTGTTTTACCTCTCACTAGGAGACTTATGTTCCGGGTTTACCACTCCAATCAGCTCGATCTGTTGAAGAATCTGGCCGGTATTTTGATTGAAAATCAACCGCTGACGGATGTGCTCGCGGCTGAGCAGGTGCTGGTGCAAAGCCCCGGCATGGCGCAATGGTTACAGATGGAGCTGGCAAACAGCTTTGGTATTGCTGCGAACATCGATTTCCCACTGCCCGCCACGTTTATCTGGAACATGTTCGTCAAGGTGCTGCCCGGCATTCCTGAAGAGAGCGCCTTCACCAAAGCCAGCATGAGTTGGAAGCTGATGCACCGCCTACCGACGCTACTGGAGCAGGAGGCTTTTCAGCCGCTGCGCCACTATCTTAGTGATGATGATGACAAACGTAAGCTGTATCAGCTCAGCGCACGCGTCGCCGACCTGTTTGACCAGTATCTGGTTTATCGCTCTGACTGGCTTAACAGTTGGGAACGCGGTGAACTGATTGAAGATTTGAGTGATGCGCAGCAGTGGCAGGCGCCGCTGTGGCGCGACCTGGTCGAGTTCACGCAGCAGCTCGGCCAGCCGATGTGGCACCGTGCCAACCTCTACGCACGTTTTATCCAGGCGCTGGAGCAGGCAGAGACGCCGCCAGCAGGCTTACCGCAACGTGTCTTTATCTGTGGCATCTCCGCGTTGCCTCCGGTTTACCTTCAGGCGCTGGAAGCACTCGGACGTCATATTGATATCCATCTGCTGTTTACCAATCCCTGTCGGCACTACTGGGGCGATATCCAGGATTATGCATTTCTGGCGAAGCTACAAAGCCGCCAGCGTCGTCGGGTGCAGTCTGAAGAGCGGCAACCGCTGTTCCGTGATCCAGAGGCGGCTCCTGCGCTGTTTAACGAGGCAGGCGAACAGCAACTCACGAACCCGCTGCTGGCATCGTGGGGAAAATTAGGGCGCGATAACCTGTTTTTGCTCAGCCAGATGGAGTCTGCTGCTAACGATATTGATGCCTTTGTGGAGATGCCGCACGACAACCTGCTGCACAGCTTGCAGGCCGATCTGCTCAACCTTGATGACCGGTCAGTCATCGGAGTCAACGCCGATGAACTGGGAAATAGCAGCAAAAAACGTCTGCTCGATCCAGCGGATCGCTCTATTACCTTGCAGGTTTGCCATAGCCCGCAGCGCGAAGTCGAAGTCTTGCAGGATCACTTGCTGGCGCTGATGGAGGCCGATCCTGACCTGAAACCACGTGACATCATCGTAATGGTGGCGGATATCGACAGCTATGCGCCTTTTATTCAGGCGGCCTTCGCCAGCGCACCGACCGAACGCTATCTGCCCTTTGCCATCTCCGATCGCCGTGCCAGCCAGGCACACCCCGCGATTCTGGCATTGCTCAGCTTGTTGTCACTGCCGGAAAGTCGTTTTGCTTCTGAAGAAGTATTGGCACTGTTGGAAGTGCCCGCGCTGGCGCAGCGTTTCTCGGTGGATGAGAGCGGCCTGCGTTTGCTGCGTCGCTGGGTGATGGAATCCGGTATTCGCTGGGGACTGGATGATGCCAGTGTAGAAGCACTGGCCCTGCCGGTGACTGGCCAACATACCTGGCGCTTTGGCCTGCAACGTATGCTGTTAGGCTACGCGCTGGAGAGCCGTAACGGAGACTGGCAGGGGATACTGCCGTACGACGAATCCAGCGGTTTAATTGCAGAACTCGCCGGACATCTGGCTGAATTACTGTCGCTGCTCGACGCATGGCGTAAGCGCCTGGCGGAAGAGCGCACACTATCAGCGTGGCAGCCCCTGTGTCGTGAACTGATCGACAGCTTCTTTGCCGGCGATGCCGAGAGTGAGGCGGCGCTTTTGCTGGTAGAGACGCAGTGGAAGCAGATCATTGAGCAAGGCATGCAGGCGGCTTATCAGCAGCCGATTCCCGTGACGTTATTACGTGATGAACTGCACTCGCGGCTGGATCAACAACGCATCAGCCAGCGGTTCCTGGCAGGCCCCATAAATTTCTGTACCCTGATGCCGATGCGTTCAATCCCGTTCAAAGTGGTCTGCTTGTTGGGCATGAACGATGGCGTTTATCCCCGCACACTGGCCCCTTTGGGCTTTGATTTGATGCAACAGCGGGCGCGCAAAGGCGATCGTAGCCGTCGGGATGATGACCGTTACTTGTTCCTCGAAGCGCTGATTTCCGCTCAGCAACAGCTCTATATCAGTTATATCGGGCGCGCGATTCAGGACAACACCGAGCGCTATCCCTCGGTACTGGTTACCGAGTTGGTGGATTACCTCGGGCAGAGTTTCTGTTTGCCGGGTGATCAATCCTGTGAGCCAGATGTCAGTGAGCAGCGGGTGCGTGATCATTTGCAAATACTGCACAGCCGTATGCCGTTTGCCGCAGAAAATTTCCAGCCGGGGGCGTATGGCCAAAGCTTTGCCGCAGAATGGCTGCCTGCCGCCACTGGCACCGGCGTGGCGCAACCTGACTTCGTACAGCCGTTGGAGTCTATGACACTGGAGACGCTGTCTCTGGAACAACTGCTGCGCTTCTGGCGCCACCCGGTGCGGGCCTGGTTCCAGCAGCGTTTAGGCGTCGCGTTTTGGATGGAGGAGAGTGAATTACCCGATAGCGAACCTTTTGCGCCAGACAGTCTTGAGCGTTACCAAATCAATGCGCAGCTACTGAATACGCTGGTTGATGGCGACGATCCGGCACAGCTTTATGCGCGTCATCGCGCGGCCGGTAATCTGCCTTATGGCGCTTTTGGGGAACTTTTTTGGCAGAGTCAGACCGAAGAGATGCAGGAAGTGGCTGCTGAAGTCAGTGGACAGCGTCAAATGGCCGAAAGCTGGGAGATCAATCTAGCGCTTAATGATGTGCAGTTGACCGGCTGGCTGACACAGGTGCAAGCTGATGGACTGCTGCGCTGGCGACCGGGCGTGCTGAACATGAATGATGGGCTGCTACTGTGGCTGGAGCATCTGGTTTATTGCGCACTGGGTGGGACTGGGGAAAGCCGCATGTATGGCCGTAAACAGAGTCACTGGCGTTTCAAAGCGGTCAGCGCCGATCAGGCCCAATCACTGCTAAGTGATTACATCAGCGCCTGGCAAATGGGCATGACGGAGCCACTGATGTTGCTCAATAAGTCGGGTGGCGCCTGGTTGGATGCCAGCTTCGACGGTAAATCACGTCAGCTTCTGGATGATGAAGCTACCCAGAAAAAGGCACTTAACAAACTGCTGCAAGCCTGGCAAGGTGGGTTCCAGGTCGAGGGAGAGGGCAGCGATCCTTATCTGCAGCGTTTGTGCCGTACGCTGGATGACGAAGCCGTACAGGCTATCGTCACTGCCGCACGTCAGTGGTATTTACCAGTGCGCCTCGCGCATCAAGATGATGAATAGCAATCGGGTAACGGCAGCCTTTGCTGTTGTTCTCAAAATCATAAAAAAGTCTGTTTTTTCTCCGCTGGGCACACAGCCAGCGGTATAGGGTAACGAAAGGGGTTTAAATGCGGATTAACGCACGCTGGATAGGAGCGCTGCTGCTGAGCATGCTGGCGCTGAGTGCCTTTGCCGATACCGATCGCGGCTGGCAGCCCATCAATGAAACCATTCGCAAAAGCGATCACGATCCACGCAGTTATCAGGCGATTACGCTGACCAACGGCATGACGGTACTGCTGGTGTCGGATGCCGCAGCACCTAAATCTCTCGCGGCGATCACCCTGCCGATTGGATCGCTTGACGATCCTAATCAGCAATTGGGGTTAGCGCACTACACCGAACATATGGTGTTGATGGGATCCAAGCTTTATCCACAGCCAGACAATCTCGCGGAGTTTCTAAAAAAACATGGCGGCAGCCACAACGCCAGCACCGCTTCCTATCGCACCGCATTCTATCTGGAAGTGGAAAACGATGCGTTGCAGCCAGCAGTGGATCGTCTCGCCGATGCCATTGCTGAGCCCTTGCTTGATCCGGTCAATGCCGATCGCGAACGCCATGCGGTTAATGCGGAACTCACCATGGCGCGCTCGCGTGATGGTTTGCGTATGGCGCAAGTGGGAGCTGAAACCCTCAATCCCGCGCACCCTGGATCGCGCTATTCCGGCGGTAATCTCGACACGCTGCGTGATAAACCCGACAGTAATTTGCATCAGGCACTGACCGATTTTTATCACAGCCACTATTCCGCCAACCTGATGAAAGCGGTGATTTACAGTAATAAATCACTGCCGGAGATGGCGGATATTGCGGCCCAGACCTTTGGTCGCGTCAGCAACCATCAGGCAATCGTACCGAAGATTGAAGTGCCGGTGGTGACCGATGCGCAGAAAGGCATCATCATTCACTATGTGCCTGCCCAACCGCGCAAGCAGCTGAAAATTGAATTCCGCATTGCTAACAACAGCGATCAGTTCCGCAGCAAAACCGACACCTTGATCAGCTACATTCTTGGCAACCGCAGTAAAAACACCCTTAACGACTGGCTGCAAAAACAGGGGCTGGCCGACGGTGTCAATGCGGGTGCTGACCCAATGACCGACCGTAACAGCGGCGTCTTTGCCATTACGGTTTCACTGACGGATAAAGGTCTGGCGCAGCGTGATGAAGTGGTGGCTGCGGTATTCAACTACCTTGATATGCTGCGTACTAAGGGCATTGATATAGGCTATTTTGACGAAGTGTCACACGTGCTGGCGCTGGATTTCCGTTACCCTTCGATTACGCGTGACATGGATTACATCGAGTGGCTGGTGGACACCATGCTGCGCGTACCAATCGATCATGCACTGGATGCCCCTTACCTGGCGGACAACTTCGACCCGGCGGCCATCAAATCTCGCCTTGATGAGATGACGCCGCAAAATGCGCGCATCTGGTACATCAGTCCTGGTGAGCCGCATAACAAAGAAGCCTATTTCGTCAACGCACCTTATCAGGTGGATAAAATCAGTGCGGCGCAGTTTAGTGACTGGCAGCAGCGTGGGGCGAAGATTCAGCTCTCAATGCCGACGCTCAATCCCTATATCCCATCGGATTTTTCGCTGATTCCCTCAGATGGTAAAACCTACACTCACCCGGTAGCGCTTACCAATGCTGATAGCATGCGTATTTACTGGATGCCAAGCCAGTTCTACGCCAGCGAACCGAAGGCGGCGATTACGCTGGCGCTGCGTAACAAGGCCGCTATCAGCGATGCGCGCCAGCAGGTGCTGTTTGGTCTGAATGATTATCTGTCTAGTGTGGCGTTGGACGAGTTGAATTCTCAGGCCTCCGTCAGCGGCATCAGCTTCTCGACGGGCGAGGATGACGGCATTGTGTTCAATGCCAGCGGCTTTACCCAGCGCTTGCCGGAATTGCTGAAAAAACTGGTTGAGGGGTATGCCACTTTCCAACCGGATGCACAGCAGTTGGAGCAGGCTAAATCCTGGTATCTGGATCGACTGGAAGCCGCAGAGAAGGGCAAAGCGTTTGAGCAGGCGATACAGCCAATGCAGATGTTGTCGCAACTGCCTTATACCCAGCGTGAAACGCGCCGTAAGCTGGTGAAAGACCTCACGCTGAAAGATGTCATCGATTATCGTGATGCTCTGTTACGCCAGGCTACGCCAGAAATGATGGTGGTGGGGAACCTCTCAGCCGATCGGGTTAAGCAACTGGGCGCTGATTTGCAGCAGCAGTTGCACAGTGATGGCAAGGGTTACTGGCACAGTAATTACGTGGCGATCGACAAAGCCATGAAGGCGAATCTGCAAACCGCTGGTAGCAGCACCGATTCGGCGCTGGCAGCCCTTTACGTCCCGCTCGGCTATGACGAGTACCAAAGCATGGCCAACAGCACCATGCTGAGCCAGATTGTGCAGCCGTGGTTCTACAACCAGTTACGCACCCAGGAACAGCTGGGCTATGCGGTGTTCTCCTATCAAATGCCGATTGGTCGTCAGTGGGGGATTGGTTTCCTGCTACAGAGTAACAGTAAGCAACCGGCTTATCTGATGCAGCGTTTCGAGGCGTTCTATCCGCAGGCAGAACAACGCTTGCGTGACATGAAACCGGAAGATTTCGCTCAATATCAGCAGGCATTAATCAATGATTTGAAACAGCGCCCACAAACGCTGGATGAAGAAGCCAATCGTTATAACCGCGATTTCAATCGTCAGAATTTTGCCTTTGATACGCGAGAGAAAGCCATTGAGCAAATTCAGAAACTCACGCCTGCAGGTTTGGCGGATTTCTTCCATAAAGCGGTGATAGCACAGCAAGGTATGGCGATGGTGTCACAAATCGGCGGCAGCCACGATGGCGCAACCAAAGATGATTATGCGCCACTCCCTGGCTTCACCACCTGGGATCAGGTTGAGAAATTACAGCAATCCTTGCCGGTTAAGAGTGATGCGCAATGAGTCAGCTGCAACTGCCAGAATCGCTTAATCCGCTGACGCTGCCTTTACGCGGTGAACGGCTGATTGAGGCGTCTGCTGGCACCGGAAAAACCTTCACTATCGGACTGCTCTATCTGCGTTTATTACTGGGGCTGGGCGGGGCGAATGCTTATTCCCGCCCGCTGTCAGTGGAAGAAATTCTGGTGGTCACTTTCACTGAGGCGGCCACCGCAGAGCTGCGTGGACGTATCCGCGCCAACATTCATGAATTGCGGCTGGCCTGTATTCGCGGCGCCAGCAGCAACCCCATGCTGATGCAGTTGTTGCACGAAATTCCACAGCCAGCAGATGCCGCCTCATTGCTGTTGGCCGCCGAACGCCAGATGGATGAGGCGGCCATCTTTACTATCCACGGCTTCTGCCAACGCATGCTCAATCTCAACGCCTTTGAGTCTGGCATGCTGTTTGAACAGCAGTTGATCGAAGATGAACATCAACTGTTGCGGCAGGCTACTGCCGATTTCTGGCGTCGTCACTGCTACCCGCTGACGCTGGATATCGCTCGCGTGATTGTCAGTGAATGGAATGGACCAGAGCAACTGCTGGCGACGTTACGCCCGTGGTTGCAGGGCGAATCCCCCAGCCTGCGGCAACCGCCGGGTGACGCGGAAACCATAACCTCTCGGCATCATGAAAATCTGGCGCGTATTGACGCGATGAAAGCCCAGTGGCGCGCGGTGGGCGATGAGGTATTGACCATCGTCGCCCAGTCGGATGTGGATAAGCGCAGCTACAGCAGTAAAAATCTGCCGGTTTGGGTGAATAAAGTCAGCTTCTGGGCGCAGAGTGAAACCTGCGATTATCAGGTGCCTGCTGAACTGGCGCGCTTTGCACAACAGGTGCTTGATGAGAAAACCAAAAAGGGCAATCCTCCTCAGCATACGCTGTTCTCAGCCATCGAGAGGTTCCTCTCGCAGCCTGTGTCACTGCGCGATGTGGTGATTGCCCGGGCGCTAGTCGACGTGCGCGCGGCAGTGCGCAAAGAAAAGCGGCAACAAGCGTTACTCGGCTTTGATGACCTGTTAAGCCGACTGGATGATGCACTACAGCAGCCCGGTGGCGAGCAGCTGGCACAAGCGATCCGTCAGCGTTATCCGGTGGCGCTGATTGACGAATTTCAGGATACCGATCCCCTGCAATACCGTATTTTCCGCACGCTCTATATTCAGCAGCAGGAACATGCGTTATTGCTAATCGGCGATCCAAAACAAGCGATCTATGCGTTTCGTGGTGCGGATATTTTTACCTATATTCGCGCGCGCAGTGAAGTCAGTGCCCACTACACGCTCGATACCAACTGGCGCTCTTCTCCCGCGATGGTGGAAAGCGTCAATCAGCTGTTTGCACGGCTTGATTCTCCGTTCCTGTTTGAGGCTATTCCGTTTCTGCCGGTGCAGTTTGCGCCGCCGAATCAAACACTTTCACTCAGTATCGACCAACAGGAGCAGGCAGCCTTACGCCTCTGGCTGCAACCGGGTGAGGGATGCAGTGTGGGCGATTATCAGCAAGCGATGGCGCGGCAATGTGCCGCGGATATCAGCCGCTGGTTGCAGGCAGGGCAGCAACAGCGCGCCATGCTGGGTAAAGCTCCGGCGCAGCGTGCGGTACAGGCCTCAGACATCACGGTTTTGGTACGCAGTCGCAACGAAGCCAACCTGATTCGTGAAGCGCTGAATCAGCTGGGGATTCCCTCGGTTTATCTCTCAAACCGTGACAGTGTTTACACCACGCCAGAGGCGCGCGAGCTGTTATGGTTGCTCCAGGCGGTGCTGGCACCGGAACAGGAGCGTATGCTGCGTACCGCGCTGGCGACCTCGCTGTTTGCGTTTGACGCGGCACAACTGGACAGGTTGGATCAGGATGCGCGCGGCTGGGATACGCTGGTGGAGACTTTCGCACGTTGGCAGCTGTTGTGGCAGCAGCGGGGCGTGTTGCCGATGCTGCGCCAGCTGATGCTGGAACGCCAGTTGGCGGAAAACCTGTTGGCCTCGGAAAACGGTGAGCGCCGTCTGACAGACCTGTTGCATCTGGGCGAGCTATTGCAGGAGGCTGCCGCGCAACTCGACAGCCCCCATGCGCTGGTGCGTTATCTGGCGCAGCAGATCGACAGCCCGGACAGCCAGTCATCCAGCCAGCAACTTCGTCTGGAAAGCGATCGCCATCTGGTGCAAATCGTCACCATTCATAAATCGAAAGGGCTGCAGTATCCATTGGTGTGGCTGCCTTTTGCCGCCGGTTTCCGCGAAGCCGATACCGCGCTTTATCACGATCGTGAAAATTTCGCAGCGGTGCTGGATCTGCAAGCTGATGATGAAAGCCTGGCGCTGGCGGAACAGGAACGCTTAGCGGAAGATTTGCGCTTGCTGTACGTGGCGCTGACGCGCTCGGTGTATCACTGCAGCGTGGGGGTTGCGCCGCTGTTTCGCGGTACGCGCAAGAAAGAGGGCGTGAGCGATCTACACAAAAGTGCACTGGGATACCTGTTACAACGCGGCGAGGCGGCGACAGCCGAGCAACTGGCCGTGCTGCTGAGTGAGATGAACGCAGCGGGCACTGAAGTGGTGTCAGTACAAGATGACGATGCCGAACGCTGGCAGGAAGCCGTAACCGCAGATGGTCAGCTAACGGCGCGCTCAGTCACGCGTCCATTGGTTGAATCCTGGCGCGTGACCAGCTACTCCGGTTTGCAGCAGCATGGTAACCAACGGCTGCTTGATGTCATGCCGAGCTTTGATATTGAGGCGGCCGGTGAAGATCTTCAGGAAGATGACAGCGAAACCACACTGACGCCGCATCATTTCCCACGCGGTGCGGCGCCAGGAACCTTCCTGCACGAACTGTTTGAATCGCTGGATTTCCCGCAGCCCCCCACCGCTGAAAAGCTGGAGCAACATCTGCAGCAAAATGGCTATCCGCTGCACTGGCAGCCGATGCTCAGTGACTGGATTGCGCGAGTGGTGAGTACGCCACTTAACGCGCAGGGCATTAAGCTTGCCGAGGTGCAGGCCAGCGATTGTTTAGTGGAGATGGGTTTCTATTTGCCGATTGACGGTCTGCTAACAGCGGACGCGCTGGATAGCGTGATACGCCAGGATGCCTTGTCATCGAATGCACCATCGCTTGAGTTTCGCCAGGTGCAGGGCATGCTGAAGGGCTTTATCGATCTGGTGTTCCGCTGGCAGGGCAAATATTACCTGCTGGATTACAAATCCAACTGGCTGGGCGACAGCCGTGAAGCTTACACGCCGGAAGCGATGAAACAGGCGATGATTGACCACCGCTACGACTTGCAGTACCAACTCTATTCGCTGGCGTTGCATCGCTATCTTAAACATCGCCTGGCGGATTACGATTATGATCAGCACTTTGGCGGCGTGTTTTACCTGTTCTTGCGTGGGCTGGATGGCAGTTCGCCTGACAATGGCGTATTCCACACTCGCCCGACTCAGGAATTTGTTTCACAGTTAGATAGCCTGTTTCGCGGGCCAGGAGCCACAGTATGAGCGGCATGACAGCACTGCTTGCGCAGGCGGCTGAGCTGCGCTTATTGCGCCCGCTGGATATCCAGTTTGCACTGCTTTTAGCCGACGACAGCCAACCGGCACGGTTATTGGCCGCCGCTTGCCTCAGCGCGGAAGCGGGGGAAGGGCACGTCTGTTTACCGCTGTTTCAACTGAGCCAAGAGAACTTGTTTAAGGGACGTCACGCGGAGTTGGCGCAGGCTATTTGGCTGGCGGCGGGGGAGCAACAGGATTGGCCATCGATCCTGGCGAACTGGTCTGCCCTGAGCAGCAGCGAGCAGGCAGCGCCGATAGTGCTTTGTGATGATCGTCTTTATCTGCATCGATTCTGGCACAATGAGGGGCAGGTGGCCCGCTTCTTCCAGGCGCAGTCAGCACCGCAGCCATTCGCTAACGAAAGGGTGCGTGAGGTGCTGGATAACCTGTTTGGTACCCAGCCGGATGACTGGCAAAAAATCGCTGCCGCAGTGGCCCTCACGCAGAAAACCGCGGTGATATCGGGTGGGCCCGGCACTGGGAAAACGACCACAGTGGCAAAACTGCTGGCGGCGCTGATTCGCTTGAGTGACGGGGCGCTGCGTATTCAGCTTGCTGCCCCGACAGGCAAAGCGGCGGCGCGGCTCACCGAATCCCTCGGCAAAGCGCTGCAGAAGCTGCCGGTCAGTGAGGCTGAGCGCCAGCGCTTCCCCGCTGAAGCCACGACCTTACACCGTTTACTGGGTGCGCAGCCTGAGACACAACGCTTACGCTATCATGCGGGCAATTTGCTGCATCTCGATGTGCTGGTGGTGGATGAAGCTTCAATGGTCGATCTTGGCATGATGGCCAATCTGATTGCCGCATTACCGCCGCAGGCGCGCGTGATATTCCTTGGCGACCGTGACCAGCTTGCCTCAGTAGAAGCGGGTGCGGTACTGGGGGATATTTGTCGCTGTGCGGAAGCGGGTTACAGCACGGCGCGTGCGGCTCAGCTGCATGCCTTAACCGGCTGTGAGGTTGACGGCAATGATGACAGCCGCGCCCCAGCGGTGCGTGACGCAATCTGTCTGCTGCGTAAAAGCTACCGTTTCGATGCGCATTCAGGAATCGGTCAACTGGCAGCCGCAGTGAATGCCGGTGAGTCTAAAGCCGTTGAAGCGGCATTTCAGGCTGGTTTTAGCGATATCGCTCGCCAGCCGCTGAATGACGGCGAAGCCTATCAGGCGATGCTGTCGGAAATCGCTGAAGGGTATCGGCCGTTTCTGCGGTTAGTCAGTCAGCGCGCGCAGCCCAGCGAGATCCTGGCGGCATTCGGACGTTATCAACTGCTGTGCGCCCTGCGCGAAGGTCCGTTTGGTGTGCAGGGGTTGAATCAGCGTATTGAACAGAAGTTGCTGCAGATGCAGTTGACTCGTCGACCCACCGGCGGCAGCCGCTGGTATCAGGGGCGCCCGGTGATGGTGACGCGCAACGACAATGCCCTTGGGTTGTTCAATGGCGATATCGGCATCACGCTGTTCGATGACGAGGGGCTGCTCAAAGTGTTCTTCCCGTTGCCCGATGGCAGTATCAAAGCCGTTCAGCCGAGCCGCTTGCCTGCGCATGACACCGCGTGGGCGATGACAGTGCATAAGTCACAGGGTTCGGAGTTTGACCACACGGCCTTAGTGATGCCCGCCCAGTTCTTGCCGGTGCTGACGCGCGAATTGATCTATACCGCGATTACCCGCGCCCGCAAGCAGCTCACGTTATACAGCGATGACGGCGTATTCCGCCGGGCGGTGCAGTTGCGTACTCAGCGCCGCAGTGGATTGCTGGAGAGGTTAGGTGGGGAATAGGGAGGGGTCGGCAAAAATGCCGACCTTACATACCCGGGGTCATTTTTGTAGAGTGCGCATTTATGTGCACTGAAAATTCACGCGATGCGTTAATTAACCCAAATCCGCCATCAGCACTTTTGAACGGCGCTGATAGTTATACATCTGCTTCTTGCTCTCGGGCAGAGACTCAATATCCACCGGCGTAAAGCCGCGCTCCTGGAACCAGTGAATACTGCGTGTGGTGAGCACGAACAACTTCTTCAGCCCCATCTGACGCGCTTGCAGTGCCACGCGCTCCAGCAACAGCTCGCCGCGTGAAGAGCTGCGATAATCAGGATGTACCGCCACACAGGCCATTTCACCAATCTGCTCATCCGGGAACGGATAGAGAGCCGCACAAGCGATAGTCAGGTTATCACGTTGAATAATGGTGAATTTGTCGATCTCCATTTCCAACTGCTCGCGTGAACGCCGCACCAAAATGCCTTGCTGCTCCAGCGGGCGAATCAACTCCAGAATGCCGCCGATATCATTAATGGTCGCACGACGAATCTGCTCGGCAGACTCCATCACAATCTGCGTACCAATACCGTCACGTGAGAATAACTCTTGCAGCAGAGCACCGTCTTCCTGATAGCTGATCAGGTGGCTGCGACGAACGCCGCTGCGGCAGGCTTTGACAGCGCCGCGCAGGAAACGCACGGTGCCAGACAGGAAATCACCGTCACTTTCCATTTCATCGATACGCGCTTGCGCTTCATTCGGGAACAGTTCGGAAATGATGGTGCCTTCACGGTTGGTGACACCCTGCTCGGAGCAGAAGCCTATCATTTTCTCGGCTTTGAGTTTGATGGCTAACTGGGTGGCTACTTCTTCCGAGGTGAGGTTAAAGCTCTCACCGGTAACGGAGACTGCGACAGGACCGAGCAACACAATGGCGTCGTTGTCCAACTGACGGTGGATTGCTTCTTCATCTATACGACGAATACGACCACTGTGGCAGTAATCGACACCATCATCGACGCCCAACGGCTGCGCGATAATAAAGTTGCCGCTGACCACGTTGATATGCGCACCTTGCAGCGGAGTGTTGTTCAGGCTCATCGACAGGCGTGCCGTGATATCCAGCTGTAAACGCCCGGCAGCCTGTTTCACCAGCTCCAGTGATTGCGCATCGGTGACGCGTGTATGTTTGTGATAAATCGGTTCCAGCTGCTGCTGTGCCATGCTGGCGTCAATCTGCGGTCGGGCACCATAGACAACCACCAGGCGAATGCCGAGACTATGCAACAGGCCAATGTCATTAACGATACTGGAAAAGTTCTCATGCTCGATGGCCTCGCCACCCAGCATAATGACAAAGGTCTTGTCACGATGGGTATTTATATAGGGAACGGTATGGCGAAAACCCTGAACCAGTTCAGTACTACGTTCCTTCACGGCAAACCCTCTGTGAATGTTTATTCTAAATTTCTGTATTTTTATGCTCTTTTGCCTGCTATTGCAAGCGCCGGGCCTGACGTTACTTTACGATTTTCCTGATGCAACCCTCGCTAACAGACTGCATTATCTGGTTTTTCTGGCAAAACATGACACGGATAGCCCAACAAAGTTTTCGCCTTCTCATCGTCAATTGACGATATTTTAGACACTACACAGCAGTTGGAGCGGCATGTCTGAAGCTTTCACACGACGACGATTATTACAGGGCGCAGGCGCGCTATTTCTTTTAAGCGTGACGCGTACCGGCCTTGCGGCCAGCCAGCATATTGTGGCGGTGCGTATTTGGCCTTCCTCGACTTACTCCCGCGTGACGCTGGAGTCGAATGTTCCGCTTAAGTATAAACAGTTCACTTTAAGCAACCCCGATCGCCTGGTGATCGACATCGATAACCTGCATATCAATCCGGTCCTGAAAGGGGTGGATAAGCAAGTGCGCGTTGACGATCCCTATATCAAAAATGCCCGTGTCGGTCAGTTCGATGCCAACACGGTGCGCGTGGTGCTGGAACTCAAGCGTAACGTCGCACCGAAGATTTTCACGCTGGCACCGGTGGCCGGTATTAAGCATCGCCTGGTGGTAGATCTCTACCCCAGCCAGCCGTCGCCGGAAGAGGATCCGCTACTGGCGTTACTGAACGATTACAACCAGGGTGAACTCGATCGCGATCAGCCCGCGCAGGCACCGTTGCCGGGTAAAGCGGGGCGCGATCGTCCGATCATTATCATGATTGACCCAGGACACGGTGGGGAAGATCCCGGCGCGCATGGTAAATACAAGACGCGGGAAAAAGATATCGTGTTGAAGATTGGTCGATATCTTAAGGCGCTGATCGATAAAGAACGCAATATGAAAGCCTACATGACACGCAACGAGGATGTGTTTATTCCCTTGCGGGTGCGCGTGGCGAAGGCGCGTAAGCAGCGCGCCGACTTGTTTGTGTCGATACACGCAGATGCTTTCACCAGCCGCGCGGCGCGAGGCTCCTCAGTGTTTGCACTTTCCACCAGTGGGGCAACGTCCACGGCGGCGCGCTACCTGGCACAAACCCAGAACGAATCGGATTTGATCGGCGGGGTAAGCATGAGCGGCGATCGCTATCTCGACCACACCATGTTCGATATGGTGCAGCGTCAGACCATCAGCGACAGCCTGAAGTTTGGCAAAGAAGTGCTGTCACGCATGGGGCACATCAATCACCTGCACAAACGCACGGTTGATCAGGCTGGCTTTGCGGTACTGAAAGCGCCGGACATCCCCTCAATTTTGGTGGAAACGGCCTTTATCAGTAACGTGGAGGAGGAGCGTAAATTGCGCACAGCACGTTATCAGCATCAGGTCGCTGAGGCGATTTTGCATGGTATCAAGGCATATTTCGAGAAAGGGGCGGTGCTGGCACATCGCTGATATACCCTTCATACTTCAAGTCCCCTCATGGGGCCTACTTTTGGTTCAGGTGCGTTGGCTACATGCATTCACCTCAGTCACTTACTTCAGTAAGCTCCTGAGGATTCATGCACTTGCCGCCTTCCTGAAACTCGAATTATTTTGGGTATAAAAGGGCGGCGGCAATGCCGCCTTATTTTGGCCAAACGCCAAAAACAAAAAAACACCCGTTAAGGTGCTTATCTGTAATTGGTTGCGGGGGCCGGATTCGAACCGACGACCTTCGGGTTATGAGCCCGACGAGCTACCAGGCTGCTCCACCCCGCGTCCGTCTGCCGCGTTAGCGACTTTTCACATTGTATTCTTCTTAAGACAATTGGTTGCGGGGGCCGGATTCGAACCGACGACCTTCGGGTTATGAGCCCGACGAGCTACCAGGCTGCTCCACCCCGCGTCCGT
>NZ_JBNBPL010000018.1:25781-111739 GCF_059412425.1 Pantoea sp. CFCC18177
GAATTGGTTGCGGGGGCCGGATTCGAACCGACGACCTTCGGGTTATGAGCCCGACGAGCTACCAGGCTGCTCCACCCCGCGTCCGTGGATGCGCACTATACTCCTGGCGCGCCGCGATGCAACCTCTTTTTGCCATAAGGTCCTAAATTTACAGCCAGTTGATGAATAAAAGCGCCATCGGGCGATTAATTGTACAGATGTGAGCGCGGTAACCTGTGGCGGATTTCATTCTTTCCGTCCGTTTGCTATCGTCGCGGGGCCAACAAGCGATAAAAAGAGAAAGTGATGAAAGGACATTGGGCGAAGTATGCACTGACTGGCGCGTTTCTCGCGCTGTTAGCAGGTTGTAGTTCTAAACCGACCGATCGGGGTCAGCAATATATAGATGGTAAGCTGGAGCAACCGCTCGGGCTGGTCAATGAACCCAATGCCAAAGGGCGTCCGGTCAACGGCAGAGACTTTGGCGTGCAGATTCAGCAGATTCAGAGCGCATCATCAGGCCTCTACAGCCGCAATACCAGTACCTACAGCGCGATTCAAAACTGGCTGCTTTCCGGTGCCGACACCCGTCAGCTCAGTCAGTTCGGTTTAAATGCCTATCAAATGGAAGGCACCGATAATTATGGCAACGTGCAGTTCACCGGTTACTACACCCCGGTGGTAGAAGCGCGTTATACCCGTCAGGGCGAATTCCAGTATCCGATTTATCGCATGCCGCCGCGTCCGCGTGGGCAGAAATTGCCAAGCCGCGCTTCTATATATAGTGGAGCACTTGATGAGCGCTATGTGATTGCCTGGAGCAACTCGCTGATCGATAACTTCATGATGGATGTGCAGGGCAGCGGCTATGTCGATTTCGGCGACGGTCGTCCACTGCGTTTCTTTGGCTACGGCGGCAAAAATGGCTGGGCGTATCATAGCGTAGGTAAAGAGCTGATCGATCGCGGTGAAGTGAAGCGTGAAGATATGTCGATGCAGGCGATTCGCCAGTGGGCGCAGGAGCACTCTCCTGAGGAGGTGCGTAATGTGCTGGAAACCAATCAATCCTTCGTGTTCTTCAAGCCAGAAGATTACGTGCCGGTGCGTGGGGCCAGTGCGGTACCACTGATTGCTAAGGCGTCGGTGGCATCGGATCGTTCATTGATCCCGGCAGGTACCGCGCTGTTGGCGGAAGTGCCGCAGTTGAACGAGAAAGGCAAGTTCAATGGCAAATATGAAATGCGCCTGATGGTGGCGCTGGATGTGGGCGGGGCGATCAAAGGGCAGCACTTCGATATCTATCAGGGTGTAGGGCCTGATGCCGCGCACCTTGCTGGTTTTTATAACCACTATGGCCGTGTCTGGGTGTTAAAAGCTGCGCCTGGTGCAGGACAGCCGCTGTTTAGCAATCCGCAGAATGGCAATAATGGTTCACTGATTATCGGTGCAAATTGATATTGTTGCGTTCGGTGAATGTGTCGAAAAGTGCAACATCACTATTTTTGGTCGCCATAAATGGCGACCCTACATATTCCATGATTTTTTTGTAGGGTACGCATTTACGCGCACCGCAGTACCGTCATTATTTTCCAGGGTGTGTAATCCTGCGCACCGCAATGAAAGGTTTGATATGAAAGTAGTCAGCGATGCCTGGCGGCAGCGTTTTGGTGGCACGGGACGTTTGTACGGGCAGGATGCACTGCAGCGTTTTGCCGATGCCCATTTCTGTGTCATTGGCATTGGCGGCGTGGGATCGTGGTCGGCTGAGGCACTGGCACGCACGGGCATTGGTAAAATCACCCTGATCGATATGGATGATGTCTGTATCACCAACACCAATCGCCAGATCCATGCGCTGCAGGGCAAAGTCGGGCAGGCAAAAACCGAAGTGATGGCTGAGCGTATCCGGGCGATCAATCCTGAATGCGAAGTGATCTGCATTGATGATTTCATCACGCCCGATAATACCGCTGAACTATTGTCGGCTGGCTTCGACTATGTGATTGATGCCATCGACAGCATACGCCCCAAAGCCGCGCTGATTGCGTGGTGTCGTCGCAATAAAATCCCGTTCATCACCACGGGTGGGGCGGGTGGTCAAATCGATCCTACGCAGATCCAGGTCAGCGATCTGGCGAAAACCATCCAGGACCCTTTAGCGGCGAAGCTGCGCGAGCGGCTGAAAAGCGACTTCAAGATTGTGAAGAACAGCAAAGGCAAGTTAGGGATTGATTGCGTCTTCTCGACCGAAGCATTGGTGTATCCGCAGCTGGATGGCAGCGTCTGTACCTCGAAAAGTACCGCTGAAGGTCCAAAACGCATGGATTGTGCGGCGGGGTTCGGTGCGGCGACGATGGTAACCGCGACCTTTGGTTTTATTGCCGTTTCACATGCGCTGAAAAAATTCCTCGCCCGTGCAGCGCGTCAGGCAGATTGATGAGCGCGCGCGGCACGTAGCACGGCGTCCGCCAGCGCTTGTAAACCGCTGCTGCGTGAAGCACTGAGCTGTGCGCGCAAGCCTAAGGTATCAAACAACGCCAGTGGATCCTGTGCTAACAGATCCGCTGGCGTTTTGCCCTCCACTGCGGTTAGCAGAACGGCGAGTAAACCGCGCACGATACGGCCTTCACTGTCACCATAAAAATGCAGCGTGCCGTTGGGCAGCAACTGGCTGCTGAGCCACACGCGGTTTTCGCATCCGCTGAGTTCAATTTCGGCGGTTTTTACCGCTTCTGGCAGCGCGGGCAGCTGGCGGCTGAGTTGAATCAACTGGCGGTAGCGGTCTTCCCACTGGTGAAAATGGGTAAACTTTTCAGTCAGGCTGGCTGCAGTAATCACGTCGCCAAAAGGATGCGAGCCAATCAAGGTTGTCATAGCGTTATTCACTCAGCAATTCCACGGTATGAAGCATAGCGCGCACCAGCGCATCCACGTCCTGCAAATTATTATAGGGGGCGAAGGAGACGCGTAATGTGCCGCTGACACCCAGCGCGGTCATTAGGGGTTGCGCACAATGCTGTCCTGCACGCAGCGCGATGCCCTGTTCTGCCAACAGCGTCACAATATCACTGTGATGGATGCCCTCAATATCAAACGACAGCAGGCTGGCATGACCACAACGGAAACTGCGGAAACCGGGGATCTCGCTCAACTGCTCTTCAGCCAGACTGGCAAGCTGCTGGCTCCACATCTCGGCCTTCTCCGCGTGATGCTGAGAAAGCCACTCTAACGCCGCACTCAATCCGACAACGCCGGCAACATTAGGTGTACCTGCCTCAAAGCGCCAGGGGACCGGTTGTGGAGTGAAGCCATTGAAGTCGACCTGAGTTAACATCTTGCCGCCACCTTGCCAGGCATCCATCTCTTCCAACAGCTCTGCTTTGCCGTACAGCACGCCAATACCCATCGGGCCATAAAGCTTGTGGGCGGAAAAGGCGTAGAAGTCGATATCCAATGCCTGAACATCCGGCGGGGTGTGCACCACGCCCTGTGCGCCATCCACCATCACTTTTGCACCAACGGTATGTGCCAGCGAAATGGCCTGCGCTAAATCGGGGCAGCCGCCGGTTACGTTCGACATCTGCCCAATGGCCAGGAGTTTAGTGCGTGAGTTTAATAGCTCGGGCAACAGATTAATGTCCGGGAGACGATCTTCGCCAATCGGCCACTTCACCACTTTTGCCCCCTTGGCTTGCGCCAGCATTAACCACGGCACCAGGTTCGCGTGATGCTCAGCTTCACTCACGACTATTTCATCACCCGGTTGCAGGCGAGGAGCCAGCCAGCTGTTGGCCACCAGATTGATGGCTTCTGTGGTGCCACGCGTCCAGACAATCTGGCGGTCGTCGGCGGCATGGATCCAGCGGGCCACCAGTCCACGTGCATTTTCGTACTGCTCTGTCAGCACGCGAGCCGCTTTAAACTGGCTACGATGTACGGTGCCTGCACTGAGCGAATAGAACTGAGAGGTGGCGTCAACCACCGCTTGTGGCTTCAGGGCGGTCGCGGCGCTGTCGAGATAGACACCGGCATCACTCAGCGCGGGAAACTGCTGGCGAAAGGCGGTTGGAGAAAAAATGGTCATACTCAGCCCACTGTATTGAATGTTAGGACCAGGCTGAAAGCCGGTCTGTTACCTGGCAAAGCTGGAAAAGCGCGTTATGCTAATTATTGCAAGGTTTGAACCGAAACCCGCATAAAGAATTGACCTTAACCAGTCGATTTCACTTTAGCTGCCTTTGTTCAGCGTGCGGATGGTTTAATGCAATCAATCTGCAAGGAGATAGAAGATGAAAAAACTTACCGCAGTGCTGGCCGTGTGTACGATGGCCTTTACCCTGGCTGCTTGTTCCAGCAATTACGTGATGCATACCAACGATGGTCGCACCATTGTTGCGAGCGGCAAACCGAAAGTTGACGATGAAACCGGTATGATCAGCTATAAAGATGCCAATGGCAACAAGCAGCAGATTAACCGTACAGATGTCAAAGAGATGGCAGAGATGGGACAGTAAATTTTGGGTAAAAAAAAGCACCGCAATTTGCGGTGCTACTTAAAATCACTTGGACAGACAGGGTAAATCTACAGGAATTAAAAGCTTGATCTGCAATCGTCAGATCAAAATGCAAACACAACATCACGACCACAAGCCAAAAGCTCTCCAAAAGTCTGCGATCTCTCGCACGTTTCCAGAAATCTTTTCGTTCCGGCTCAGGAAGTGCGGCAACTATAGGTATTTGCTGGAGCTTCCTCAACGGACAAATTATAATGTCTCGGATTAAAAAAACTAATACGTAGCGACTTTGTATAAGTTGGACTATTACCTTGTAAATCCGTAGACGGAAAACCATGTCAAAACGCCTTCCCCCGCTCAATGCATTGCGTGTTTTCGACGCAGCGGCCCGCCATCTGAGCTTTACTAAAGCGGCTGAAGAGCTGTTTGTTACCCAGGCAGCTGTTAGCCATCAGATTAAATCTCTGGAAGATTTCCTTGGTCTTAAGCTATTTCGGCGGAGGAATCGTTCGCTTTTACTGACTGAAGATGGGCAAAGCTACTATCTGGACATTAAAGAGATTTTCTCTGCCATCAATGATGCCACGCGCAAACTTCAGGCGCGCAGTGCGAAGGGAGCGTTGACCGTCAGCCTGCTGCCCAGTTTTGCTATTCAGTGGCTGGTTCCGCGTCTTTCAAGCTTTAATATGGCTTATCCGGGCATTGATGTGCGGATCCAGGCTGTAGACCGGGATGAAGAGAAACTGGCCGACGATGTCGACGTCGCTATTTTCTATGGTCGTGGCAATTGGCCAGGACTGCGGGTAGAAAAACTGTATGCCGAATATCTGTTGCCGGTCTGTTCTCCGATGTTGCTGACGGGTGAGCATCCGCTTAAAACCCCTGCTGATTTAGCCCATTTTACGTTACTGCATGATGCCTCACGGCGTGACTGGCAATCCTATATTCGCCAGCTAGGCTTGCAGCACATCAACGTGCAGCAGGGACCGATTTTCAGCCACAGTGCCATGGTATTACAGGCGGCGATCCATGGTCAGGGCGTGGCGCTGGCCAACAACGTGATGGCACAGAGTGAGATTGAGGCTGGGCGTTTGGTCTGCCCATTTAATGATGTGTTAGTGAGTAAAAACGCTTTTTATCTGGTTTGTCATGACAGTCAGGCAGAACTGGGTAAAATAGCCGCCTTTCGTCAGTGGATTCTGGAAAAAGCGGCCCATGAACAAGAAAAATTCCGCTTTCGCTACGATCACTAATACGTTGATTACTGCACAGTGATGTGCGGTTTCATCTTTGAGGATTACTGAATGTCCAGTCGTGCCATGTTTGTGTTTGCGGCCATCAGCGGGTTTCTGTTGGTGGCATTTGGTGCTTTTGGGGCGCATGTGCTGAGCAAGTCGCTTGGCCCAGCCGAAATGGCGTGGATTCATACCGGTCTTGAATATCAGGCGTATCATACGCTGGCGGTGATTGGTCTGGGGGCGGCGATGCTGCGTCGCGCCAACATCTGGTTCTACTGGAGCAGCGCGCTACTGGCGCTCGGCACCGTGTTATTCAGCGGCAGTCTCTACTGTTTAGCGCTGTCGCATATGAAGTTTTGGGTTTTTGTCACGCCAGTAGGAGGTTTGTGCTTCCTGATTGGTTGGTTCTTGATGTTGATTGGCGCGCTGCGTCTGAAACGAAAGGCAGATCGCCATGAATAAAGTTTTACTCTATTGCCGTCCAGGATTTGAAAAAGAGTGTGCGGCGGAAATCAGTGCCAAAGCCGCAGAGCGTGAAATCTACGGTTTCCCACGCGTAAAGGATGACTCCGGCTATGTGCTGTTTGAATGTTACCAGCAAGAAGATGCGGAAAAGCTGATTAAAAACTTGCCGTTTGCCGAGCTTATTTTTGCGCGACAAATGCTAGTGGTCGGTGAGTTGCTGCGTGACTTACCGCCGGAAGATCGCATTACGCCGATTGTCGGCATGCTGACAGGTGTGGTGGAGAAGGGCGGCGAGCTGCGTGTTGAAGTACCGGACACCAACGAAGCCAAAGAACTCACTAAGTTCTGCCGCAAGTTGACCGTGCCACTGCGCGCCAGCCTGCGCGAGAGCAAGATTCTGCTGAATTACGAATCGCCGAAGCGCCCGGTGGTGCACGTGTTCTTTATTGCACCGGGCACCTGCTATGTCGGTTATTCGCTGTCTGACAACAACTCACCGTTCTATATGGGTATTCCGCGCCTCAAGTTCCCATCCGATGCACCAAGCCGATCAACCCTGAAGCTGGAAGAGGCGTTTCATGTGTTTATCCCGGCTGATGAGTGGGATGAGCGCCTGGCGAGCGGTATGTATGCGGTGGATCTCGGGGCCTGCCCAGGTGGCTGGACCTATCAGTTAGTGAAGCGCAGCATGTGGGTTTATTCTGTCGATAACGGTCCGATGGCGCCAAGCCTGATGGATACCGGACAGGTTACGCATTGCCGTGAAGATGGCTTCAAATACCGTCCGACACGCAACAACATCAGCTGGTTGGTGTGCGATATGGTAGAGAAACCGGTGCGTGTCGCGAGTCTAATGACCGAGTGGTTGGTCAACGGCTGGTGCCGCGAGGCGATCTTCAACCTCAAGCTGCCGATGAAAAAGCGTTATGAGGAAGTGACGCAGAATCTGGCGATGATCGATGCTGCGCTGAAAGAGAAGGGCGTGAATGCGCAAATTCAGGCGCGCCAGCTGTATCACGATCGCGAAGAGATTACCGTTCACGTAAGAAGGTTGTGGGCGGCGGTCGGTGGCCGTCGCGACGAACGCTAATCCTGCTGCATACTTTGCACTACAGCGGCGTTGGCTACGCTTGCTCACCCCGGTCACATACTTGTGTATGCTCCCGGGGACTCCCAAGCTTGCCGCCTTGCTGTAGCACAAATTATTTGCAGGATAATTTCCCGTCATACTTCGCGCTGCAGGTGCGTTGGCTGCGCCTGCTCGCCACTACAATTCTGTACTTACGCCTTATACCGCAACGTATTCAAATTACCCTGCAACACCAAATCGCGTTTCAATGTCGAGACCTGGCGGCAAATTTCTGCCATGTGTTGATGATCCCGCAACTTCTTCTGCCACTTATCGGGCACCTGATCGAGCTGCTGGTAGAGGGCTTCCAGCGTGCCGAATTGCATCAGTAACTCACGGGCGCTTTTGGGGCCTATGCCTGTCACGCCGGGAATTTTACTGCTACTGATGCCACATAATCCCCAGTAATCAGGCAACTGAAGGGGGGAAACACCAAACTCCTGCTCAATGAAAGGCACATCTAACCAGCGTTTTTGGAAATAATCGCGGATACGGATGTTCGGTGCCAGCAACTGACAATAACCTTTGTCGGTAGACACGATGGTGGCCTGATGTCCGGCATCGGCCATTTTCACTGCCAGGGTGGCGGCGAGATCGTCTGCTTCGTCCAGATTGGCCACCCAACAGCTGACGCCCACGGACTCAAACGCTTGCTGAATGGCGGGCATCTCCAGCTGCAAATCGTCTGGCATCGGTGGGCGACCAGCTTTGTAATCGGGCAACAGCTGATGTCGCCAGCCGGGATGGCGGTCCTGGCTGTCAAATACTGCTACCACATGTGTCGGCTGTGTGTGGCCTAACAGCTGATGCAGTGCCGCGACACAGGTATCGCGGCAAGGCGTGCCTTGCACGGCATGCAGGCGGCGGATCAGGTTTAGCGCATCAATAATGAGAAGATGAAACGACATAATGATAGCGGCAGCCCGCGGGCTGCCTTCCTGATGGGTTATTTAATGATTTCGTAGCACGGGATGTAGGCACTACCTGGCAGCTTCATTCGCTGCTGGGCCACGAAGCCCTGCAGCAGTTCGTCCATGCGATGCATCAAATCGGCATCCCCGTGCAGTTTGTACGGACCTTTCTCGCGAATTTCACGGATGCCCACTTCTTTAACGTTTCCGGCAACGATGCCAGAGAAGGCACGACGCAGGTCAGCAGCCAGTTTCTCTGCTGGTTGGTTCGGGAACAGTTTCAGGTTGGCCATGTTTTCATGGGTTGGCATGAAAGGAACCTGCAGCTCAGGGGCGATACGAATCGACCAGTTAAAGCTGTAAGCATCACCGGTTTCACGACGGTACTCTTTCACCTGCGGCATGGCTTTCTTCATCAGACGCGCCACTTCTGCTGCGTCATCAATGATGATTTTGTAGTGCTTGCGCGCGGTTTCGCCCAAGGTGTTAACGATGAAATCATCCAGTACACGGAAGTAATCTGCGCTCTCTTTTGGCCCGGTCAGGATTAAAGGCAATACCTGATCGATGTTGTGCGGGTTCATCAAAATGCCCAGCAGATACAGTAGCTCTTCCGCAGTACCGACCCCGCCTGGGAAGATCACGATGCCATGTGCAATACGCACAAAGGCTTCGAGGCGCTTTTCGATATCCGGCATGATGATCAGTTCATTGACCAACGGGTTCGGGGGCTCTGCCGCAATAATGGATGGCTCTGTCAGGCCGATAAAACGGCTGTCGTGGTAGCGCTGCTGTGCATGGCCGACGGCGGCCCCTTTCATTGGCGCTTCCATTACGCCAGGCCCGCAACCGGTGCAAATGTTCAGTTCACGCAGACCCATTTGGGTCCCTACGTTACGGCAATACTGATACTCCACTGCATTAATGGAGTGGCCACCCCAACACACCACGGTATTGGGATACTCGCCGATGTGCAGCGCGCGGGCATTACGCAGAATAGAAAACACCTGGTTGGTGATGTGCGCGGAATCATCGGCATTTTGTTGATCGCTGCGCTCAAGTTGGCCATTCACAAACAGAATGTCGCGCAGCACGGCAAACAGGTTGGCTTGCAGCGAGCGGATAATTCGCCCATCGACAAACGCCTCTTCCGGCGGATTAATCAGCTCAAGTTTTACCCCGCGCTCACGGCGTAACACATTGATATCAAAGTTTTCAAAGCGGGAAAGCAGTTCCTGACTACTGTCGGTCTGGCTGCCGGAATTCAGCACCGCCAGCGAGCAGTTACGAAACAGTTGGTAAAGGTCGCTACTGGCGGTTTGCTTCAGCATGTCGACTTCCAACTGGGAGAGCAGATCCATTGAGCCAAGAGGGCTAATATGTGTAATCAAGAGAACTCCTTTACACGCAAAGGCGTGACTGATGACGCTGCGCTTAACTGACTGAACGCAGTGACGAAAATCCTTGGAACGCAGGTTTTACTCCTCGCGCCTTTGACAGAGTAACGTTGTCCGCGGTGAATGCTCAAGTGGATCCGCGCATCCGTGCAGCGGCCTGCGAGGTGCCTCGCAATCTGTTACTGGCGAACCAAGCGGGAGAAAGTGGGAGAGAAGGGCACATTGCTACGCCAGGGATTGATATCCAACCCACCACGGCGCGTGTAACGTGCGTAAACAGTGAGGCATTCTGGCTGGCAAAAGCGCTGAATGTCGTTAAAAATGCGCTCAACGCACTGCTCATGGAATTCATTGTGTTGACGGAAAGAGATCAAATAGCGCAGCAGAGCTTCACGATCAATGCGTGGGCCTTTGTAGCGAATCATCACTGAACCCCAATCGGGCTGATGTGTAATCAGGCAGTTCGATTTCAGCAAATGGCTCACCAGGGTTTCTTCAACCACTTCGCTTCCCGCTGCCCGCGCTAGATAGTCGGCATTGAAAGCATAGTCTTGGATTTCGATATCCTGCTCGTCAATCACTTCGCCGTTGAAATGGCCAATCGGCTGACCTTCGACTTCACTCAGGCGAAAGAGCGCAACGCCAACTTCACCGTTGGCGCAGGCACGTAAGTCGCGTTCCAGCGTTTGGCGCACTTCACCCCAGTCGGCGAAAACCGTCTGGTTAAAACTGTTAAGATAAAGCTTGAAGCTCTTGGACTCGATCAGGTTTTCGCTATCGGCGCGGAGTACGACTTCGCCCACTGCTACCTGCGGCACGCCTTTGCTGTTCAGCCAGGAGAGTTCGTACAGTGTCCAGATATCGGCGCCCTGGAATGGCAAATTATCCGGGTAAAGCCCAAGCGGTTCACGATTCAGGCTGCGCGGCACGGATTGCAACAGCGTGTTATCGTAGCGATCAACATAAGCCGTGGGCTTACCTAAGGTCAGGCCGCTTAATGCCTGATCGCGGTTTTCAGAAGACATATCGGTTACCACTAAATTCCATCAAAGTGGCTAAGTGTAACCGATCATAAGCGAGAAGATGAATGATGCAGCAAACCGCAGACGCCCTGCGTGAATTTACCGCCCGTTATGTTCAGCTATGGCAACAACAATCCGGCCACCTGCCTGCCAGTGCCGATCTGTTAGGTGTGCCTTCACCCTGCATTGTAAGCACACTGGAAGATCGCGTGTTATGGCAGCCACAACCCTTTACGCTGCCAGCGACGCTGGAAGCGGTTGAGCGCGCGCTGGATATTCAGTTGCAACCAGAGATCACTGCCTTCTACACGTCACAATTTGCCGGTGATATGACGGCCAGCTTTGAGCAGCGGCCAATTACGCTATTACAGGTGTGGAGTGAATCAGACTTTACCCGCTTGCAGGAAAACCTGATTGGGCATTTGGTGATGAAGCGCCGCCTGAAACAGAGTCCAACATTGTTTATTGCTACAACTGAATCAGAACAGGATGTGATTGCCGTCTGCAACTTAACCGGCGAAGTTATTCTGGAACAGCCTGGTAGTAAAAATCGTCAGGTTCTGGCGGCGGATGTTCAGATATTTCTTAATGCTTTACAACCGCTTACTGCCTGATTAGCAGAGTTAAGATATCTGTTTTGTAAGAGATCTCTCACATCGTGTGTGAGAGATCGCTAGATCATTTTGCAGCCTTCTGGAAGGCTTCGATGTAAAAATATTGTGAATCATGAGCTTATAGCGTTTCTCCTAAAGAGATAATCTGACTCAATCTATTAACGCCTCTTACTAGCTTGTTATTGCGATGGTTTCTGACAGAATAGTCACCACTGGCAGGAAGCCAGGGATGAAGAGACGTTCAGGAGAATGTCAGCCAGGCGGCAGGAGCGTAACGGAGCTTACGACACACGGAAGGCTTCATGATGAAGCAGGACACTCAGGATTGAGTTAAGGACACCTCCAGGATGGAGAATGAGAGCCACGTTGGATGTGGTGGGCCAGGATGCTAAGGACAAATGTCATGATGACAGGCAATGGAAAGCGCAGGAACAGTTGTCATGGATGAGCAGGGAGCACAGCGGTGGCGGGAATGCTGCAAACGAAACCGGGAGCACTGTAATCACAGTGCTCCCTTTTTTTATGGCTTTTTTGCGCATTGACTGACTAGTGATATGCTTGCCGCCCAATTTTCTCTGGAGGTGGCGTATGTCGTCGCAAATGATTATTCAACGGCTGCAGCAGGTCGAAGCGGTGATGCGCGAACATGACCACTGGCAGACCCAGCCCCCTGAAGCGGAAGCCTTCGCCAGCAGCGAGCCTTTTTGTCTCGATACACTTGAGCCGCTGGAATGGCTGCAGTGGGTGCTTATCCCTCGTTTTCACGCCTTGATTGAAGCGGGTGCACCGCTGCCACAAAATTTCGCCGTCACGCCTTATTATGAAGTTTCACTGGCAGACAGCACGCCAGGTCACGCTGCGCTGCTACTGGCACTGGGCCAGTTTGACGCACTGTTTCAGGACCCGACTGCCTGATGCTGGAAATCCTCTACCAAGATGAATGGCTGGTTGCCGTCAATAAACCGTCCGGTTGGCTGGTGCACCGCAGTTGGCTGGATCGCGACGAAAAAGTGGTGGTGATGCAAACGGTGCGCGATCAAATTGGTCAGCACGTTTTCACCGTTCATCGTCTCGATCGCCCGACCTCAGGTGTGTTGTTGATGGCCTTGTCCAGCGAAGTGGCCCATCTGTTATCACAGCAGTTCGAGCAGCATCAAATGCAGAAAACCTATCACGCGGTGCTGCGCGGCTGGCTCGACGGCAGCGCGACACTCGATTATCCGCTGATGGAAGAGCTGGATAAGATAGCCGATAAGTTTGCCAACCAGGAACGTACTGCTCAGGATGCCGTGACGGATTATCGCTCACTGGCGCAGGTGGAAATGCCCGTCGCCATTAGCCGCTACAACAGTGCCCGCTACACCCTGGTAGAGATGTCTCCGCATACCGGTCGTAAACATCAGCTGCGTCGCCATATGGTGCATTTGCGCCATCCAATCATTGGCGACAGCGCCCACGGCGATCTGCGTCAAAATCGTGGTGCTGCTGAGCATTTCGGGATGAATCGTTTGATGCTGCACGCCAGCAGCCTCAGCCTTACTCATCCGGTTACCGGTGAGCCGCTGGTGATTCGTGCAGGCCTGGATCGCGTCTGGCAGCAAATGCTGCAACACTTTGGCTGGCAGGATCAGATCCCTGAGGTTCCCAGGGTTGAGTTTGCCGACGAGGCAGTCCAGGATAAGCCAACAGAATAAAGGAGCGGCAAGATGGCAAAGATTGGCATTTTTACAGGTACGGTTTACGGCAACGCGCTGCTGGTGGCTGAAGAGTCTCAGCCGGTGCTGGAAGAGCAAGGCCATGAAGTGAAGGTGTTTGAAGATGCAACGCTGGCCGACTGGCAGGCTTACAGCAAAGACGTGATTCTCATCGTGACCTCAACCACCGGTCAGGGGGATTTCCCCGACAATATCGCGCGTTTATATGTGAAAGTTCGCGATGAGTTGGGCTATCAGCCAGAGCTGCGCTATGGCGTGATCGCGCTGGGTGACAGCAGCTATGACAATTTCTGCGGCGCAGGTAAAACCTTCGATGCCACCTTGCAAGAGCAGAGCGCGCAACGTATTGGCGAAGTGCTGCTGGTGGATGCAACAGAAGACCCAGAGCCAGAATCGGTGACCACGCCTTGGGTGGAGAGCTGGGGTAAATTGTTGTAATTGATGAAATAGATGTTGCCCTCTCCCGCAAGCGGGAGAGGGGGCACTCTGTGCGGCTCTGGCAGTAAAGGTGGGACTGTTTTGCTTCAGAATGTTCGGTCGGTTTCCTCTCCCGCTTGCGGGAGAGGGTTAAGGTGAGGGGAAAGGTTACGTCACCGGCGCCGGATTAAACACCGCCAGCTGATTACGAATCCCCCAGCGATCGGACCATGTCTGCTTACGGCCGCTGGCGATCTCCAGAATCAACTCAAACAACCGCCAGCCGACCTGCTCAATGCTCTCTTCGCCGGTCGCTATGGTGCCTGCATTAATATCCATCAAATCATGCCAACGCTCAGCCAGCGCATTACGCGTGGCCATCTTGATCACCGGAATAGCGGCTAAACCATAGGGCGTGCCGCGACCTGTGGTAAACACCTGCAAGGTGATGCCAGAGGCCATCTGTTGAGTGCCGCAGACAAAGTCACTGGCTGGCGTGGCGGCATAGATCAAGCCACGTTGGGTCGGACGCTGACCGGGTGACAGCACTTCCACAATCGGGCTGCGACCCGACTTCGCAATTGAACCGAGCGCTTTTTCCACCACGTTGGCCAGGCCGCCTTTTTTATTGCCCGGTGAAGGGTTAGCGCTGCGATCAGTCTGCCCCTGGCTGAGGTAGTCGTCATACCACGCCATCTCTTCCAGCAGGCGTTTGCCCACGCTTTCATCTACTACTCGGGGTGTCAGCAGATGAATGGCATCACGCACTTCGGTAACCTCGGAAAACATCACCGTTGCCCCACAGCGCACCAGCAAATCCGAGGCGAAACCCACGGCGGGATTGGCAGTCACACCTGAGAAGGCGTCACTGCCACCGCACTGAGTGCCGATCACTAACGCTGACGCCGGGCAGGTTTCACGCTGGCGCTGGTTCAGCTTTTTCAAATGGCGCTCGGCCACCTGTAGAATTTCATCCACCATCGCGCCGAAGCCGACATGCCGTTCGTCTTGCAAACGCACAATGTCATGGTCATCCAGCGAAATTGCCTGCACGTCGGGTGTGCCGGTGAGCAATCGCTCGGGTTGCAGCTTCTCGCAACCGAGGCTGACGATCATCACTTCGCCACCGAAATTAGGATTGAGCGCAAGGTTATGAATGGTGCGGATCGGCACCACAGCCGCAGGGGCGTTGATCGCCACACCACAACCATAGAGATGATTTAAGGCGACAACGCCATCAACGTTGGGATAGCGCGGCAGTAAATCGCGTTCAATCATCTGCACAACGTAATCCACAACCCCAGCGACGCAGTGCACGCTGGTGGTGATGCCTAACAGATTGCGGGTGCCGACACTGCCATCAGCGTTGCGATAGCCTTCAAAAGTGTAGCCTTCCAGCGGGGGCAGTGCCGGAGGCACATTGTTGGCCAATGGCAGGCTGTTTAGCGGTGGCGCTTCGGGTAACGCCACCAGAGATTCTTCAATCCAGCTGCCTTGGGCGATGGGGCGCAGGGCGGTGCCAATCACTTCGCCATAGCGCAGAATCGCACCGTTTTCAGGGATATCAACCAGCGCCACTTTATGCCCTTGCGGGACATGCTCTGTGAGCTGCAGGCCATCGTCAAAGCGCGTGCCAGCAGGTAGACCCTGATTATTAACCACGATCGCCACGTTATCGGCGTCATGTACTTTTATATAAAGCGGTTTTTCTGTAAGCGGTCGGTTCATTGCTCACCTTCCAGTTCGTCGCACTGTACATGGCAGCGCGGTGTAAATGCTTCCATCACGACATCATTTTTTGCCAGCCTCAGTATATGCAGGGGTATTGGGCGGCGCATTGTGCAACTGACTGGCATTAAGCACTTTTATTGGCTGAGTTTGGGACGTTTTGCCAAACGCAAGTGAAGAGACTCACAAAGTGCGCACCCATAGTCTGCTTTTTAATCAATTTGACCATGCGTGATGTGGTTCCGTGAGCCATGCCGCAGCGTTATGTGCAGATGCCATAAATTCTTTGCTAATTGACCTGCATTGTCGGGCGTCCTTCCAGTGTTTCGCCTCCATGCTGTTCCTATACTGATTCTCGTTCTTCAAACGTTTGGTTATTTGTCACGACGCATCATCGTTTTGCCACAATAACAATCGCCGTGTTTAACCCGACATCATTCTGATACCCAACGCGATGTGTATGCAGTCAGAGTGAATGTAGCGTTCGCTATATTTCAGGAGTGCAGCATGAATAGTTTCAGCCAGACAGCGGAAGCCGTGCAAAAACGCACCAATGCCCGTTACTGGATTGTGGTGATGTTATTTATCGTCACGTCGTTCAACTACGGTGACCGCGCAACCATCTCGATTGCCGGTTCTGCCATGTCTAAAGATATCGGCCTCGACTCGGTCGGTCTCGGATATATCTTCTCCGCCTTCTCATGGGCTTACGTGATTGGGCAAATTCCTGGCGGCTGGCTGCTCGACCGCTTTGGTTCAAAACGCGTCTACTTCTGGAGCATTTTCTTGTGGTCGCTGTTTACTTTGCTGCAAGGTTTCGTTGACCTGTTCAGTGGCTTTGGCATCGTCATTTCACTGTTCCTGTTGCGCTTCCTGGTTGGCCTGGCGGAGGCACCTTCGTTCCCCGGCAACAGCCGCATTGTGGCAGCCTGGTTCCCGGCACAAGAGCGCGGCACTGCCGTGGCGATATTCAACTCGGCACAGTATTTCGCCACGGTGATTTTCGCCCCAATCATGGGCTGGCTGGTGGCGGAAGTGGGCTGGGCGCATGTGTTCTGGTTCATGGGCGGACTGGGCATCATCCTCAGCTTCGTCTGGCTGAAGTTTATGCATGATCCGAATAACCACCCTGGCGTGAACAAAGCCGAGTTGGAGTACATGGAGCAAGGCGGCGCACTGATCAATATGGATGCCAAAAAATCAGAGCGCAAAGTGAGCTGGGATGAAAAGTGGTATCAAATCAAGCAGCTACTCTCGACCCGCATGATGTGGGGCATCTATCTCGGCCAGTATTGCGTTAACGCACTGACCTACTTCTTTATCACCTGGTTCCCGGTGTATCTGGTGCAGGCACGCGGCATGTCAATCCTGAAAGCAGGCATGATCGCCTCGATTCCGGCTATCTGTGGCTTCCTGGGCGGGGTGTTGGGAGGTGTGATTTCCGACTACCTGATGCGTAAAACCGGTTCACTGAATATTGCGCGTAAAACCCCGATTGTGGTTGGCATGCTGCTCTCTATCAGCATGGTGATGTGTAACTACACCGAAACAGAGTGGGTCGTGGTGCTGTTTATGGCGCTGGCCTTCTTCGGTAAAGGCATTGGTGCGTTGGGCTGGGCGGTGATGGCGGATACCGCACCGAAAGAGATCAGCGGGTTAAGCGGCGGTTTGTTCAACATGTTTGGCAACTTCTCCGGCATCGTCACGCCGATTGCCATTGGCTACATCATCGCGGCATCCGGTTCTTTCGAGGGTGCGCTGATTTATGTCGGCATTCACGCCTTTGTTGCTGCGTTTAGCTTCCTGTTCATTACGGGCGATATCAAACGCATCGAACTCAAACATCGGGCATAAGGACTGAGTATGAACACGCAAAGTACCCCGGTGATCACCGATATGCAGGTGATCCCGGTTGCCGGTTACGACAGCATGCTGCTGAACATTGGCGGCGCACACAGCGCCAGTTTTACCCGCAATATCGTGGTGTTAACCGATAGCGCTGGCCATACCGGCGTGGGTGAAGCGCCAGGTGGTGAGACCATCTATCAAACGCTGGTCGAAGCGATTCCACAGGTTAAAGGCCAGCAGGTGGCTCGCATGAATCGCCTGGTGCAGCAGGTGCACAAAGGCAACCAGTCTGCGGATTTCGACACCTTTGGCAAAGGTGCCTGGACGTTTGAACTGCGCGTCAATGCCGTGGCTGCGCTGGAAGCAGCACTGCTCGACCTGTTGGGTCAGTGTCTTGGCGTGCCGGTGGCAGAATTGCTTGGCCCCGGTCAACAGCGCGATGAAGTCACGGTGCTGGGCTATCTGTTTTACCTTGGCGATCGTCGCAAAACCGATTTGCCGTATCTGACCGGCGAAGGCGCCAGTCACGACTGGTATCACCTGCGTCATCAGGAAGCGTTGACACCGGAGGAGGTGGTTCGTCTGGCAGAAGCGGCACAGGACAAATACGGCTTCAAAGATTTCAAACTCAAGGGCGGTGTATTGCCGGGCGAGCAGGAAATTGAATCGGCGGCCGCGCTGAAGAAGCGCTTCCCGGATGCTCGTATCACAGTCGATCCCAACGGAGCCTGGACACTCGATGAAGCGATTCGCTTGTGCAAAGGCATGGGTGATGTGCTGACTTACGCCGAAGATCCGTGCGGTGCTGAACAAGGTTATTCCGGGCGTGAAGTGATGGCCGAATTCCGTCGCGCCACCGGGTTGCCGGTCGCCACCAATATGATCGCCACCAACTGGCGTGAGATGAATCATGCGGTGATGCTCAACTCCGTGGATATCCCACTGGCGGATCCACATTTCTGGACGCTAAGTGGCGCGGTGCGAGTCGCGCAGCTGTGTGACGACTGGGGCCTGACCTGGGGTTGCCACTCTAACAACCACTTCGACATTTCTCTGGCAATGTTTACCCACGTTGGCGCTGCTGCACCGGGTAAACCCACGGCGATTGATACCCACTGGATTTGGCAGGAGGGCGATCAGCGCCTGACCAAAGAGCCACTGCAAATCCGCAACGGCAAAATTGCCGTGCCGGACAAACCAGGGCTGGGTGTTGAGCTGGATTGGGACCGTATCCACCAAGCCAATGCCCTCTACAAATCCCTGCCGGCGGGCGCACGTAATGACGCCACGGCAATGCAGTATCTGGTTCCCGGTTGGTCATTCGACCGCAAGCGCCCGGCCTTCGGTCGCAGTCATGCATAAGGAGCAGGAAATGAGTCAGACCCCGAAAATTACCTCGTTGCAGGTCATTCCAGTGGCCGGTCACGACAGTATGTTGCTCAACCTGAGTGGCGCCCATTCGCCGTTCTTCACTCGCAACATCGTCATCATCAAAGATAACGCCGGCCACACCGGCGTGGGTGAAATTCCTGGCGGCGAGAAGATTCGTCAGACGCTGGAAGACGCGGCGGCGCTGGTGGTGCAGAAAACCGTCGGCGAATATAAAAACATTCTCAACCTGGTGCGCAGTACCTTTGCCGATCGCGACTCTGCCGGACGCGGCAACCAGACCTTTGACCTGCGTACCACCATTCATGTGGTCACCGGCATCGAAGCCGCGTTGCTGGATCTGCTCGGCCAGCATCTTGGTGTCAATGTGGCGTCGCTGCTCGGTGATGGTCAGCAGCGTGACCGCGTCGAAATGCTCGGTTACCTGTTCTACGTTGGCGATCGGAAGAAAACCTCGCTGGCGTATCAGAGCCAGGAAAATGATAAATGCGACTGGTATCGCCTGCGCCATGAAGAAGCACTGACGCCGGAAACCGTGGTGCGTCTGGCGGAAGCGGCGTATGAGAAATACGGTTTCAACGATTTCAAACTCAAAGGCGGTGTGCTGCGCGGCGGTGAAGAAGCGGAAGCGGTCACGGCGCTGGCGAAGCGTTTCCCGCAGGCGCGAGTGACACTCGATCCCAACGGCGCATGGTCTTTAAATGAGGCAATTCTGCTCGGTAAGCAACTGAAAGGTGTGCTGGCGTATGCGGAAGATCCTTGTGGTGCAGAGCAGGGCTATTCCGGTCGTGAAGTGATGGCGGAATTCCGCCGTGCTACCGGCCTGCCGACGGCGACAAATATGATTGCCACCGACTGGCGTCAAATGGGCCACACGCTGTCACTGCAGTCCGTGGACATCCCGCTGGCCGATCCTCACTTCTGGACCATGCAAGGTTCGGTGCGGGTGGCGCAGATGTGTCACGACTTTGGCCTGACCTGGGGTTCACACTCTAACAATCACTTCGACATTTCACTGGCGATGTTCACCCATGTTGCCGCTGCCGCGCCGGGCGCCATCACCGCCATCGATACCCACTGGATCTGGCAGGAAGGCAATCAGCGTCTGACCAAAGAGCCGTTCCAGATCAAAGGCGGCATGGTGCAGGTCCCACAAAAACCGGGGCTGGGCGTGGAGCTGGATATGGATCAGGTGATGCAAGCCAACGCGCTGTATCAGAAACACGGTTTAGGTGCGCGCGATGATGCGCAGGCTATGCAGTTCCTCGTACCGAACTGGACCTTTGATAACAAACGTCCGTGCCTGGTGCGCTAACGATTCCGGCACCTCGTGCGGGTGCCTGCTGTAACCGACAGGAGTAACGACAATGAGCAATGCCTGGCCGAACCATTTTCGTCGCCGTTTACTGGCAGGGGAAACTCTGATTGGTAGCTGGTGTGCACTTGCCAGCCCGATTTCAACTGAAGTATTGGGACTGGCGGGCTTTGACTGGCTGGTACTGGATGGCGAACATGCGCCAAACGACATTACCACTTTCATTCCGCAGTTGATGGCGTTGAAAGGCAGCCACAGTGCGCCGGTGGTGCGTCCGCCATGCAATGAACCGATCATTATTAAGCGTTTGCTGGATATCGGTTTCTACAACTTCCTGGTGCCGTTTGTGGAAACCGAGGAAGAGGCGATTCGCGCCGTGGCATCTACACGCTATCCGCCGGTGGGGATCCGCGGCGTATCCGTTTCGCATCGTAGCAATATGTACGGCACGCTGCCGGAATACAACGCTACCATCAATGACAACATCACGGTGCTGGTGCAGATCGAAACGCAGCAGGCAGTCGACAACATCGATGCGATTGCCGCAGTTGAAGGCGTGGATGGCATTTTTGTCGGTCCGGGTGACTTGTCTGCCGCGCTCGGCTATCTCGGTCAGCCTGCGCATCCTGAAGTATTGAAAGTGATTAAGCACATCTTTGAGCGTGCCAAAGCCGCGGGCAAACCGAGCGGCATTCTTGCCCCGGTGGAAGCGGACGCGCGCCGTTATCTGGAATGGGGTGCCACTTTTGTTGCGGTGGGCAGCGATTTGGGTGTGTTCCGTAACGCCACGCAGGCGTTGTGCGACAAATTTAAGAAATAACTGACATAGGGGAAAGGCAATGAAAATTGGATTTATCGGCCTCGGTATTATGGGCAAACCGATGAGTAAAAACCTGGTGAAAGCCGGTTATTCACTGGTAGTACGTGACCACAATGTCAGCAACGAAGCCGAACTGGTGGAGCTGGGTGCAACCGTGGCGAAAACGCCAAAAGAGGTGGCTGAACAGGTGGATGTGGTGATCACCATGGTGCCCAATTCACCTCAGGTTAAAGAAGTCTGCCTGGGCACCAATGGCATTATCGAAGGGGCCAAACCGGGGCTGATCGTCATCGATATGAGTTCCATCGCGCCATTAGCCAGCCGCGAAGTGCACGATGCGTTGGCAGAAAAAGGCATCAAGATGCTTGATGCGCCGGTGAGCGGTGGCGAGCCTAAAGCGATTGAAGGCACCTTGTCAGTGATGGTCGGTGGTGATAAAGCGGTGTTTGACCAGTGCTACGACATCATGAAAGCGATGGCGGGTTCGGTGGTGCATACCGGAGATATCGGTGCAGGCAACGTCACTAAGCTGGCAAACCAGGTGATTGTGGCGCTTAACATCGCTGCCATGTCAGAAGCCCTGTCGCTGGCGACCAAAGCGGGCGTGAATCCTGAACTGGTTTATCAGGCCATTCGCGGCGGACTGGCGGGCAGCACGGTGCTGGACGCCAAAGCGCCAATGGTGCTGGATCGTAACTTCAAGCCAGGTTTCCGCATTGATCTGCATATCAAAGACTTAGCCAATGCACTGGATACTTCACATGGCATTGGCGCCCATCTGCCATTGACTGCCGCGGTGATGGAGATGATGCAGGCGCTGAAGGTGGATGGCAAAGGCACTTCCGACCATAGCGCGCTGGCTTGCTATTATGAAAAATTAGCTCAGGTAGAGATCACCCGGTAGTTTGCACGTCCGGTGTCTGAGGATGCCGGACCGCTTACTGCATTAGCCGGACGGAAAACCGTCATTCACCGCGCTCGGATTGCCTATGAAAATTGTCATCGCACCGGATTCATATAAAGAGAGTTTGTCTGCCCTGGAAGTGGCTTCGGCAATAGAAGCGGGATTTAGCGAAATCTTTCCCGAAGCCGAATACGTAAAAATACCGGTCGCCGACGGGGGGGAAGGCACGGTAGAAGCGATGGTGGCCGCCACACAAGGTAGCCTTGTCAGGTTGAATGTCACTGGACCGTTGGGCGCGCCAGTGGAGGCCTTTTATGGCTTATCCGGCGATGCGCGCACGGCATTTATCGAAATGGCTGCCGCGAGTGGATTGGAGTTGGTGCCGCCCGCACAGCGCGATCCGCTGATGACCAACTCTTTCGGTACCGGCGAGTTGATTAAAAACGCACTCGACCGTGGCGTGGACCATATCATCATCGGCATTGGTGGCAGCGCCACCAACGATGGCGGATCCGGCATGATGCAGGCGCTCGGCGCGCGCTTGCTGGATAAGCAGGGCAATGAGATTGCTTTCGGCGGTGGGGCATTACCGCAGCTGGCACGGATTGAGATCGATCAGCTGGATGCCCGCCTGCAGCGGTGTCGCATTGAAGTCGCCTGCGATGTGACCAACCCCCTAACCGGTGAAGATGGCGCTTCGGCGATTTTCGGCCCGCAAAAGGGCGCCACGCCGGAACTGGTGAAGCAGTTGGATCAGGCGCTGGAACATTACGCGGGCATTATTCATCGCGATCTGGATATTGATGTGCTGCACATTGCTGGTGGGGGTGCCGCCGGTGGCATGGGTGCGGCGCTGCATGCATTTTGCCAGGCTGAGTTGCGCCGAGGCATTGAAATTGTCACCGAAGCGTTGGGGTTAGCCGAGCAGGTGAAAGATGCCGATTTGGTGATCACTGGCGAAGGACGGATTGATAGCCAGACGATTAACGGCAAAGTGCCGATTGGCGTGGCAAAGGTCGCCAAACAATTCAATAAACCGGTGATTGGCATTGCGGGCAGCTTGACGGCGGACGTCGGCGTGGTGCATCAGCACGGGCTGGATGCGGTGTTTAGCGTGCTGTTCAGCATTGGCTCACTGGAAGATGCGCTGGCCAATGCGGCACAGAATGTGCGGCTCACGGCGCGCAATGTCGCCGCGACCATTAAGGCAGGGCAAGGGTTGTAAGACGACGGTAGGGCGTGCTTCGGCGCGCCCGCAGCCCATCACGGGCGGCCTAAATGCCGTGCCCTACGTTTTGATGGCCAACACTTTCCGCGCTTCCCTTGCCACGTTCGCCATCTCGTCACTTAACTCCAGCAGTTCAGGCTCCAGCGCTGCGATATCGCTCTCCTGATGCAAACTCTTCTCCAACTGCTGGCACAGCTGTTTCAGGCGAGGCACGCCGCTGTAGCTGGCGCTGCCGTGCAGCTTATGGATAATTTCGCGCAACCCCGCCACATCATTGCTCGCCATATCATGTTCCACGCGCGCTTCCACTTCAGGCAGAAAATCCAGCAGCATTTGCAGTAAGTCGCGCGCCAAATCCGGCTTGTTGGCTGCCTGGCGCAAGGCCAGCGTCCAGTCGAGTGACGGTGCGACGTTTGGCTGCGTTGGCTGAGCCGGGACGCTATTCGGTGCATAACGTTGCAGCAGTTGGTTCAGCTTGTTTTCATCGATGGGCTTCGCCAGATAGTCGTTCATGCCTGCGCCAATCAGCTGCTCGCGCTCACCATCCAAAGCATGTGCGGTGACGGCCACAATCGGCGTATTGGCGTGCAGCGGCAGGCTACGGATGATTTCACTGGCACGGATCCCATCGATATCGGGCATCTGAATGTCCATCAGGATTACATCCAGCTTGTGCAACCGCGCCTGGCGGATCGCCTGTTCCGCGTTGTCGCACAGTATGATGTGCTGCACCTGCTCCTCCAGCAGTGCGCCAATCAGTTTCAGGTTGGCAGGGTTGTCGTCCACCGCCATCACCGTCAGCGGTTGGCGAGCACTGCGCGCGGGCACATCGCTGTCTCGACTGTGCAAATCCAGCAGCATCGGCAGCAGGCGCGTCAGAGAGATGGGTTTAGCAATGCATCCCGCAATGCCACGCGCACGAAGATCGTCCGCAAACAGCATCATTTCGCTCGGCAGCGCCAGCAGCACCGAATCGGCGCGTGACCGCAGGCGCTCAATCAATGCATCAGACAGGGTCGAGGGATGGGGTTCATTAACCGGTAATCCCATTAGCAGTAGCGGGAAATCTGCGTCGGGCATCTCTTCCAGCGTGGCGAAATGCTGTACCTGCAACGGCGTAATGCTGAGCATCTCCTGCACCGCTTTGGCGACTGCGGCGTGGGGTTCAATGTAGGCGAGCGGGACGGGGCGCAAATCATCCAGCATACGAGGAATTGGCGGTGCATTAGGATTGAGATCGAGATGGATATGCACCCAGAAGGTCGAGCCCTGATTATGACGGCTGTGGAAGGCGATCTCGCCACCCATCTCACTCACCAGTTTCTGGGTAATCACCAGACCTAATCCCGTGCCGCCATGGCGACGCGAGATACTGGCATCCGCCTGACGGAATGCCTGGAAAAGCTGCGACTGCTGCTGCTCTGAGATACCAATGCCAGTGTCATGAACCTGCAGTTCCAGCTCCACCCGTGTTGTGCTGATACTGCGCAGTTCTACGCGTAAATCGATGTGGCCGCGTTCGGTGAACTTGATCGCGTTACCCAGCAGATTGATCAGGATTTGCTGCAAGCGTAACGGGTCACCAATCACATTGTCTGGTACCTGTTTCTCCAGACAAACGGTGATCTCCAGACCTTTTTCATGGGCCGAAGGTGCCAACAGCACCAGGGTTTCATCCAGCGTGGCGCGCAGCGGGAAGGGGATCGACTCCAGCACCAGCTTGCCCGCTTCCAGCTTCGAGAAGTCGAGCACATCATTAATAATGCTCAGTAGGTTGTTGGCGGAACGTTCGATGGTGCTCATGTAATCGCGTTGGTTGGTACTGAGGCCGGTTTTCAGCATCTGACGCGTAAAGCCAATCACGCCATTTAGCGGCGTACGCAACTCGTGGGACATGTTGGCGAGGAATTCTGATTTGATACGCGCCGCTTCCTGGGCGCGCTTTTTCGCCAGATCCAGCTCGACGTTTTGAATCTCCAGCTGTTCCAGCGTTTCGCGTAAATCGTAGGTCGCCTGATCGATATTTTGCTGCATCTCTTCGTGATAGGCGGTCAGCGACATCGCCATCGCGTTGATGCCATTTTTCAGGATACTCAGCTCCCCCAGCATGTACCCATCCACCCGGCTGTCGAGCTGGCCACGGCGGATACGGTCAACCGTGGAGACCATATTGCGAATCGGCCCCGTGACATCGCGCATCAGGCGATAGGCAAACAGCATGGCGATACACAAGCAGAACAGCAGCAGCAGAGTGGCGACGAACACCTCTTTATACTGCTCCAGCCGCACGGATTGCAGATCCAGTTCGATGGCGACATAGCCGAGTGGATTGCCCGCCGGTTTGGCATCTTCGCCCGGCAGCTCATCCACGGAGTAGCGTTCAGAGATAATCGGCGTGCGCAGCACCATTACACTGCCGTGACGCTCAACGGAGACGCCATCCTCCAGCGTCGAGATATCCTCTTTTTGCAGCAGCGCGAGATTTTGATTGTTGTTTGAGGTGACGTAGATGTGATTGTTGTTGTCGAAAATGGTAATGGCACGGACAATATCCGAATGACGACGATGCAACAGGCTGACCAACTCGCGAATCGCATCGCGGTTGTGCCAGGTCATGCCATATTCGCTCGATACCGCCAGCGGCTCGATGATGTTCGAGCCCGCGTCGCGTACCTGATGCTGTAATTCGTTATAGCGGTGAACCACGAAGAAGGTACTGAGCAGCAGGCCAATCATTAGCGTTGGCGCCAGTATCAAAATCATCATTCGCGCCCGCAGGCTGTATTTGGTCATAATTGTGGCCTGGCGACTCCTGGCATTTTTATCCCTGTGCTCGTTCCGGTAGCGGCGGCACACCCAATTAATATAGAGAATTCACAACACTATGGCGCAATTTTACTCCGCAAAACAGCGCGTGACGACTAAGCAACGTATTACCGTCACCATTGAAGACCTTGATCCCTTCGGACAAGGTGTTGCGCGCCATAAAGGTAAGGCGATGTTTGTCAGCGGTGCGCTGCCGGGTGAACAGGCCGAGGTCACGGTGCTGGAGGACAAACGTCAGTACGCGCGAGCCAAAGCCAATAAGATCACCAACCCAAGTGCGCAGCGTGAGAAACCGCGCTGTGTGCATTTCGGCGTGTGCGGCGGCTGCCAGCAGCAACATGCGGCGGTTGAACTGCAGGAGGAAAGTAAAGCGCGCGCGCTCAGCCGCATGCTCAGCCGGGATACGCCCTTGCCGGTGCGTGTGGATGAAATCATCAGCGGTGCCCCTTGGGGCTATCGCCGTCGTGCGCGTTTGGGGTTGCAGTGGCAACCAAAACAGCAACGTTTGCAGATGGGATTCCGTCAGGCGGCGAGTAATGATCTGGTGGCGTTAACTCAGTGCCCCGTTTTGGTGCCCGAGCTTGAGGCATTATTGCAACCCTTGCACCGCTGCCTCAGCAGCTTAAATGCGGTCAGGCGTTTGGGCCACCTGGAGCTGGTACTGGCCGATAATGGGCCGCTGATGGTGCTGCGTCATCTTGATGCATTGTCCGCTGGCGATCGTGCAAAACTGGAACGTTTTTCGCATGAGCACAAGCTGATGTGTTATCTGGCCGACGGCAGTGACAGCTTGCAGCCGCTGGGTGAATACGCACCTTTCTACCAATCTTATGATTTAAAACTGACTTTTAGCCCGCAAGATTTTATTCAGGTTAATGACGGCGTGAATCAGCAGATGGTGGCGAAAGCCATTGAATGGCTGGATCTGCAGCCAGACGATCGGGTGCTGGATCTGTTTTGCGGTATGGGTAACTTCACATTGCCGGTAGGAAAGTTCGTACAAAATGCCGTGGGTGTGGAGGGTGTTGCAGCATTAGTCCGCCAGGCAGCGTATAATGCTGAACTGAATAATCTTAAAAATGTCCGCTTTTTCCAGCACAACCTGGAGGAAGATGTTGCCCACCAGCCTTGGGCAGCGCAGGGTTTCAACAAGGTGTTACTGGATCCAGCACGCGCTGGCGCCGCCGGTGTGATGTCGCATGTGGTTAAACTTGCGCCGCAACGTGTGGTCTATGTTTCCTGTAACCCCACAACACTTGCGCGCGACAGTCAGGCATTACTGTCGGCGGGCTACCATTTGGAAAGGGTCGCGATGCTGGATATGTTCCCACATACCAGCCATCTCGAATCCATGGTGCTGTTTAGCAAAACATAAGCGGCGTTTTCGTCGTTATGGCAGGAGAGGATATGGTTGCGGTTAGAAGTGCGCATTTAAATACGGAAGGGGAATTTGCCCTTGACCAGTGGATCGCCAGTTTAAATATTAATAATCCGCAATCCTGCCAGAAACTGGCGGATGCGTGGCGCTACTGTGAAGCCGAAACGCACGACCATCCAGATCAGGCTCTGCTGCTGTGGCGCGGTATTGAGATGGTGGAAATCCTCACCATGCTCAGTATGGACAACGACAGCTTACGCGCCGCGCTGCTGTTCCCGCTGGCAAATGCCGATGTGGTGAGCGAAGAAGAACTGGAAAAGTCCTTCGGTAAGGGCATTGTGTCGTTGGTTCATGGCGTGCGCGACATGGATGCCATTCGCCAGCTGAAAGCGATCCATAATGATTCCATGGCCTCAGAGCAGGTGGATAACGTCCGCCGTATGTTGCTGGCAATGGTGGAAGACTTCCGCTGCGTGGTCATTAAACTGGCCGAACGTATTGCCCATCTGCGCGAAATGAAAGATGCGCCAGAAGATGAGCGCGTGCTCGCGGCGAAAGAGAGCACCAACATCTATGCGCCGCTGGCCAACCGTCTGGGCATCGGCCAGCTCAAATGGGAGCTGGAAGATTACTGCTTCCGCTACCTGCATCCTGACGAATACAAGCGCATTGCCAAACTGCTGCACGAGCGTCGTATTGATCGCGAAAGTTATATCGATGACTTCGTCGATAATTTGCGTAAAGAGATGCAGAAAGAGGGCGTGCGTGCCGAAGTCTATGGCCGCCCGAAACACATCTACAGCATCTGGCGCAAGATGCAGAAGAAGTCGCTGGCGTTCGATGAACTGTTTGATGTTCGCGCGGTGCGTATCGTGGCGGAACGTTTGCAGGATTGTTACGGCGCTTTAGGAACCGTGCACACGCTGTTCCGCCACCTGCCAAGTGAGTTTGACGATTACGTCGCCAATCCCAAGCCCAACGGCTATCAATCGATTCATACCGTGGTGCTGGGTCCACAAGGCAAAACGGTGGAAATCCAGATTCGTACCCGCCAGATGCATGAAGATGCCGAGCTGGGTGTGGCGGCGCACTGGAAATACAAAGAAGGCCCAACCGCCGCCAATGCGCGTGGCGCAGCGGGTCATGAAGGCCGGATTGCCTGGCTGCGTAAACTGATCACCTGGCAAGAAGAGATGGCTGATTCTGGCGAAATGCTGGAAGAGGTGCGCAGCCAGGTGTTTGATGATCGCGTGTATGTGTTTACGCCTAAAGGCGATGTGGTGGATCTGCCATCCGGGTCGACGCCGCTGGACTTCGCTTACCACATTCACAGCGATATCGGGCATCGTTGTATCGGTGCCAAAATCAGCGGGCGCATTGTGCCCTTTACCTATCAGTTGCAGATGGGCGATCAGATTGAAGTCATCACCCAGAAGCAGCCGAACCCGAGCCGCGACTGGCTGAATCCTAACCTCGGCTACATCACCACCAGCCGTGGGCGTTCAAAGATTCACAACTGGTTCCGTAAGCAGGATCGTGACAAGAACATTCTGGCAGGTCGTCAGATTCTTGAGAGTGAATTGAGCCAGCTGGATATCAGTTTCCGCGAGGCGGAAAAAATTCTGCTGCCGCGCTACAACGTCAGTTCGCAGGACGAGTTGCTGGCGATGATTGGCGGCGGTGATATTCGCCTCAATCAGATGGTGAATTTCCTGCAGGCCAAACTCCACAAGCCGAGCGCCGAAGAGGAAGACCGTGAAGCGCTGCGTCAGCTGACGCAAAAAGCTTATACGCCAGCGCCGCGCAAAGAGGGCGGTCGTGTGGTGGTGGAGGGCGTCGGCAATCTGCTGCATCACATCGCACGCTGCTGCCAGCCGATTCCGGGCGACGATATCGTGGGCTTTATTACCCAAGGCCGGGGTATTTCCATCCACCGCGCTGATTGTGATCAGCTTAATGAGCTGATCTCACACGCCCCGGAACGTATTGTTGATGCGGTATGGGGTGAGGATTATTCCAGTGGTTATTCGCTGGTGGTGCGCGTTACGGCCAACGATCGCAGCGGTTTACTGCGTGATATCACCACCATTCTGGCGAATGAAAAAGTGAACGTACTGGGTGTTTCCAGCCGCAGCGACACCAAAAAACAGCTCGCTACCATTGATATGGATATCGAGATTTACAACCAGCAGGTGCTGGGCCGCGTGCTGGCTCGCCTCAATCAGGTGCCGGATATTATTGACGCGCGCCGCTTGAACTGATGTTTGCCAGGTCGGCATAAATGCCGACCCTACATTCATTCGGTGCGTCGTAGGGTCGCCATTTATGGCGACCTTTTCCATTTTTAACCGCTAAGGATCTCCCTCATGACAGCCCTCAACCGCTTGCTCACTATCATGCAAACCCTGCGCGACCCGAAGCATGGCTGCCCTTGGGATCGTCAACAGACGTTCGCTTCCATTGCCCCATACACGCTGGAAGAAACCTATGAAGTGATCGATGCCATCCAGCGCGAGGATTTTGACGATCTGCGCGGTGAATTAGGCGATCTGCTGTTCCAGGTGGTGTTCTACGCACAAATGGCGGATGAACAGCAGCGTTTCAACTTTGATGACATCTGCAATGCCATCAGCGACAAACTGGAGCGCCGCCATCCGCATATCTTCGCCAATGTGCAGGCAGACACCACTCAGGAAGTACTCAAAAACTGGGAAGCGATTAAGCATCAAGAGCGAGCTGAAAAGTCGCAACATTCGGCGCTGGATGATATTCCAAAAGCACTGCCTGCCCTGATGCGCGCGCATAAAATTCAAAAGCGCTGCAGCACGGTGGGCTTTGACTGGAACACGCTGGGCCCGGTACTCGACAAAGTGTATGAAGAGATTGATGAGGTGATGCACGAAGCGCAGCAGGCGGTCATCGACAGCGACAAACTGGAAGAGGAGATAGGCGATCTGCTGTTCGCGACGGTGAATCTTTCACGCCATTTAGGTAGCAAAGCAGAAACGGCGTTGCAGAAAGCCAACGACAAATTTGAACGTCGCTTCCGCCAGGTTGAAAGCATTATCACGGAACAGGGGCTGGCAATGAACGACGCCACGCTGGAGCAGATGGAAGAGGCCTGGCAACAGGTGAAAGCCTGTGAGAACAAAGACTCAGCGATTATTCCATAAATTGCCGATTATTCCTCCTTTGAGCATAATTTAGCCGCTTAAGCTTACTCGATTCAGCCTTGCGGCAACTTTGTGACGTACGTCAACATTTCACCCGCCTCTATCCGCTATGTTGTCGGCTGCAATGCGCGGGGATGGTGTGATTGATCAATTGTGGCTTAGGACGACTTCGGGTATACTATTTTCCCGTCTTGGTTATTCCATCGTCTTTAAACCTAAACTCTCAGGTTCAGCATGACAACGAATTATATTTTTGTGACCGGCGGGGTTGTTTCCTCTCTGGGCAAAGGCATTGCCGCAGCCTCCCTCGCAGCCATCCTTGAAGCACGTGGTCTGAATGTGACCATCATGAAACTCGATCCGTACATCAACGTCGATCCGGGTACCATGAGCCCGACACAGCACGGTGAAGTGTTCGTCACCGATGATGGGGCCGAAACCGATCTGGATTTAGGTCACTACGAGCGTTTCATTCGCACCAAAATGTCGCGCCGTAACAACTTTACGACCGGTCGTATCTACTCAGAAGTGCTGCGCAAAGAGCGTCGCGGTGACTATCTGGGTGCCACGATTCAGGTCATCCCGCATATCACCAATGCGATCAAAGAACGCATCATTGAAGGTGGCGAAGGCCACGATGTGGTTCTGGTTGAAATTGGCGGTACTGTTGGTGATATCGAGTCACTGCCGTTCCTCGAAGCCATTCGTCAGATGGCGGTTGATGTGGGCCGTGAACACACCATGTATATGCACCTGACGCTGGTGCCGTATATGGCGGCTGCAGGCGAAGTGAAAACCAAGCCAACCCAGCATTCAGTGAAAGAGCTGCTGTCGATCGGTATTCAGCCAGACGTGCTGATCTGCCGTTCAGACCGCGCTGTGCCGGCTAATGAACGCGCTAAAATCGCGCTGTTCTGTAACGTTCCGGAAAAAGCGGTTATTTCCCTGAAAGATGTGGATTCTATCTACAAAATCCCTGGCCTGCTGAAATCGCAGGGCCTGGATGACTATATCTGCAAGCGTTTCAACCTGAGCGCACCGGAAGCGAACCTGGCCGAATGGGAACAGGTTATTTACGAAGAAGCCAATCCGGGCGGCGAAGTCACCATCGGTATGGTCGGCAAATATGTCGAACTGCCCGATGCGTACAAATCAGTGATTGAAGCGCTGAAGCACGGTGGATTGAAAAATCGTGTGACCGTGAACATCAAGCTGATCGACTCGCAGGATGTGGAGTCACGCGGTGTCGAAATTCTGAAAGATCTCGATGCTATCCTGATCCCTGGCGGCTTCGGCTACCGTGGTGTGGAAGGCAAAATGCTCACTGCGCAGTACGCCCGTGAGAACAACATCCCTTATCTGGGCATCTGCCTGGGTATGCAGATTGCGCTGATGGAGTTCGCACGCAATGTGGCCGGGATGGAAGGCGCCAACTCAACTGAATTTGTGCCAGACTGTAAGTATCCGGTGGTTGCGCTGATCACCGAATGGCGTGATGAAGAAGGTAACGTTGAGCAGCGTAGTGAGCAGAGCGATCTGGGCGGCACCATGCGTCTGGGTAGCCAGCAGTGCCAGCTGACGTCAGGAAGCAAAGTGCGCCAGCTGTACGGTTCTGACGTGATTACTGAACGTCACCGCCATCGTTATGAAGTGAACAATCTGCTGTTGAAGCCGATTGAAGCGGCGGGTCTGCATATTGCGGGCCGTTCCGGTGATGACCAGCTGGTGGAGATCATTGAACTCCCGAATCATCCGTGGTTCGTAGCCTGTCAGTTCCACCCGGAATTTACGTCGACCCCGCGTGATGGTCATCCGCTGTTCGCTGGCTTTGTTAAAGCCGCGCAGGAGCACCAGAAGCGGTTAGCGAAGTAAGAGTTTAACGAACAGCGCGCGAACTTTTCGCGCGTTGTTTGTCTTAGGATTGACTAACTTGTACTGAGGAAAATCGAATGTCCAAAATCGTAAAAGTCATCGGTCGCGAAATCATCGACTCCCGTGGCAACCCGACTGTAGAAGCAGAAGTGCATCTGGAAGGCGGTTTCGTTGGTCTGGCTGCTGCGCCATCAGGTGCTTCAACCGGTTCTCGCGAAGCACTGGAGCTGCGTGACGGTGACAAATCTCGTTTCCTGGGCAAAGGTGTAACCAAAGCGGTTGCAGCTGTTAACGGTCCTATCGCTGCTGCGGTAACCGGTAAAGATGCCAAAGACCAGGCGAACATCGATAAGATCATGATCGAGCTGGACGGTACTGAGAACAAATCCAACTTCGGCGCTAACGCCATTCTGGCTGTTTCTCTGGCTGCGGCTAAAGCGGCTGCGGCTTCTAAAGGCCTGCCACTGTATGCGCACATCGCTGAACTGAACGGCACCCCAGGCAAATTCTCTATGCCTCTGCCAATGATGAACATCATCAACGGTGGTGAGCACGCCGACAACAACGTCGACATCCAGGAATTCATGATTCAGCCAGTTGGCGCGAAAAACGTGAAAGAAGCCATCCGTATGGGTTCTGAAGTTTTCCACAACCTGGCAAAAGTACTGAAAGCCAAAGGCATGAGCACTGCAGTGGGTGACGAAGGTGGCTACGCGCCAAACCTGGGTTCAAACGCTGAAGCTCTGGCTGTTATCGCTGAAGCGGTAAAAGCAGCCGGTTACGAGCTGGGCAAAGACATCACCCTGGCGATGGACTGTGCAGCATCTGAATTCTACAAAGACGGCAAATATGTGCTGGCTGGCGAAGGTAACAAAGCCTTCACCTCAGAAGAGTTCACGCACTTCCTGGAAGACCTGACTAAACAGTACCCAATCGTGTCTATCGAAGACGGTCTGGATGAGTCTGACTGGGCGGGCTTCGCTTACCAGACTAAAGTTCTGGGCGACAAAATCCAGCTGGTTGGTGACGACCTGTTCGTGACCAACACCAAGATCCTGAAAGAAGGTATCGATAAAGGCATCGCTAACTCCATCCTGATCAAATTCAACCAGATCGGTTCTCTGACCGAAACTCTGGCTGCAATCAAGATGGCGAAAGACGCAGGCTACACCGCGGTGATTTCACACCGTTCAGGTGAAACTGAAGATGCTACCATCGCTGACCTGGCGGTCGGTACTGCTGCAGGCCAGATCAAAACCGGTTCTATGAGCCGTTCTGACCGTGTTGCTAAGTACAACCAGCTGATTCGTATCGAAGAAGCGCTGGGTGACAAAGCCCCGTTCAACGGTCTGAAAGAAGTTAAAGGCCAGTAATGGTCTGCTGATGTGGCCTGACCGGCTGCATCATCGCTGATAAAGCCCCGCCTCGTGCGGGGCTTTTGCTTTTTGCTGCGAAGCAGCTGTGAACCGACGGCGAAAATCTGCCATAATCTGCGCCTCGAATTTTAGACGTGAGTAAAAAATGTTCTACCCGATTAACGAAATGTTCCAGACCCTGCAGGGTGAAGGTTTTTACACCGGTGTTCCGGCGCTGTTCATCCGCTTGCAAGGATGTCCGGTGGGCTGTAGCTGGTGTGATACCAAACATACCTGGGAAAAGCTGGCCGATCGGGAGACATCGCTGGGCGATATTCTGGTGAAAACCGTGGAGAGCGACGCCTGGGGCAGCGCCGATGCGGCAATGCTGATTGAGACCATTCAGCGCCAGGGTTGGACCGCGCGCCATGTGGTGATCACCGGCGGCGAACCGGCGATTTTCGATTTGCGCCCGTTAACAGAAGCGCTGGAAGCCGCAGGCTTTGACTGCCAGATTGAAACCAGTGGCACCCATGAAGTGCAGTGCTCAGAAGCCACTTGGGTGACGGTTTCACCCAAAGTGAATATGCGTGGCGGTTATGATGTGTTGCCGCAGGCGTTGCAGCGAGCCGATGAAATTAAACATCCGGTGGCGCGTGAGCGTGATGTGGAAGCGTTAGATGCGTTGCTGGCCGGTCTGCACGACGATAAAAATCGTATTGTTGCGCTGCAACCGATCAGCCGTGGTGATGCGGCGACCAAACTGTGCATTGAGACCTGTATTGCCCGCAACTGGCGCCTTTCAATGCAGACACACAAGTATTTGAATATCGCCTGATAAACCAGGTGCGCATCAATGCGCACCCTTTGAAAACTGCGCTGGATTGTCGTAGGGTTGCCATTCATGGCGACCCTGGCCATCACCGCGCTGATTCAGCCATTCATAGCGACCTTATCGCCATTATTGCTTCGCTTTATACGCGTCGAATGCCTGTTTGATTTCTGTTTTGGCTTTCGCCGCATCCTCAAATCCATTTAACTCCACTTTCTTACGACCGTCCGGCAACTGCTTGTAGACGCGGAAGAACGCCTGCAGACGCTCCTGCTCCATCTTCGGCAGATCCTTCATCTCTTTGATGTCGTCGTAAGTGGGGTCGATCTTGCTGGTGGGCACTGCGACGATCTTGTCGTCCACTTAACCCCCATCAATCATCTTCAGCACGCCAATCGGGCGCAGTTTGATCAGCGTACCCGGTTGCAGCGGCGCACGGGTATAGAAGATCACATCCAGCGGATCGCCATCACCACCCAGTGACTGGGTCAGTGAACCGTAGTTCGCTGGATAGGCTACCGGCATCGACTGAAAACGGTCGGCAACGATAAAGCCGGTTCTCGCGTCGGTTTCATATTTGATCATGCCGCCCGCAGGGATCTCAGTCACCGCATAGAACTCATCCGGGACTTTATCGGGTTGTGGGAAATCCAGCACGTTTTGCGCCTGAACGGCGGCAGAGGCGGAAATAAGCAAAGCAATAACAGAAAGGCGTTTTAGCAGGTTCATTGTTGATTCTCTTGATCTTTAATGAAGGAGACAACAACGTAGAGGGCGAGGGTTACAGAGATATGAATAAACGATAAAAAATGGAGAGACCAAATATTCCACGTTGCAGGAAGGCGGCAACTGAGCGCATCCCCAGAAGCTTACATCAGTCAGTGACTGGACTGGGTGAGGGCAGTCAACGCACCTGCAGCATGGAAGATGACGGTCTCAGCCGCGATAGACGCAGCCTGCGGTACAGGTCTCTTTAATCATCACTGCACTCAGTTCTGGCAAGATCGGCTTCATCTGATCCCAAATCCATTTCGCCAGCACTTCGCTGGTCGGGTTTTCCAGGCCAGGAATATCATTGAGATAGTGATGATCGAGACGATCATAAATCGGCTTAAACGCCGCCTTCAGCTCGGCAAAATCCATTACCCAACCGGTATGCGCATCCACTTCACCGGTGATTTCCAACCGTACCAGGAACGAATGGCCATGCAGGCGACCACACTTATGCCCTTCAGGCACATGCGGTAAGCGGTGAGCTGATTCGAACTGGAACTCTTTAAATAGCGTGGTAGACATAATGGCTCTCAGACTTAAAAACCGCCGAATTCTACCTGAATCACAGATTTTTCGCACCCGCTACGAGTGAAAAGGGCATTTTGCGGCATCGATCTCACTATGCCTAATCTAATGCATTGAATAAAAACGGGTTTATTTACCACTTTTGCCGATTAACTTTACCCAAAAAACCACTTAGTCATTTTGGTTATTTAATATGTCGAAGGCTTATTTAATCGTTAATATACAGCCCGGTAACCTACCCACTCTTCCGCCACCGATTGGTCCGGACTTCATACACTGGAATGTTTAACGCGATGACGACTCAGGCACCAGGTTCAATGCTCCCGCTTAATCCCGAGCAACTCGCGCGCTTACAGGCGGCGACCACGGATTTCAACACCACCCAGATGGCCTGGCTCTCCGGCTATTTTTGGGGCATGGTCAACCAGACACCCGGTGCCGCCGCTGCGCCAGCACCGGTTCAGGCTGAGACGCCGACCATTACGCTGATCTCCGCTTCGCAGACCGGTAACGCACGTCGCCTGGCTGAGCAACTGCGCGACGACCTGCTGGCCGCCAAGCTGAACGTCAATCTGGTCAATGCTGGCGACTACAAATTCAAACAGATCGGCCAGGAAAAATTGCTGGTGGTGGTGACCTCGACGCAAGGTGAGGGTGAGCCGCCAGAAGAAGCTGTTGCGCTGCATAAATTCCTGCTGTCGAAGAAAGCGCCGAAATGTGAAGGTACCGCTTTTGCCGTATTCGGCCTCGGCGATACCTCCTACGAATTCTTTAGTAAAGCCGGTAAAGACTTTGATGAGCGTCTGGCCGAGCTGGGCGCAGAACGCCTGCTGGCTCGCGTTGATGCCGACGTGGAATATAAAGAGCAGGCCGCTGCCTGGCGTCAGCAAATCACTGAGATTCTGAAAGCGCGTGTACCCAGTGCGCCCTCTGCCGTAGCGGCAGTGGCCTCGACAGGTGCCGTCAACGAAATCCACAGTAGCCCATACAGCAAAGAAGCGCCGCTCACGGCCAGCTTCGCCGCAAACCAAAAAATCACCGGCCGCGATTCAGATAAAGATGTACGTCATATTGAAATCGACCTTGGTGATTCCGGCCTGCGCTATCAGCCGGGTGATGCGTTGGGTGTGTGGTTTGAAAACGACCCCGAGCTGGTGCAGGAGTTGCTGCAACTGGTTTGGTTGAAAGGTGACGAACCGATTGAAGTGAACGGCGAAACCCTGCCGCTGGCGGAAGCACTGCAAAAGCATTATGAACTGACGGTGAATACTCCGCAGATCGTCGAGCAGTATGCAGCGTTGTCACGTAACGATGCGCTGCTGGCGCTGGCAGGTGATAAACCAAAGCTGCAGAGCTATGCGCAGAGTTTCCCTATTGTCGATATGGTGCGTCAGGCACCGACGGAATTGAATGCGGAACAACTGACTGGGCTGCTGCGTCCGCTCACGCCGCGCCTCTACTCTATCGCCTCGTCGCAAGCGGAAACCGACACCGAAGTGCATATCACGGTGGGGGCGGTGCGCTACGAAATTGATGGTCGTCAGCGCGGTGGTGGTGCATCAACCTGGCTGGCGGATCGCATCGAAGAGGACGGTGATATTCGTGTGTTCATTGAACACAACGACAACTTCCGCCTGCCAGCGAATCCGGAAACGCCGGTGATCATGGTCGGCCCAGGCACGGGCATCGCACCGTTCCGCTCCTTTATGCAGCAGCGTGATAACGACGGCGCGAGCGGTAAAAACTGGCTGTTCTTTGGTAACCCGCACTTCACCGATGATTTCCTGTATCAGGTGGAGTGGCAGAAATACGTTAAAGACGGCTTGCTGACTAACATTGATTTAGCGTGGTCACGCGACCAGGCTGAGAAAATATACGTACAGGATAAAATCCGCGCGAAAGGGGCGGAAGTGTGGCGCTGGATTGAAGAGGGCGCGCACCTTTACGTCTGTGGTGACGCTAATCGCATGGCGAAAGACGTCGAGCAGGCATTACTGGATGTGGTGGTCGAACACGGCGGCATGGATCGTGAAACGGCTGACGAATTTTTGAGTGAGCTGCGCATTGAGCGCCGTTATCAGCGAGACGTTTACTAATGAGCGAAAAACATCCTGGACCGCTGGTCGTTGAAGGCAAGCTAACTGACGCTGAGCGTCTGAAAAAACAGAGCAACTACCTGCGTGGCACCATCCTCGACGATCTTGATGATGGCCTGACAGGCGGCTTTACCGGCGATAACTTCCTGCTGATCCGTTTCCACGGTATGTACCAGCAGGATGACCGCGATATCCGCGCCGAACGTGCCGCACAGAAGCTGGAACCGCGTCATGCCATGATGCTGCGTTGCCGTTTGCCGGGTGGCATCATCACGCCAACTCAGTGGCTGGCGATTGATAAGTTCGCCACTGATAAAACCATTTATGGCAGCATCCGTCTGACTAACCGCCAGACCTTCCAGTTTCACGGCATTCTGAAAAAGAACGTGAAGCCGACGCATCAGATGCTGCATGAAGTCGGTCTTGACGCGCTGGCCACCGCCAACGACGTTAACCGTAACGTGTTGTGTACCTCAAACCCGGTGGAGTCTGAGCTGCATCAGGAAGCCTATGAGTGGGCGAAAAAACTCTCTGAGCATCTGCTGCCGCAAACCCGTGCTTACGCCGAGATTTGGTGGGACAAAGAGAAAGTCGCGACAACGGATAAAGAGCCGATTTTAGGTGAAACCTATCTGCCGCGTAAATTCAAAACCACGGTGGTGGTGCCGCCGCATAACGATGTTGATCTGCACGCCAACGATTTGAATTTCATCGCCATTGCGGAGAAAGGCAAACTGATTGGCTTTAACCTGTTAGTCGGTGGCGGATTGTCAATCGATCACGGTAACAAAGCGACTTATGCGCGTACCGCCAGCGAGTTTGGTTTCCTGCCGGTAGAGAAGATCCTCGATGTGGCCGCAGCCGTTGTGACGACGCAGCGTGACTGGGGCAACCGCACCGATCGTAAGAACGCGAAGACCAAGTACACGCTGGAGCGGGTGGGTGTTGAGACCTTTAAAGCGGAAGTGGAAAAACGTGCCGGTCTGACGTTTGAACCGATTCGCCCCTATGCTTTCACCACGCGCGGCGACCGTGTTGGCTGGGTGAAAGGCATCGACAAAAAATGGCATCTGACGCTGTTTATCGAAAACGGTCGTTTACTGGATTATCCCGGTCGTCCGCTTAAGCGCGGCATTGCCGAGATTGCCAAAATTCACCAGGGCGATTTCCGCCTCACCGCCAACCAGAACCTGATTGTGGCGGGCGTGCCGGAGAAGCAAAAAGCGCAGATCGAAGCCATCGCTCGTGAACACGGTTTGATGGAAGCGGTGACGCCGCAGCGCGAAAACTCCATGGCCTGCGTGGCATTCCCGACTTGCCCACTGGCGATGGCGGAAGCCGAGCGCTTCCTGCCGTCCTTCGTCACTAAAGTCGAAGAGATCATGCATAAGCATGGTGTCGGCGAAGAGCACATCGTGCTACGCGTTACCGGTTGCCCGAACGGTTGCGGCCGTGCTTTGCTGGCAGAGTTAGGTCTGGTGGGGAAAGCACCGGGCCGTTACAACTTACACATTGGCGGCAACCGCATGGGCACGCGCATTCCGCGTATGTACCGCGAGAACATCAACGAAGGCGAAATCCTGGCCAGCATCGACGAACTGGTCGCGCGCTGGGCAACCGAGCGCCAAGCTGATGAAGGCTTCGGTGACTTCGTGATTCGCGTTGGCATTATCAAAGCCGTGGTTGATCCCGCCCGTGATTTTTGGGACTCGGAGGCAGTATGACGGTACTTGATCTCGCAGCACTGAATAGCGGCAGTAAAGTTGATCGCATCATGGCGCTAGCGGAAAGCAACGTGCAGCTGGAGAAGCTCTCCGCTGAGCAGCGCGTCAGCTGGGCGCTGGAAAATCTGCCCGGTGCGTTTGTGCTCTCTTCCAGCTTTGGTATTCAGGCGGCGGTTTTGCTGCACATGGTGACGCAGCAGAAGCCGGATACACCGGTGATCCTGACCGATACCGGCTATCTGTTCCCGGAAACCTATCGCTTTATTGATGAGCTGACCGAAAAGCTCAATCTCAATTTGCAAATCTTCCGTGCTGAGACTTCTCCAGCATGGCAGGAAGCGCGCTACGGCAAACTGTGGGAGCAGGGCGTCGAGGGGATTGAGCAGTACAACCAGATCAACAAGGTCGAACCGATGAATCGCGCGCTGGAAACTTTGGGTGCGCAGACCTGGTTTGCGGGTCTACGCCGTGATCAGTCAGGCAGCCGTGCCAGTTTGCCGGTGCTGGCAGTGCAGCGTGGCGTGTTCAAGATTCTGCCGATCATTGACTGGGATAATCGCCAGGTGCATCAGTATCTGACGCAGCACGGCCTGAAATACCACCCGCTGTGGGATGAAGGCTATTTGTCGGTCGGCGATACGCACACCACGAAGAAGTGGGAACCGGGTATGGCTGAGGAAGAGACGCGCTTCTTCGGCCTGAAGCGCGAGTGCGGGTTGCACGAGGGTTGATTGATGTGGTCGGCATTAATGCCGACCTTTCAGACTCGTCGTAGGGAGCGCATTGATGCGCTCCTTTTTATTAAATCCCTTTCAACCCAGCAAACGCTTCCGCAGCACGCGTCACATTCACTTTTGTCACCTCATAATGCGCGACTGCCACAAACGGATCTTCCGCCAGAATGCTGTCTAAGCGGGCGCGATCCATATCCTTCACCAACACCATGCCGCCGGTGCGCGGATCCTTACGGCCTGCCGCAATAAAATCGCCGCTGTCAAAATAACGATCCAGCCATTCAATATGCGGTGCCAGCAGCGCATCGGCTTCTTCTGCCGGACGGAAATAGTTCAGATACACCACGTACATAGCAAATCCTTAAGTTGTTGGGTTGGCCAGCTCGGTGAGCAGTGGCAGTAAGATCTTCACGCTGTCGCGTGTGCGTTGGGTAATGCGACCCGGTAACCAGCGATCCAGATAAGTGAGATTATCCCGGTCAGTTTGATGTCGTACATTGCCATCCGGGAAGTGGCTGGAGTGCGCCCGCTGCTGTGCGCCATCTTTATTACCCAGTGCCCAGTTCGCCGCGGTGACATCCAGCAACGGCATCCCGGCTTTATCGAACGGGTTGACACCAGGATAGTCACGCGGAGCCAGGGTGTGGCTGGCGGCAGAAATGCCGTAGCGACGAGCCAGCTGCAAGGCGCGTGCACTGGTTTGCTTGCGCACCGCTGAGGGAGTGTTAGTACCACTGTTAAAGTAGAGGTGATCGCCAACGATAAGGCTGTTCAGATCAATCACTAACAGGGTGTTTTTCTTTTCCTGCACGCTCATGCGCGACAGGTAATCGTCCATGCCATGCAGCCCGGCTTCACCGGCACTCAAGGCGACAAAGCGTACGCCGTAATGCAGCGGGGTTTTACTCATCTGCTGCGCCAGTTCCAGCATCACGCCCAAGCCTGAGGCATTGTCATCGACACCTTGCAGACGCAGACCGCCAAGATTGTTATCCGCTTCGTGGCGGCTGAGCGGCGTCCAGGTATCCAGATGAGTGACGATCAGGATTTCCTGCGGCACGCTTCCCGCCCGAGCGGCAATCACCGAGGTGGCGGAGACTTTGCGCGGACGCGTCTCACCTTTGCGCTCTAACCAGTTGTAGCTGGTGTTGAACTGGCGGGTATTGCTCTTGTAGCCCAGCTCGGTGAACTGCTGTTGCAGATAATCGGCGGTCATGAGTTCGGCAGGGCTGCCGCTCATGCGGCCGGGGAAATAGGTGGCAATGTGGCGCAGTTGCTGTTCAGCAAAATGCCCTGGCGTGTAAGTGGCAGCTTGGGCAAAGAAAGGCAAACCGCCCGCGATCAGTGCAGCCAGCACGGTGCGGCGGAGAGTGGCAAACATAGTAATGGTCCTTTACTGACATCCCGTCATGCTAAAAAAATTCTGAGTTAGTATGAAACTGTGACCGCGTTTGCACAATTTGAATTGCTCCGAAACACCAGCAATATCATTTGTTAAGCACAAATTGTTATCAGCAATCCTGGGCCGTTATTCCATTCAGTAACTACTAATGCTAATTCGTAATTTCATCTGCCAGAAGGTGGGAAAGTATAGTCGCGTTAACTTATTGTAAAACTAGCAAGGTTAACGTGGATTATCTGCCTCTCTTTGCCGATCTCAAAAACCGCCCAGTGCTCGTTGTCGGCGGTGGCGAAATCGCTGCGCGTAAAATCGAACTGCTGCGTCGCGCCGGTGCGCGCGTGCGGGTAGCAGCACGCGATCTCGGCCATGAGTTGCAGGCGCTGCTGGATATTAACGCGATTGAGTGGATCGCCTCCAGCTTCGAACCAACACAACTCGACGGCGTATTTTTGGTGATCGCTGCGACCGATGACAATGCGCTTAACGCGCAGGTGTTTGATGCGGCGAATGCGCGTCACAAGCTGGTTAACGTGGTAGACGATCAGCCGAAGTGCAGCTTTATCTTCCCCTCCATTGTCGACCGCTCTCCCTTAGTGGTGGCGATCTCCTCCAGCGGAACAGCCCCGGTTTTGGCTCGCCTGTTGCGTGAAAAAATTGAGGCGCTGTTGCCCGCCAATCTCGGTCAGATGGCTGAAGTGGCAGGGCAGTGGCGCGACAAAGTGAAACAGCGCTATCGCAGCATGTCTGAACGTCGCCGCTTCTGGGAGCGGGCATTCAATGGCCTTTTCGCCAGCCAGATGTCTGCTGGCAACGTCAATGAAGCGCGCCGTACTCTGGATCGTGAGCTGGAAAACAACACCGATAACCAGGGCGAAATCACGCTGGTGGGTGCAGGGCCAGGTGACAGCGGTTTGCTGACCCTGCGCGGTTTGCAAGTGATGCAACTGGCGGATGTGGTGCTGTATGACCATCTGGTGAGTGACGAGGTGCTGGAGCTGGTACGCCGCGATGCCGATCGCATCTGCGTGGGAAAACGTGCCGGGGCGCACTCCGTTTCACAGGAAGAGACCAATGCCATGTTGGTCGAACTGGCACAGCAGGGCAAACGCGTGGTGCGTCTGAAAGGTGGCGATCCCTTTATCTTTGGCCGTGGTGGTGAAGAGTTGCAGGCGGCTAAAGCGGCAGGCATTCCTTTCCAGGTGGTGCCGGGCATTACCGCCGCCGCAGGCGCGACTGCCTATGCGGGTATCCCACTGACTCACCGCGACCACGCGCAGAGCGTGCTGTTTGTTACCGGCCATCTGCGCAGTGACAGCGCAGGCATTGACTGGCCTTCACTGGCGCGTGCGCGTCAGACGCTGGCGATTTATATGGGCACGATGAAAGCAGCGGAAATTGCGGCGGGCCTTATCGAACATGGACGCGCAGCCACCACGCCAGTGGCGGTGATCGGTTGCGGCACGCGTCAGGATCAGCAAGTGCTGACCGGAACATTAGATCAACTTGAGGCGCTGGCTGTTGCCGCGCCCACGCCAGCACTGATCGTGATTGGCGAAGTGGTGAATTTACACGGGCAACTCGCCTGGTTCCAACATTCGGCACAGCAGGGGGCTCGCGAGTCCGCCGTTGTCAATTTGGCTTGAGGAAAAATTATGGACCAAAATCGACTTACTCATCTGCGCCAACTGGAGGCAGAGAGTATCCATATCATCCGCGAGGTAGCGGCCGAGTTCAGTAATCCGGTGATGATGTACTCCATCGGTAAAGACTCTTCGGTGATGCTGCATCTGGCGCGTAAGGCCTTCTATCCGGGCACGCTGCCATTTCCGCTGCTGCATGTTGATACCGGCTGGAAATTCCGTGAAATGTACGAGTTCCGCGATCGCACGGTGAAAAACATGGGTGCCGAGCTGCTGGTTCACCGCAACCCGGAAGGTGTGGCGATGGGCATCAACCCGTTTGTGCACGGCAGCGCCAAGCATACCGATATCATGAAAACCGAAGGTCTGAAGCAGGCGCTGAACAAATACGGTTTTGATGCCGCTTTCGGCGGTGCGCGTCGTGATGAAGAGAAATCACGTGCCAAAGAACGTATCTACTCGTTCCGCGATCGTTTCCACCGCTGGGACCCTAAAAACCAGCGTCCTGAGCTGTGGCACAACTACAACGGCCAGATTAACAAAGGCGAAAGCATCCGCGTGTTCCCGCTCTCCAACTGGACCGAGCTGGATATCTGGCAGTACATCTTCCTCGAAAACATCGAAATTGTGCCGCTCTACCTTGCTGCACCGCGTCCGGTGCTGGAGCGCGACGGCATGTTAATGATGATTGATGACGATCGTATCGATCTGCAGCCAGGTGAAGTGATCAAGCAGCGCATGGTGCGTTTCCGTACCCTCGGCTGCTGGCCGCTGACCGGTGCGGTGGAGTCTGAAGCACAGACGCTGCCGGAAATTATTGAAGAGATGCTGGTCTCCACCACCAGTGAACGCCAGGGACGTGTGATTGACCGTGACCAGGCCGGTTCGATGGAAATGAAGAAACGTCAGGGTTATTTCTAAGGAGACGCAGATGAATACCGTAATTGCACAACAGATTGCCGATCAGGGCGGCGTAGAAGCCTGGCTGACCGCGCAACAACATAAAAGCCTGCTGCGTTTCCTGACCTGCGGTAGCGTGGACGACGGCAAAAGTACCTTGATTGGCCGTCTGCTGCACGATACGCGCCAGATTTATGAAGATCAGCTGTCATCACTGCATAACGACAGCAAACGTCACGGTACGCAAGGTGAGAAGCTGGATCTCGCGCTGCTGGTGGATGGCTTACAAGCCGAGCGCGAGCAGGGCATCACCATTGATGTGGCCTACCGCTACTTCTCCACCGAGAAGCGTAAGTTCATTATCGCCGACACGCCGGGACATGAGCAGTACACCCGTAATATGGCGACCGGTGCTTCGACCTGTGATTTAGCGATTCTGTTGATTGATGCGCGTAAAGGCGTGCTGGATCAAACCCGTCGTCACAGCTTTATCTCCACGCTGCTGGGGATCAAACACCTGGTGGTGGCCATCAATAAGATGGATTTGGTGGATTACAGCCAGGAGACCTACGAGCAGATTAAGCAGTCCTATCTTGATTTCGCGGAACAGCTGCCCGCCGATCTGGATATTCGCTTTGTGCCGATGTCTGCGCTGGAAGGGGATAACGTTGCGACGCCAAGCGTCACTATGCCTTGGTACAGCGGCCCAACGTTGCTTGATGTGCTGGAAACCGTTGAGCTAAACCGCGTGGTGGATCATCAACCGATGCGTTTCCCGGTGCAGTATGTAAACCGTCCGAACCTCGATTTCCGTGGCTATGCCGGGACGTTGGCCTCGGGCACGGTGCAGGTGGGCCAGCGCGTCAAAGTGCTGCCATCTGGCGTGGAATCCACCGTCTCTCGCATCGTTACTTTTGATGGCGATCTGCAGGAAGCGGCGGCTGGTGAAGCGATTACGCTGGTGCTGAAGGATGAAATCGACATTAGCCGTGGCGATCTGCTGGTCGATGCCGGTGCCGACCTGCAAGCGGTGCAATCCGCTACCGTGGATGTGGTGTGGATGGCTGAACAGCCACTGCAGCCGGGCCAGAGCTATGAAGTGAAGATCGCGGGCAAGAAAGCGCGTGGACGTATCGAGAAGATCATTCATCAGGTTGAGATCAACACGCTGGAGAAACGTGCAGTAGAAAGCCTGCCGTTGAACGGTATCGGTCTGGTGGAAATCACCTTTGATGAGCCGATGGTGCTGGATGCCTATCAGCAGAACCCGGTTACCGGTGGCATGATCTTTATCGATCGTCTGAGTAACGTGACCGTGGGGGCGGGGATGATCAACCAACCGCAGACCGAAGCGCGCGCCCAGGCTGGTCAATTCAGTGATTTTGAGCTGGAGTTGAATGCGTTGGTGCGTCGTCACTTCCCGCACTGGAACGCTCGCGACCTGCTGGGTGGCAAGTAATGGCGCAACACGACGAAAACGTGGTGTGGCATGACCATCCTGTCACGCGGGAAGAGCGTGAGCAGCAGCACGGCCATCAAGGGGTGGTGCTGTGGTTCACCGGGCTTTCGGGCTCGGGAAAATCCACGGTGGCGGGTGCGCTGGAGCAGGCGCTGCACCGCGTAGGTGTCAGTACTTATCTGCTGGATGGGGATAACGTGCGCCACGGTCTGTGCCGTGACCTTGGTTTCAGCGATGACGACCGCAAAGAGAACATCCGGCGTGTAGGTGAAGTAGCGAAACTAATGGTGGATGCCGGGTTAGTGGTGTTAACCGCCTTTATTTCGCCCCATCGCGCTGAACGCCAGATGGTGCGTGAACTGCTCGGCGCAGGGCAGTTTGTTGAGGTTTTTGTTGATACCCCGTTGGCGGTGTGCGAAGCGCGCGATCCCAAAGGTTTATACAAAAAGGCCCGCGCCGGTGAATTACGCAATTTCACCGGCATTGACAGCGTTTATGAGGCACCAGACGCGCCAGAAATCCATCTTGATGGGGAACAATTGGTTACAAAACTGACCGCCCAATTGTTAGACCTCCTGCGTCACCGCGATATCATCAGATCCTGAACCGACAGCGGCAAATCTCTTGGGGTTTGCCGCGTTTTAGCGTCAACAGGATCTCTATGCAGAACGTTACCCCCATGCTGACACGCAAAGATGAACGCACCCCGGATGAGCCGATCTCATCGTTGCCGGGTGGCGTGATTGGCTTTCTCTCGTACTGGTGCGCACTGGCGATTCCGTTCATGCTCTACGGCTCCAACACGTTATTCTTCTTCTTGTATACGTGGCCGTTCTTCCTCGCGTTGTTGCCTGTATCTGTTCTGATCGGCATCGTACTTAGCCTGATGATTCGGGGCCGTCTCATCGTGAGTGGCGTGATCACCGCCATCGTCGTCGTGTGCCTTTTCTGGCTGTTGTTCTCATTTCTCTCTGGTTGGTAACGCTCACCTGATGTGTAAACGCATCGGCAGGTTACAAAACTTTACCTGCCGTCCCGTTATTATTTGTACAGGCAACGGTCAATGCGCGGCATTTTCGCTGCGACTGTGGAGTCCTGTGCGAAGTTATGGGATGATTGGGCCGTTTTTCAGGGGGCGGGGATGGGAAAACTGACGCTACTGTTGCTCGTGCTGCTGGGATGGCTTCAATATTCTCTGTGGCTGGGTAAGAACGGTATTCATGATTATACGCGCGTCAATGAAGACGTCGCGTCACAACAGGCGAATAACGCCAAACTCAAAGCGCGTAACGATCAGCTGTTTGCCGAAATTGACGATCTCAATGGCGGTTCTGAAGCGATCGAGGAACGTGCACGCAATGAACTGGGCATGATTAAGCCCGGCGAGACTTTCTATCGCCTGGTGGCAGACCAGAACAAACGTAACGCGCAACAAGCTGCGCAAAATCAACAACGATAAACCATGAACAACCTCTCTTCCCTTGCGGATGTGATTGCCGTGGTGCCTGCCGCGGGCGTCGGCAGCCGCATGCAGGCTGCTTGCCCCAAACAGTATCTGACCATCGGTCAATTTACCCTTCTTGAACACAGCGTTGCGCGCTTACTGGCGCACCCAGCGGTGAAACAAGTGATTGTGCCCATCAGCCCGGATGACGGCTGGTTCGACTCACTACCTCTGGCGCAGGACCCGCGCGTATTGCGCGTGACCGGCGGCGACACGCGCGCTGAATCGGTACTGGCCGGATTACAGGCAATTAAACACCACGAGTGGGTGCTGGTGCATGATGCGGCGCGTCCGTGCCTGCATCCTGATGACCTGGCGCGGCTGCTGGCGATTCGTGAGCACAGTAAAGTCGGTGGAATCCTTGCGGCACCGGTGCGAGACACCATGAAGCGCGCTGAGCCGGGCAAAACAGCCATTGCCCATACCGTTGAGCGCGAAGATTTATGGCACGCGCTGACGCCGCAATTTTTCCCGCATCCACTCCTGACCGCATGCCTGACGCGCGCCCTCGATGAAGGCGCTACCATTACTGATGAAGCCTCGGCGCTGGAATACTGCGGCTATCATCCCGAGTTGGTGAGCGGACGCAGTGACAATATCAAGGTGACGCGGCCAGAAGATCTGGCGCTGGCGGCCTTCTATCTAACCCAGATTGATTTAAAGGAGCGCGCATGATGCGTATCGGTCACGGTTTTGACGTTCACGCTTTTGGCGGCGAAGGTCCGTTGGTGATTGGCGGGGTGCGAATTCCCTTCGAGCACGGTTTTATTGCCCATTCAGATGGTGATGTGGCGCTGCACGCGCTGACCGATGCCCTGCTGGGCGCGGTGGCGATGGGCGATATCGGCAAGCTCTTCCCGGATACCGATCCAGCATTCAAAGGTGCCGATAGCCGTGGCCTGCTGCGCGAAGCCTGGCGTCGTATCCAGCTGAAAGGCTATCGCATCGGCAACGTGGACGTCACCATCATCGCTCAGGCCCCGAAAATGTTGCCACATGTGCCGCAGATGCGCGTCAACATCGCCGAAGATCTGGGTTGCCATATGGATGACGTCAACGTCAAAGCGACCACCACCGAGAAGCTTGGCTTTACCGGTCGCGGTGAAGGCATTGCCTGCGAAGCTGTGGCCCTGCTGGTGAAGGCTGATTAAGGATGAGTGAGCTGCTTTACCTGCATGGCGTACCGAGCGCAACTGGCGTCATCAAAGCCAATCCCGAAGATTTTGTGGTGATTGAGGATCTCGGCTATCCCTATGATGGCGAAGGTGAGCAGGTGTTGGTGCGCATCCGTAAAATCGGCTGCAACACTCGCTTTGTGGCGGAAGCCATCGCCAAATTTCTGGGTGTGCATCAGCGCGACATGAGCTATGCCGGCATGAAAGATCGTCATGCGGTGACGGAGCAGACGCTGTGTTTCCGGGTGCCGGGCAATGGCATGCCAAATCTGGCAGGCTTCCAGTTGGAAGGTGTCGAGATCCTGCAGGTGATCCGCCACAAGCGCAAACTGCGTACGGGCGCGCTGGCGGGAAATGCATTCCGTTTGGTGGTCAGGCAGGTCTCTGACCGCGCCGAGGTGGAAGGGCGACTGCAACGTATCCAGCAAGGCGGTGTGCCTAATTATTTTGGCGAACAGCGCTTTGGGCGCGGCGGTAATAACCTGACGCAGGCCAGGCTGTGGGGGGAAGAAAAATTCCGTCCACGCGATCGCAGCATGAAAGGTATTTTGTTATCTGCGGCGCGCAGCCACTTGTTCAATCAGGTGACCAGTGTACGTTTGCAACGTGATGGCGCGCTGGATCGCGTGCAAGTGGGTGACGCACTGCAACTGGCCGGGCGTGGCAGCTGGTTTGTGGCGCAGGCAGAAGAGCTGCCTGACTTACAGCAACGCGTGGATAATCATGGGTTGCGTATTACCGCACCGTTGCCGGGTCGCGGTGATTTAGGACCTCAGGGCGAGGCGCTGGCTTTTGAACAACAAGAGCTGGCTGCGGCCACGGATCTGCTGACATTGCTCGATCGCGAAAAAGTGGATGCTGCACGCCGCGCGATGCTGGTGGTGCCGAAAGATCTGAGCTGGAACTGGTGGGATGATGTGACGCTGGAAATGCAGTTCTGGTTGCCTGCCGGGAGTTTTGCCACCAGCGTGGTGCGTGAACTGCTGAGCAATGGTGCCGCTGCGCCTATCAGTGACGAATAAGCTTTTCATCTGTTCAATAGCCCGGCTTCAACGCCGGGTTTTTTCACGCTCCAGCTGCGCATTGTTGCGGCAAACGCCGTAAGTTCCGTGATTTACGTCTACCACTTCCCGCGCCTCACCGCTAGAATGCAAACATCCTTGCCTCTCATTTAGGGCGTCAGAACGATGACGATCTGGAGAGTCAGGGACCCGTTGAATGAACAAAGGTCAGGAACCGATGCGGATATTGCTCAGCAACGACGATGGTATTCATGCTCCCGGCATTCAGACGCTGGCTCGCGCTCTGCGTGAGTTTGCGGAAGTGCAGGTTGTCGCGCCCGATCGCAATCGTAGCGGCGCATCAAATTCCCTGACGCTGGAAACACCATTGCGCACCTTCACCCATGAAAACGGGGATATCGCGGTGCAGATGGGTACACCGACTGACTGCGTGTTTCTCGGGGTCAACAAACTGATGCAACCGCGCCCGGATATTGTGGTTTCGGGGATCAATGCCGGCCCCAATCTGGGTGATGACGTGATCTATTCCGGTACCGTAGCGGCGGCGATGGAAGGCCGTCATCTCGGATTGCCCGCGCTGGCTGTCTCACTGAATGGACATCAGCATTATGCTACCGCTGCCGCCGTGACCTGTACGCTGTTGCGTGCCTTGTCGCACACGCCGCTGCGTACTGGGCGTATCCTGAATATCAATGTGCCTGACGTGCCGTTAGCCGACATTAAAGGTTTTCGCGTCACGCGCTGCGGCAGTCGCCATCCTGCCGATCAGGTGATCTGTACTGAAGACCCGCGCGGCCACACGCTTTACTGGATTGGCCCACCAGGGGAAAAGCTTGATGCAGGCCCCGATACCGATTTCGCGGCGGTGGATGCGGGTTATGTCTCACTGACTGCACTGCATGTGGATTTGACGGCACACGCGGCGCAAGAGGTATTAAGTGACTGGCTGATCCAGGCTGAGGACACTCTGGCATGGTGAACCGGCGCATCGAAACGCTGTTAGAGCAACTGCGTGCACAAGGGATTCTCGATGAGCATTTGCTGAAAGCCATCGCAGATGTCCCGCGTGAACGCTTTATCGATGAGGCGTTTGAACACAAAGCCTGGGAAAACGTTGCGCTACCGATTGGTAACGGACAGACAATTTCACAGCCCTACATGGTCGCGCGCATGACGGCCTTGTTGGAACTGAACCCGGAATCGCGCGTGTTGGAAATTGGCACCGGTTCTGGCTATCAAACTGCCATTCTGGCACATCTGGTTAATCACGTTTATTCCGTGGAACGGATCAAAGGGTTGCAGTGGCAGGCCAAGCGTCGCCTCAAACAACTCGACCTGCATAATATCTCCACGCGACACGGCGACGGCTGGCAAGGCTGGGCGGCACGTGGGCCCTTTGACGCCATTATCGTCACGGCGGCGCCCCCTGAAATTCCGACTGCGCTGATAGCGCAATTAGGTGAGGGTGGCAGAATGGTGCTGCCAGTGGGCGAAGATCAGCAGGTGTTAAAGCGTTTACGTCGTCAGGGTGATGAATTTGTTGAAGAAATCATCGAGCCCGTCCGCTTTGTGCCGTTAGTTCAAGGCGATCTGGCCTGAGCCGTCGCTACGTAATTCTTCACAACTGTTACATGGCACGGCGCAGTTGATATTGTTACTATCCTTGTTAATCAATGCGAAAGACCGTTTTCAACCTACTCAGTAGTGAAAAATGTGGTCGTCGCGGTCATACAGTTTTATCCAGGATTGCCATAACGGGGGATCAATGAGCACGGGAAGCACAGTATTTCAATTACGCCGTTTGGCGGCACTTTCACTGGTCGGTTTTTGGTTGGCGGGCTGTAGCTCTGGCGACAATACCCAGGCACCGATTAGCCAGGTTGGCGGCGGTGGTGCGGACAGCGGTATGTCTTCTGCGCCGAGTGGTGGCATGCTCTCATCCCAGAACAGCACGGTGCCTGCCATGCCACACGGAGGAATGTTAAGCGGTGGTACACCATCGGCTGCGCCCTCAGGTGGAATGGTTAGTGGCAATAATAATGTTGTCACGCAAAATGGTCGCATCGTGTACAACCGAAATTATGGGAATATTCCTAAAGGCAGTTACGGTGGTGAGACTTACACCGTTAAACGCGGTGATACCCTCTTCTACATTGCCTGGATTACCGGCAATGACTTCCGCGACCTCGCACAACGCAATAACGTCCCGGCCCCGTATGGCCTGGAAGCTGGGCAAGTTCTACAGGTTGGCAACGGTAATGGCCAGACTATCACCGGTGGTAACGCGATAACCGCAGCGGACGCCACGCAAGGCGGAGTGCCGGTTGCATCCAACCAGACGCAAATTAAATCTGCCCCTGTTGCACAGCAACCTGTTATTACGTATTCTGATGATTCGGGTTCGACAGGCGGTAAAATGCTGCCGTCGAAAGGGGCAAATAATGTGGCAACGACCACAGCTCCGGTTACCGCACCGCCCACAGTCAGCAGCACGACTAACAGCACAACGCCAGTGGGAAGCTGGCGTTGGCCGACTGATGGGAAGATCATCGATAACTTCTCCGCTGCGGAAGGCGGAAACAAAGGGATCGATATCGCCGGTTCGCGTGGACAACCTGTCGTCGCCACTGCATCGGGAAGGGTGGTATACGCAGGCAACGCGCTCCGTGGGTACGGTAATTTAATCATCATCAAACACAATGATGATTACCTGAGCGCCTACGCCCACAACGACTCTATGCTGGTCCGGGAACAACAGGAAGTTAAGGCGGGGCAAAAAATAGCTACCATGGGTAGCACCGGAACCAGTTCGGTAAGATTACATTTTGAAATTCGTTACAAGGGGAAATCCGTAAACCCGTTGCGTTATTTACCGCAGCGATAATCCGGCAGAACCTTGGTGTTCTGCCCTTGGATCACGGGTAGGAGCCGCTTATGAACCAGAATACGCTGAAAGTTAACGAGTTACATGAAGATGCGGAATTCGAGGAGAACGGAGCTGAGGTTTTTGATGAGAAGGCTCTCGTTGAGAACGAACCTGGTGATAGCGAAGTAGCTGAAGAAGAGCTGTTGTCACAGGGTGCGACGCAACGCGTTTTGGATGCGACGCAGCTTTACCTCGGTGAGATTGGTTACTCTCCTTTGTTAACGGCGGAAGAAGAAGTGTTCTTCGCTCGTCGTGCATTGCGAGGTGACATTCCTTCTCGCCGCCGCATGATAGAAAGTAATTTACGCCTGGTGGTGAAGATTGCCCGTCGTTATAGCAATCGTGGTCTGGCGCTGCTGGATCTGATTGAAGAGGGTAATCTCGGCCTCATCCGTGCCGTGGAGAAGTTTGACCCAGAACGTGGGTTCCGTTTCTCGACATACGCCACCTGGTGGATTCGTCAGACTATTGAACGGGCGATCATGAATCAAACCCGTACCATCCGTCTGCCGATCCACATCGTTAAAGAGTTAAATGTTTACCTGCGTACCGCGCGTGAACTTTCGCACAAGCTTGATCATGAGCCGAGTGCAGAAGAGATTGCTGAGCAGTTAGACAAGCCGGTTGATGACGTAAGCCGTATGCTGCGTCTCAATGAGCGTATTACCTCGGTTGACACACCGCTGGGTGGAGATTCCGAAAAAGCGCTGCTGGATATCCTGGCCGATGAGAAAGACAACGGTCCAGAAGACACCACGCAGGACGATGATATGAAACAAAGCATCGTTAAGTGGTTGTTTGAATTGAATGCCAAGCAGCGTGAAGTGCTGGCACGTCGTTTCGGCCTGTTAGGCTATGAAGCGGCGACGCTGGAAGATGTAGGCCGTGAAATCGGGTTGACCCGTGAGCGTGTCCGTCAGATTCAGGTTGAAGGTCTGCGTCGTCTGCGTGAAATCTTGCAGACTCAGGGCCTCAACATTGAAGCACTGTTTCGTGAATAAGCCGTAACCGGTAATAAAAACGGTGACCCTTGGGTCACCGTTTTTTTATGCGCGTTAGTTGGCAGGCGATTAGGCGGGTTAGCGGCGTCATAGCCTGCCGAAACCCGCTATCCACTAGACCAGGGTCTTGAGACGGTAGATCCACTCCAATGCCTGTTTCGGTGTCAGGCTATCGGGATCCAACGCTTCGAGTGCATCCACAGCAGGTGATGTCTCGGCGACCAACAACTGCATCTGCGACCCTTCCACCGTAGAAGCTGCCGAGTGACCGGACAACGCTTCCAGCTCTTTCAGTTTATTGCGCGCACGTTTAATCACGTCCTTTGGCACACCGGCCAATGCAGCCACGGCCAAACCGTAACTTTTACTGGCTGCGCCATCTTGCACGCTGTGCATAAAGGCAATGGTATCGCCGTGCTCCACCGCATCCAGATGGACGTTGACCACGCCTTCCATTTTCTCCGGTAACGTGGTGAGTTCGAAATAATGTGTGGCAAACAGCGTCATCGCTTTGATGCGATTCGCCAGGCTTTCTGCACAGGCCCACGCCAGCGAGAGGCCATCATAAGTAGAGGTGCCGCGCCCAATTTCGTCCATCAACACCAGACTGTTTTCAGTGGCGTTATGCAAGATATTGGCGGTTTCTGTCATCTCTACCATAAAGGTGGAACGCCCAGAAGCCAGGTCATCGGCAGCACCGACGCGGGTGAAGATGCGGTCAATTGGGCCAATCACGGTTTCTTCAGCAGGCACATAGCTGCCAATCCACGCCATTAGGGCGATCAAGGCAGTTTGACGCATGTAGGTACTTTTACCGCCCATATTCGGGCCGGTAATGATCAACATGCGACGCTGGGCCGATAACGATAATGGGTTGGCGATGAACGGCTCTTTGAGCACCTGTTCTACCACCGGATGACGTCCAGCGGTAATACGAATGCCAGCTTTTTCCTGCAACACCGGGCGGCAGTAATTGAGTGTCCATGCGCGTTCTGCCAGGTTCGCCAACACATCCAACTCTGCCAACGCTGCAGCGCTGAGTTGCAGTGCTTCCAGATGCGGCATTAAGCGATCCAGTAATTCCTCATAAAGCCCTTTTTCCAGCGCCAGCGCTTTTCCTTTTGAAGTGAGGACTTTGTCTTCATACTCTTTCAGTTCAGGAATGATGTAACGCTCGGCATTTTTCAATGTCTGGCGGCGCACATAGTGAATCGGTACCTGGTGACTTTGACCGCGGCTGACCTGGATGTAATAGCCATGAATAGCATTGAAGCCGACTTTCAGCGTATCCAGCCCCAGTTTTTCACGTTCCCGAATCTCAAGACGATCAAGATAATCAGTGGCACCATCCGCCAGCGCACGCCACTCATCCAGCTCGGCATTGTAACCGGGCGCGATTACGCCACCGTCACGCACCAGCACTGGCGGTGATTCAATTACAGCCTGTTCGAGCAATTCGCGAAGCTCAGCAAAATCCCCCATCTGATTACGCAGCATCGCGAGTTGCGTCGATTCAACGCCCTCAAGCAGCTGGTTGAGTTCGGGAAGTTGCTGGAATGCATGGCGCATGCGGGCCAAATCACGTGGACGGGCGGTACGAAGTGCCAGACGCGCCAGAATACGCTCCAGGTCACCCACCTGACGCAACACCGGCTGCAGTTCCTGGCTCAGTGATTGCAGTTCTGCGATCGACTCCTGACGGCAGCTAATCGTGGTGACATCCCGTAGCGGCATATGCAGCCAGCGCTTCAGCATACGGCTGCCCATGGGGGTAACGGTTTTATCTAACACTGCCGCCAGCGTATTTTCGATGCCGCCTGCCAGGTTCTGGGTAATCTCGAGATTACGACGTGTGGCGGCATCCATGATCACGCTATCCTGCTGGCGTTCCATACTGGCCGAGCGGATGTGTGGCAAAGCCGTGCGCTGGGTGTCTTTCACATACTGCAGCAAACAGCCCGCTGCACGTAGCGCTAAATGCGCCTGTTCAACACCAAAACCGCTGAGATCGCGCGTACCAAATTGCAGATTCAACTGCTGACGAGCGGTATCAATCTCATATTCCCACAGAGGACGACGGCGCAGGCCACGACGCTGATCAATCAGCATCATGGCCTGGAAATCTTCAGGGTAGAGCAGTTCGGCCGGATTGGTACGCTGCAGTTCAGCGGCCATGGTCTCCTGATCTGCGGGTTCACTCAGGCGAAAACGCCCTGAACTGATATCCAGCGTGGCATAGCCAAAACCGCGTGGGCTCTGGAATATGGCTGCCAACAGATTGTCCTGGCGCTCCTGCAACAACGCTTCATCACTGATGGTGCCTGGCGTGACAATACGTACTACTTTACGCTCAACCGGGCCTTTGCTCAGTGCCGGATCGCCAATCTGCTCACAGATCGCCACGGATTCACCGAGTTGTACCAGTTTTGCCAGATAACCTTCGACAGCATGGTAGGGCACGCCGGCCATGGGGATAGGTTCACCCGCTGATGCACCGCGTTTAGTGAGTGAGATCTCCAGTAGCTGCGATGCGCGTTTGGCATCGTCATAGAACAGCTCGTAGAAATCGCCCATCCGATAGAACAGCAGGATCTCAGGATGGTCGGCCTTCAGGCGCAGATATTGCTGCATCATGGGCGTGTGGCCAGTAAAGTCCATTTGCGCTGCTCCTTTCATCTCGTTTTCACTCAAAATTAACTCTTTTGATGTTGGCAGCTGAGTCATGTCAGCCAGGGTAACGCGTTGTCCGGTGGGCGGACAACCAAAGCGCAGATACTAGCATTTTTGCCCGGTCGCCTTCATCAGCAAGCAACGGTTTCTGGCTGCCGACCTTAACAAATTGCGCTAAGGGATAAAAAGCAAAATCGGGAGATAAAGCGAAAGTGCAGAGCGGTTTCGCAAATTTACATTGCAACCCACTGAAATGGGCGGAAAGCAGCGTAAATTTAAGATATTGCTCTGTATCCCGCATGGCTGAACGATTACCATGTGGGCTTCCGGTTTCATCTGGCTTATGGATATCTAATGCGTTTTAAGGTTGCTTTTCTTCCGCTTATTGCCTTGCTTGCTGCCTGTAGTAGTAAGCCTGCACCCCAGCAGCAATCCGCCGTTGTGCCTGCACCTAAAGGTGGTTTTTTACTGGAACCTTCACACGCCGTTCAGCCGATGTTTGGTGATTTCGCTGGCAATCCGGCGGCTGAGCAGTTTATAGATCAAATGGTGGCAAAACACGGTTTCAACCGTGACCAGTTGCATGCCGTGATTGGCCAGGCGAAGCGTCTCGACTATGTGCTGCGCCTGATGGACCAACAGGCACCGAGCTATACGCCACCGACCGGGCCAAACGGCGCCTGGATCCGTTATCGCAACAAATTCATCACGCCGGATAATGTGCAGAATGGAGTGGCGTTCTGGAATCAATATCAGGACGCATTACAGCGTGCCCAGCAGGTTTATGGTGTGCCACCTGAAATCATTGTGGGGATCATTGGGGTCGAAACGCGTTGGGGCCGGGTGATGGGTAAAACGCGTTTGCTGGATGCGCTGGCCACCTTATCCTTTAGCTATCCTCGCCGCGCGGCCTATTTCAGTAGCGAGCTGGAAACCTTCCTGCTGATGGCGCGCACGGAGCAGGATGATCCGCTGGATCTGCGTGGCTCATTTGCCGGTGCAATGGGGTATGGCCAGTTTATGCCATCTTCTTATAAACAGTATGCGGTCGACTTCAATGGTGATGGTCACATTAATCTGTGGGACCCGGTAGATGCCATCGGCAGCGTTGCGAACTACTTTAAAGAGCACGGCTGGCGTGCCGGTCAGAATGTTGCTGTTCCGGCCAGTGGCCAGGCACCTGCGTTGGAAAATGGCTTCAAAACCCTTTATCCGGTGAACACATTGATGGCAAGCGGCCTGACACCGCAGGGATCGTTGGATGGCAATAATCAGGCTAGTCTGCTGCGCCTCGATCTCGGTACCAGCTATCAATACTGGTTCGGTCTGCCAAACTTCTATGTCATTACGCGTTACAACCACAGTACGCACTATGCAATGGCCGTATGGCAACTGGGCGAAGCAGTAGCAAAAGCGCGGCAAGGCAATATGTTTTAATACTGTCCTTGTAAAGTGTAAGGGTATAAGATGGCGCCCCTTTTTGCGGTGCCATCTTCACTGCATGCTTATTTCCAAGGAACAATTATGACGACTTTACCCGCCTGCCCTGCGTGTCAGGCTGATTATACCTGGCAAGACGGTGACAACCTGAACTGCCCATCCTGTGGCCATATCTGGTCTATGTCCTCTGATGCTGCCGCGGAAGGCTTAGTGGTGCGAGATGCCAATGGCAATCTACTGGCTGATGGCGACAGTGTGACCGTGGTGAAAGATCTTAAAGTGAAAGGCAGCTCTTCAACGCTGAAGATTGGCACCAAAATCAAAAGCATTCGCCTCGTCGAGGGCGACCACAACATCGATTGCAAGATTGATGGTTTTGGTCCAATGAAGCTCAAATCAGAATTCGTGAAAAAGAATTGATAGCAGGACGGCGGATGGCCGTCCTGTGCTGTCCTCACATCAGTAAACGATCGATAGCTTCACATTGCTCAGCCGTCAGTTCACCGCCAAAATTGCGTGAGTGACTGCTCATTGAATCAAACTTGCGGGCGACTGCGGTTTTGATGGTAGTCACGAAGTCATCGCCAATGGTGTAAATCGCCATCAGTTCTCCGATACGTTGCTGGATCTGCGTCAGTTTATTTAACTCCCCCGCGCGCCAGGCTTGCATCGCCTCAGCAAATAACTCCGGCACGATATTGTTCAGCCCGGAGATCACACCTGCGCCGCCTGCCAGCAGATTAGGCAGCAAATATTCGTCATAACCCGACAGTACGGTGAAATCACTGCGCACCTTTTTAGTTTCTTCAATTAATGCCCGGTTATGAGACAAGCAATCCATTGTGTCTTTAATACCGATAAACTGCGGCAGCTCTGAAGCTAACTCTGCCACTAACGCCGGTGTCAGATCACAGCCGGTTCGGGCTGGAAAATTATAGGCAAACCACTTGCCACCCAACTGTTTATCCAGCGATTTAAAGTAACTCAGCAGCTGCTTTGGCGTCTGGCCATAATAGTAGGGCGGCAATACCATCACGGCATCATAGCCGTTTTGCCAGGCTGCCTCGGCCAGTTGTAACATATCGGGAATGCAGGTACTGGAGACATTCGCCACCATGCTCAGTGGAGACAGCGAGCGAGCCTCGCGAATCAGCTGGAGCCTTTCCTGTTGGGTCAGTGAAGCAAATTCACCGATGCTGCCCATCAGCAGCAGGGTGTCAATTCCCGATGTGCTCAGACGCGCGAAGTGGCGGCCTAACGCATCAATATCCAGTTTATTGTGTTGATCAAAAGGGGTCACTGACGGACACCAGACGCCCGCGAGTTCAGGTTGTGCAGCCATAGCGCTCTCCTTTAATTAAAAATGAAACATTGTTTTAACTTAGGGGGCCTGAACTATTTGTACCAGTGCTAAAACGTAAAAAGGTGAGACATCGCACTTTTCTCTTCTTGTTCTCAAAGGAAATAAAGCTAGTGTGAGGCACTTCAGCCTGACAGGAGCGTTGACATGCAAGACTGGAATCCACAGCTGTACCGCCAATTTGAATCGGAGCGCACGCGTCCCGCGCGTGAACTGTTAGATCGTATCCCTGATATTCACGTGCATTATGCCACCGACCTCGGTTGTGGCCCCGGCAATAGCACTGAACTGCTGGCGCAGAAATGGCCGGATGCGCAGATCACGGGCATCGATAGTTCCGCTGCAATGCTGGAACAGGCGCAGGCGCGTCTGCCCTCCAGCACTTTTTTGCAGGCGGATATTCGCACCTGGGAGGCCGCACAGCCTCAGCAAGTCATTTATGCCAATGCTTCTCTACAATGGCTGACTGACCATCAGACGCTACTGCCGCACCTGGTTAATCAACTGGATGTGGGCGGAGCATTAGCCGTACAGATGCCAGACAACCTGGAAGAGCCGTCACACCGCTTTATGCGTGAGGTTGCCGCCCGCGAACGCTGGCAGGATCTCATTTCTCCTCAGGCGGCAGATCGGAAACGCCTGTTGTCGACCGAAAACTACTTTGATTTGCTGGGAGATGCAGGTTGCCGGGTGGATATTTGGCGCACGACCTATTACCACCCGATGGCCGATGCGCAAGGCATTATCACCTGGCTAAAAGCGACCGGTTTGCGTCCTTTCCTCGCCGGGCTGGATGAAAAACAACAGGCAGATTTTCTTGATGACTATCATCAAGCGTTAATTCCTGCCTATCCCGCTCGCAGTAACGGCCAGGTTTTGCTGGCGTTCCCGCGATTGTTTATGGTTGCGGTGAAAACGCGCTGAGCAAGCTGAGATCTTCGCTGTAAAATGGCGTGGTAGTGGTTGAAAAGAGCTTCCTGCCACACCATTTATTGCTAACGTGAAGCGCCATAACAGGAGAGGGCGATGAACGACCAACAGTTACAGCAGTTGAGCCAGCGCATTGGTGAACAGCTAAAAGCGCGCCAGGCAACAGTAACAGCCGCGGAATCTTGTACCGGTGGCTGGATTGCCAAAGTCTTTACTGACATTAGCGGTAGCTCTGCCTGGTTTGAGCGTGGCTTTGTGACTTACAGCAATGAAGCCAAACAACAGATGGTGGCGGTGCAAGCCACTACGCTGGCACAGTTTGGCGCGGTGAGCGAGCAAACGGTACGCGAAATGGCGCGAGGGGCCTGCAATGCGGCCGCTGCTGAATATGGCATCGCCGTCAGTGGTATTGCCGGACCAGATGGCGGCTCGGAGGAGAAGCCAGTGGGCACGGTTTGGTTTGCGATTGCAGGGCCGGATGGCCGCGTACTGACGCAGCGGCAGAACTTTTCCGGAGACCGAGATGCAGTGCGCCGTCAGTCCGTCTGCTGGGCACTGCAAACGCTGCTTGATGAATTTCTGACAAATTAAACTTGATACTGTATGGTCATACAGTATAATTACCGGCAACAGAACGAGCAGGCACACAATGATGTCGGCTTACCCAGCATGATTAGGAGTGGAAATGGCGATTGACGAGAACAAACAGAAAGCTTTAGCAGCCGCGCTGGGCCAGATTGAGAAACAATTTGGTAAAGGCTCGATCATGCGCCTGGGTGAAGACCGCTCGATGGATGTTGAAACCATCTCAACCGGTTCACTTTCACTCGATATCGCATTGGGTGCCGGCGGTTTGCCAATGGGCCGTATCGTTGAGATTTATGGACCAGAATCTTCCGGTAAAACCACGCTGACGCTGCAGGTTATTGCCGCGGCACAGCGCAAAGGTAAAACCTGTGCCTTTATTGATGCCGAGCACGCCCTTGACCCGGTGTACGCCAAGAAACTGGGCGTAGATATCGATAACCTGCTGTGTTCACAGCCGGATACCGGTGAGCAGGCGCTGGAAATCTGTGATGCGCTGGCACGCTCGGGTGCAGTAGACGTCATCATTGTTGACTCCGTTGCTGCATTGACGCCAAAAGCTGAAATCGAAGGCGAAATCGGTGATTCGCACATGGGTCTGGCAGCTCGTATGATGAGCCAGGCGATGCGTAAACTGGCCGGTAACCTGAAACAATCCAATACGTTACTGATCTTCATCAACCAGATTCGTATGAAGATTGGTGTGATGTTCGGTAACCCAGAAACCACCACCGGTGGTAACGCGCTGAAATTCTATGCTTCTGTTCGTCTTGATATCCGCCGTATCGGTGCGATCAAAGAGGGCGATGAAGTGGTGGGGAGCGAAACCCGTGTGAAAGTGGTGAAGAATAAAATTGCTGCACCCTTTAAGCAGGCTGAATTCCAGATCATGTACGGCGAAGGCATCAACACCTTTGGTGAGTTGGTTGACCTCGGCGTAAAACACAAGCTGGTTGAGAAAGCCGGTGCATGGTACAGCTACAACGGTGAGAAGATTGGTCAAGGTAAAGCAAACTCGACTAACTTCCTGAAAGAGAATCCAGCGATTGCCAACGAGATCGACAAAAAGCTGCGTGATTTGCTGCTGACCGGTGCCACAGCAGACGCGGGTGCTGCGGACATCCCGACAGGGGATTACGAAGAAGCCAGCGAAACCAACGAAGATTTCTAACATACCGACGGGAGCAGCCATGCTCCCGTTTTGCTTTTCCCCGCTTGTGCTTCCCCTCGACTCCTTCTTGCTTTACCCTGCGCCACAGATAAACCAAGGTAAGACATATGCCATCATCATCTCCTGCGGCATCTGAGCCGACATTCTCTCGTTTACTGGATCGCGCAATGCGTATATTGGCGCAACGCGACCATAGCCGTGACGAACTGAAACGCAAGCTGCAGCTCTCTTCACAACGCGCGGCATATATGCAACAACAGGATCATGTGCCCATCGCCGATGAGTTGCTGGAGAAAGTGCTCGATTGGTGTCAGGAGAGCGGTTGGCTCAACGACCAACGCTTTACCGAACGCTTTATTCAGAGCCGTGCCCGTAAAGGCTATGGGCCACAGCGTGTACGCATGGAACTACAGCAAAAAGGCATCAGTCGCGAGGAGATCGACCAGGCATTATTTGCTACCGAAATCGACTGGAGCCAATGTGCAGCCGATCTGGCCAAGCGTAAGTTCGGTGATCCATTACCGCAAACCTGGGCTGAGAAGGGCAAAGTACAGCGCTTTTTGATGTCAAAAGGCTTTATGATGGAAGATATTCAGGCCGTTTTCAGAAATTTTGACAGCTGAAAGGCAATGGGATTTTACTTCCCACTGAAGAAAATTTATCTTATTCCCACTTTTTGTTCCTCAATCAGCGGTGAGCCTGCAGTTGCAGTTTGCCAGCGAAAGGGAACGTTCGTTAGCGTGATTCCAGGAATTATATGAGCAAGAGCACTGCTGAGATCCGTCAAGCGTTTCTCGACTTTTTTCATAGCAAGGGACATCAGGTTGTAGCCAGCAGCTCCCTCGTACCGAACAACGACCCGACGTTACTGTTTACCAACGCCGGGATGGTGCAGTTTAAAGACGTTTTCCTCGGTCAGGATAAGCGCGACTATGCACGCGCGACCACGTCTCAGCGTTGTGTACGTGCCGGTGGCAAGCACAATGACCTGGAGAACGTAGGTTACACTGCACGTCACCATACCTTCTTTGAAATGTTGGGCAATTTCAGCTTTGGCGATTACTTCAAGAAAGAAGCGATTGCTTATGCCTGGGAACTGCTGACGGGTGAGCAGTGGTTCAATCTGCCAAAAGATCGTCTGTGGGTGACCGTTTACGAAACCGACGATGAAGCCTTTGAAATCTGGGCTAACGACGTCGGCGTACCGCGCGAACGTATTATTCGCATTGGCGATAATAAAGGCAGTGCCTACGCTTCTGATAACTTCTGGCAGATGGGTGATACCGGTCCATGCGGCCCGTGCACCGAAATTTTCTACGATCATGGCGATCATATCTGGGGCGGTCCTCCGGGCAGCCCGGAAGAGGATGGCGATCGCTATATTGAGATCTGGAACATCGTCTTCATGCAGTTCAACCGTCAGGCTGACGGCACCATGCAACCCTTGCCAAAACCGTCAGTGGACACCGGCATGGGTCTGGAACGTATCGCCGCGGTACTGCAGCACGTTAACTCCAACTATGAAATCGATCTGTTTGCCAAGCTGATTAAATCTGTTGCGCAGGTAACAGGTGCAACAGATCTGAATAACAAATCGCTGCGCGTTATCGCCGACCATATTCGTTCCTGTGCTTTCCTGATTGCTGATGGTGTGATCCCATCTAATGAAAACCGTGGCTACGTGTTGCGTCGTATCATTCGTCGCGCGGTGCGTCACGGCAACATGTTAGGCGCCAAAGAAGCCTTCTTCTATAAACTGGTTGCGCCACTGATTGACGTGATGGGTGATGCAGGTGAAGACCTGAAACGCCAGCAGAAGCACGTTGAAAATGCGCTGAAAAATGAAGAAGAGCAGTTTGCTAAGACGCTGGAACGTGGTCTGGCATTGCTGGATGACGAGCTGGCCAAGCTGCAAGGCGATACGCTGGATGGCGAAACCGTGTTCCGTCTGTATGACACCTTTGGTTTCCCTGCAGACTTAACCGCAGACGTTTGCCGCGAGCGCAATCTGAAGATTGATGAAGCCGGTTTTGAAACTGCCATGGAACAGCAGCGCCAGCGTGCGCGTGAAGCCAGTGGCTTTGGTGCCGACTACAACAGCGTTATCCGTTTTGATACGGCCACCGAGTTCAAAGGCTATGATCAACTGCAGTTGGACGCGACCGTACAGGCGTTGTTCGTTGACGGCCAACAGGTTGAAGAAATCACTGCAGGTCAGGATGCGGTAGTGATTCTGAACGAAACGCCATTCTATGGTGAATCCGGCGGCCAAGTGGGCGACACCGGTGTCCTCGCTGGGCAGAATGCTGAATTTAGCGTCCAGGATACCCAGAAGTATGGCAAAGCCTTCGGTCATATCGGTAAGCTGAAACAAGGTCAATTGCGCGTGGGCGATCGCTTAAATGCGCAGGTGGATGAAGAGCGTCGTGCTCGCATCATTCTGAACCACTCAGCAACCCACCTGATGCATTCCGCGTTGCGTGAAGTGTTAGGCGATCATGTTGGGCAGAAAGGCTCACTGAATAACGACAAATATCTGCGTTTCGATTTCTCGCATACTGAAGCGATGAAGCCTGAGCAGATTCGTGCTGTTGAGGATATTGTTAACACGCAGATTCGCCGCAACCTGCTGATTCAGACCGATGTTATGGATCTGGATGAGGCGAAAACGCGCGGTGCAACAGCGCTGTTTGGCGAGAAGTATGAGCAGCGTGTTCGTGTAGTGAGCATGGGTGAATTCTCCGTCGAGTTGTGTGGTGGTACACACGCGGCACGTACCGGTGATATCGGCTTGTTCCGTATCCAATCTGAGTCAGGTACCGCTGCAGGCGTTCGTCGCATCGAAGCGCTGACCGGTGAGGGTGCGATTGCACAGCTACATGCGCAGAGTGACCAGTTGTCTGATATTGCTAATGTGGTGAAAGCCAACAGCAGTAATCTGAATGAAAAAGTTCGCGGTCTGGTTGATAACGTGCGTGCGCTTGAGAAAGAGCTGCAACAGCTGCGTGATCAGCAAGCTGCGCAGGAAAGTGCATCACTAAGCAGCAAAGCCGTGGATGTGAAAGGGACGAAGCTGCTGGTCAGTGAGCTCAGCAATGTCGAACCGAAAATGCTGCGCATCATGATGGACGATCTGAAGAATCAGCTGGGTTCTGCCATCATTGTGCTGGCTACCGTCGCAGAAGGTAAAGTTTCGCTGATTGCTGGCGTCACAAAAGACCTGACCGATCGTGTTAAGGCGGGTGAGTTGGTGGGCGAACTGGCTGCACAGGTCGGGGGTAAAGGCGGTGGGCGTCCAGATATGGCTCAGGCTGGGGGCACCAATCCTCAGGCGCTGGCTGGGGCGCTGGCTGGCGTGCCGGACTGGGTGAGTAACCGACTGTAACGAAATAAAGCGAAGCATCGTGAAGAGCGCCAGCACCCCGAGTACTGGCGCTTTTTATCGCGATGTGCACCCGTAAATGACAAAGTCCGGTTGATGTGGTGTATTTCGGCTAAACTAACTATCAGCAGAATGTATTGGCGTGGCGATGCACAATGGTGTATTTGTCATAGGCATTGTTCAGCGTTATATGATGGATATGGCCGGGAGATCGAACAGGCCCGACTCTTTTAATCTTTCAAGGAGCAAAGAATGCTTATTCTAACTCGTCGAGTTGGTGAAACCCTCATGATTGGCGATGAGGTGACTGTAACGGTGCTGGGTGTCAAAGGTAACCAGGTACGTATTGGCGTCAACGCGCCTAAAGAAGTTTCGGTGCATCGCGAAGAGATCTATCAGCGCATTCAGGCCGAAAAAACTCAGCAAACGAGTTACTAACGGATTCAGCGCCTCGCCATCGTGCGAGGCGCTACCGCTTTTCTTCACTTCCACCTCTTTTATTCCCCCTTTGTTCTCAATTTCTTTCTTCCCATTTTGTTAACTGCAGCGTGCTTTCGCTGTTGATAAATCAATCTTTTTGTTGGCAAAACATCCTAATTGCGCGTCATTTGTGCAAACAAACAGTTATCAAGAAAAAGTCGGGAAAAATTGTTTGACTTATAAGTGCGGGAAAGTAATATGTGCGCCACGCAGTGCCGATGAGCAGAAACAAAGTTCAAAAGCACAGGCAGTAAGAAAGCGTAAGGTGAGGTGGCCGAGAGGCTGAAGGCGCTCCCCTGCTAAGGGAGTATGCGGTCAAAAGCTGCATCCGGGGTTCGAATCCCCGCCTCACCGCCATTTCCGATGCATCCATAGCTCAGCTGGATAGAGTACTCGGCTACGAACCGAGCGGTCGGAGGTTCGAATCCTCCTGGATGCACCATTCGGAAAGATGAAGTAAGAGTGAACGAGCAGTTCCTTTCATGGTGAGTTGTTAGCACCCTGCGTTATACAAGAATTATTTCAATGCATCCATAGCTCAGCTGGATAGAGTACTCGGCTACGAACCGAGCGGTCGGAGGTTCGAATCCTCCTGGATGCACCATTCTTCGTATCATTCCCAGGTTGATTGCAGTAATTCCATCGTAAGAAAATATCTCAATGCATCCATAGCTCAGCTGGATAGAGTACTCGGCTACGAACCGAGCGGTCGGAGGTTCGAATCCTCCTGGATGCACCATTCTGTTTTATTCATACTTCTCTCAGTATGTTTCATCAGTAATATCAGTTAGACCCCTAATGCATCCATAGCTCAGCTGGATAGAGTACTCGGCTACGAACCGAGCGGTCGGAGGTTCGAATCCTCCTGGATGCACCATATTCTCTGTAAAATATTCAACGCCTGCTTTCTGAATTCTTCTCCGTAATCTACAGCACCAACAAAAATCCCTGATTTAACCGCCATTTATCCCCGGCATCGCATCCTGACCTTTTTCCGAAAACAAAAAATGCTAATGCTTTCAAAGCATTTGCTGTTAAGCACACCTGGCGACAACCTAAGCGCATTACGCTAAAGTAATGGCTCATTTAGTGGTACTCGATGGAGTGACAATGTACGACCAATATGACGCCCTGATTTTCGATATGGACGGCACGATTCTGGACACTGAGCCGACACATCGAAAAGCCTGGCAGCAGGTGCTGAGCCGCTATGGATTCACCATGGATGAAGCAAAAATGGTGGCATTCAATGGCGCACCCACCTGGCAACTGGCGCAGTACATTCTTGAGCACAACAATGCCACGCAGGACCCTCATCTGCTGGCCGCAGAGAAAACGGTGGCGTTGAAGGCGATGTTACTCGATGACGTGCGTCCTTTGCCGCTCATGGAGGTGGTAAAGGCCTATCATGGCCGTCGTCCTATGGCGGTGGGCACCGGCAGCGAACACAGCCTGGCGAAAGCGCTGCTTGAAGCATTAGGCGTTTACCATCTGTTTGATGCTGTGGTAGGCGCTGATGATGTTCAACGTCATAAACCGCAACCCGATACCTTTTTACGCTGCGCCGAGTTAATGGGCGTAGCGCCTGAACGTTGTGTGGTGTTTGAAGATGCTGACTTTGGCGTTCAGGCGGCACAAGCCGCGGGCATGGATGTGGTTGATGTCCGCTTACTGTGAATGAGTTTCTGACTTATGGATCGTTATTCGGCAGTAGCTTTCTAAGCGCGACCCTGCTTCCGGGAAGCTCAGAGGCTGTGCTGGTTGCTTTGCTGATCGCCCAAAAGGGGTCGGTCTACGGATTGTTATTGGCTGCATCAGTGGGAAACACCCTGGGTGGCCTGACCAACATTCTTCTTGGTCGTCTTATGCCGCCAAAAGGGCAGGGGCGATGGCACGACACAGCAATGACGTGGTTACATCGATTGGGACCTGCAGCGCTACTTTTTAGCTGGCTGCCGGTAGTGGGCGACCTGCTTTGCGTGTTAGCAGGGTGGTTGCGCTTTGCCTGGCTACCAGCGGTGCTGTTCCTCGCCATTGGTAAAACGCTGCGTTATATCGTTATCGCGACTGCCACATTACAAACAATGCAATGGTGGCATTGATTCGCACAGATTCGAGGCTACGGTTAACATTATGCTGAACAAAAATAAATTATTCGCACAGCGGGAGGTTAATGTGATCCCGGACGTATCTAAAGCGCTCTCTTGGTTGGAAGCGCATCCCGACGCGTTGAAGGGTATCGGCCGTGGCATTGAACGCGAAACATTGCGCGTCAATCCGAATGGCCACCTGGCAACCACCGGACATCCTGAATCGCTCGGTTCAGCGCTTAAGCATGATTGGATCACCACCGATTTTGCTGAAACGCTGTTGGAATTCATCACGCCTGTCGATCAGAGCATTGATCGATCGCTGGCTTTCCTGCGTGACATTCACCGCCATGTGGCGCGTGAGTTGGGGCAGGAGCGGATGTGGCCGTTCAGTATGCCGGGCTACGTCGAAGATGTGGAGAGTATTGAGCTGGCTCAATACGGCAGCTCCAACATCGGCAAAATGAAAACCCTGTATCGTCAGGGCCTGAAAAATCGCTATAGCGCGCTGATGCAGATTATTTCTGGCGTGCATTACAACTTCTCGTTGCCGTTGTCATTCTGGCAAGAGTGGGCGGATGTCAAAGATGCCGAGAGTGGCAAAGAGACGATCTCTGCCGGCTATCTGCGTTTGATCCGCAACTACTATCGTTTTGGCTGGGTGATCCCATATCTGTTTGGTTCATCACCGGCGATCTGCTCTTCCTTCCTGCAGGGACGTGAAAGCAAATTGCCGTTTGAAACCGACGGTAAAGGTACGCTATGGCTGCCGTATGCCACCTCGCTGCGTTTGAGCGATCTGGGGTATACCAACAAATCGCAAAGCGGTTTGGGTATCACCTTTAACTCCCTCGATGGTTATGTTGCTGCGCTGAAAGCAGCGATCAAAACGCCGTCGGAAGAGTATGCCGCCATGGGCACTAAAGACGCGGATGGCAACTGGCTACAGTTGAATACCAACGTGTTGCAGATTGAAAACGAGCTGTATGCACCGATTCGTCCTAAACGTGTTACTCGTTCTGGCGAAGCGCCTTCAGATGCACTGCTGCGCGGCGGGATCGAATATATCGAAGTGCGATCGTTAGATATTAACCCGTTCTCCGCAATTGGTGTCGACGCCAACCAGGCGCGTTTCCTTGATCTGTTCTTGATTTGGTGTACGTTGGCGGATGCGCCGGAGATGAGCTCCGACGAATTGCTGTGTAGCCGTAAGAACTGGAATCGCGTGGTGATGGAAGGGCGTAAGCCAGGCCAGGTAATTGGTGTCGGCTGCAGTGACACAGAACACCCACTGGTAGACGTGGGCAAAGCGCTGTTTGCTGACCTGAGTCGTGTGGCGGAAGTGCTCGACAGCAATCACGGCAGCACGCAATATCAACAGGTTTGCGATCAACTGGTAGCATCGTTTGATGATCCTGAGCTAACCTATTCGGCGCGCATTCTTCATGCGATCAAAGAAAATGGTTTAACCGGAGCAGGTGTGGCGTTAGCTGAACAGTACCGTCATCTGCTGTGTGAAGAGCCATTAGAGATTTTGACGGAAGATGACTTTAGTCGTCAGGCGTTGGAGTCGGTGCAGTCGCAGAAGAAATTAGAACAGAGTGATACGCTGGATTTCGAGAGCTATCTGGCGGGTCGCGAAGGCTAAAAAAGAAAATGGCCACATCACTGTGGCCGAAATAAACATCTCTGTTGTCAGGGATGATGATAACAAATGCGCGTCTTTCATATATTCAGACGTTGGGCGAACGGAAAAGTTTCATCGTTTTAAAAAAATTCTCAAAACAGGAGGTGACGTATGCCACTACTGGATAGTTTTACTGTTGATCACACCATCATGGGCGCACCTGCCGTGCGCGTTGCAAAAACCATGAACACTCCGCATGGCGATACCATCACCGTCTTTGATCTGCGTTTCTGCCGTCCGAATATCGATATTCTGACTGAGCGCGGCATCCACACGCTGGAGCACCTGTTTGCAGGATTCATGCGTAACCACCTTAACGGTGACGGTGTGGAAATTGTGGATATTTCCCCGATGGGCTGCCGCACGGGCTTTTACATGAGCCTGATTGGTGAACCTGATGAGCAGCGTGTGGCCAAAGCCTGGAAAGGGGCGATGGAAGACGTTCTGAAGGTGAAAGAGCAGAGCCAGATTCCAGAATTGAACGAATATCAGTGTGGTAGCTACAAGCTGCACTCACTGGATGAAGCGCAACAGATTGCACGTAACGTGTTGGCGCATGACATTGGCGTGAACCGCAATGAAGATCTGAAGCTGCCAGCAGAGAAGCTAAAAGAGCTGCACATCTAGTTGTTGCCTGATACTGATAAAAACGCCGCGATGATCGCGGCGTTTTTTTTGGCTTCAGGAACCAATGGACGATTTTAACGGATGGTGTGGGGTAATGCGTACTTGCTTCACCATGTTGTCCTGCACATCGAGAATATCAACATCGTACTTGTCGATTTTGACGCGAGTCGCCACCTGCGGAATCTCTTCCAGCGCTTCCAATAACATGCCGTTAATGGTGCGCGCCTCATCTTCAGGGAGCGTCCAGTTGAAGGCTTTATTGATTTCACGCACGTTGGCGCTGCCTTCAATCAGTACGGAACCGTCATTTTGCGGCATCACTTCTTCTGCCAGGGATGGGGACATTGAGGTGGTGAAGTCGCCGACAATCTCTTCCAGAATATCTTCGATAGTCACTAGACCTTTGATGTCACCATACTCATCCACTACTAAACCGACTTTCTTCTTATTGCGTTGGAATTTGACCAACTGCACATTGAGCGGCGTGCCTTCTGGCACATAGTAGATTTCATCGGCGGCGCGCAGCAGACGATCTTTATTAAACTCTTTCTTCTCGGTCATCATGCGCCAGGCTTCACGCACGCGCAGCATGCCAACACAGTCGTCCAGCGAATCGCGGAACAGCACGATACGACCGTGTGGCGAGTTGCTGAGCTGACGAACAATCGATTTCCAGTCGTCATTGACGTTGATACCGACGATCTCATTGCGCGGCACCATGATGTCGTCAACGCTGACTTTTTCCAGATCCAGCACGGAGAGCAGCATGTCCTGGTTACGGCGCGACATCAGCGAACGTGACTCGTACACAATGGTGCGCAGCTCTTCTTTACTCAGCGCCGAGCTGATAGAACCTTCCGTTTTAATCCCGACCATACGCATCAGAATGCGAGTAATGGTGTTAAGCAGCCACACCAATGGCAACATCACATATTGCAACGGCGCCAGCAGCACACTGCTGGGGTAGGCCACTTTTTCCGGATACAGGGCGGCGATGGTTTTCGGCAGGACTTCGGCAAACACCAACACTACGAAGGTCAGAATACCGGTGGCAATCGCCACGCCCGCATCGCCATACAGACGCATCCCGACGATAGTCCCTAATGCGGAAGCGAGAATATTAACGAGGTTATTGCCAATCAGCACCAGGCTTATGAGACGGTCTGGACGACGTAAAAGCTTTTCAACGCGACGAGCGGCACGGTTTCCGCTTTTGGCTTTGTGACGCAGTTTGTAACGGTTGAGCGTCATCATGCCGGTCTCTGAACCGGAGAAATACGCAGAGACCAGCACCATGATGACCAGCGTAATGATCAGCGTGGTGGTTGAAACATGTTCCAACGCAAAAATTCCTTTAGTGAGAAGTGAGCAGATGCTGCAGCACGCGGCTGCCGAAGTAGGCCATGGTCAGCAGCAGCGCACCGCCGCAGTTGAACCAGACGACACGGCGTCCGCGCCAGCCTTCGTGATAGTGTCCCCAGAGCAGAACGATATAGACAAACCAGGCAATGATAGAAAGGACAGCCTTGTCGACATTTTCCGCGCTAAACAGGTTGTGCATAAAGAACAAACCGGTGCACAGAACCAGCGTCAGTAACACCACACCAATTTGCGTGATGTGGAACATCTTACGTTCGATGCTCAACAGCGGCGGCATATCCTGAGTGAAAGCCAGTTTCTTATTTTTTAATTGATAGTCGATCCACGCCAGCTGCAGCGCATACAGTGCGGCAATAATCAGCGTTGCATAGGCAAACAGCGACAGGCCGATGTGAATCATCATGCCTGGCGTGGTTTCCAGATGGGTAATAAAGGCATTCGGTACAAAGGTGGCGAAAGCCAGATTGATCAGCGCAAAGCCGTAAACAATCGGCAGCAACAGCCAGCCGCGGTTACGCGACGCCACGATGGTCATGATGGCGCAAATCAGCAGACTGACCAATGAACCAATGTTCAGCAGACTGAGATTTTGTCCGTTATCGACGGCAAAAATACGTTGTTGCAGCGCCACAGCATGGGCAATCAATGCCACGCAGGCTGAAAGCACGGCAAAACGCCGCCAGCCACCGTTGCGTTTCAGCAGGCTGGGAATGATCAATGCAAGGCTGAGGGAGTAGGCGAACAGCGCCACAATCGCGAAAACGAACATAGATCCTTTCAGGTGTCGGTCAGATAAGGAAAAAACCAGTATAGCGCCAGCCGCATCAGGCTCCAAACGATCTCAAGGTCAATTGCAGAGATCGCTGTAGCTTCGTGCTATAATCCGCCGCATTGTGCCGCCTAGGCGGCCTCGCTACGGTCCTAAGTGAGAGAGCATGTTTGATAATTTAACCGATCGTTTGTCGCAATCCCTGCGCAACATCAGCGGCCGCGGAAGGCTGACCGAAGACAACATTAAAGACACCCTGCGCGAAGTGCGCATGGCATTGCTGGAAGCTGACGTTGCGCTGCCGGTGGTGCGTGAGTTTATCAACCGCGTTAAAGAAGCCGCGGTCGGGCAGGATGTCAACAAAAGCCTGACACCGGGTCAGGAGTTCATCAAAATTGTGCGCAACGAGTTGGTTGCGGCAATGGGTGCCGAAAATAATGCGCTGAACCTGAATGCTCAGCCGCCAGCCGTGGTGCTGATGGCCGGTCTGCAAGGTGCGGGTAAAACCACTAGCGTAGCGAAGTTAGGTAAATTCCTGCGCGAGAAGCACAAGAAGAAAGTGCTGGTTGTCTCTGCTGACGTGTATCGCCCTGCGGCGATCAAACAGCTGGAAACCCTGGCGGAACAAGTCGGTGTCGATTTCTGTCCTTCTGACCTGACTCAGAAACCGGTCGATATCGTGCAGAACGCGCTTAAAGAAGCCAAATTGAAATTCTACGATGTGCTGCTGGTGGATACCGCCGGCCGTTTGCACGTCGATGAAGCCATGATGGACGAAATCAAACAGGTGCACGCCGCGATCAACCCGGTGGAAACCCTGTTTGTGGTCGATGCCATGACCGGTCAGGATGCCGCGAACACGGCGAAGGCCTTCAACGAAGCGCTGCCATTAACCGGTGTGATTCTGACCAAAGTGGATGGTGATGCCCGCGGTGGTGCGGCACTGTCGATTCGTCACATTACCGGCAAGCCGATTAAATTCATGGGTATGGGTGAGAAGACAGAAGCTCTGGAAGCGTTTTATCCAGATCGTATCGCCTCACGCATTCTCGGTATGGGCGACGTACTGTCGCTGATCGAAGATATCGAAAGCAAAGTTGACCGTGAGCAAGCGGAAAAACTGGCGAAGAAACTGAAGACCGGCGATGGATTCGATCTCAACGATTTCCTTGAGCAGTTGAAGCAAATGCGCAACATGGGCGGCATGGCAAGCCTGATGGGTAAACTGCCGGGCATGGGCCAGTTGCCAGACAACGTGAAGTCGCAGATGGATGACAAAGTGCTGGTGCGTATGGAGGCCATCATTAATTCGATGACCACCAAAGAGCGGCAGAAGCCTGAAATCATCAAAGGCTCACGCAAGCGCCGCATCGCAACCGGTTCTGGCATGCAGGTGCAGGACGTCAACCGTTTACTGAAACAGTTCGACGACATGCAGCGCATGATGAAGAAAATGAAGAAGGGTGGCATGGCCAAAATGATGCGTGGCATGAAAGGCATGATGCCGCCTGGATTCCCCGGCCGCTAAGGCGACCGGCTAACAGCCAGATAATTGACACTCTCAGGTTGCTTTTTTCGCCAAAATGAGTAAAATTTTCGGGCTTTTTATATTGCGCTCGGGTTCCATCCCTCGATGGAGCCCGAGCGCTTTATTAACTAATGAGGATGTTATGGTTACAATTCGTTTGGCACGTCACGGCGCGAAAAAGCGTCCGTTCTATCAGGTCGTCGTTACTGACAGCCGCAATGCGCGTAATGGTCGTTTCATCGAGCGCGTAGGTTTCTTCAACCCGATCGCTTCTGGTCAGGCTGAAGGTCTGCGTCTGGATATGGACCGTATTGAGCACTGGGTTGGCCAGGGCGCAACGCTTTCTGATCGCGTTAACGCGCTGATCAAAGAAGCAAAGAAAGCAGCTTAATCTGTCACGGTGGTGAGCATGAGCATTAAACCTGCCGCACAGCTTCCCGTTAATCCAATTGTATTGGGTAAAATGGGTGCCGCTTACGGGATTCGGGGTTGGCTCAAAGTGTTTTCCTCCACTGAAGACGCTGAAAGTATCTTCGACTACCAACCTTGGTTTATTCAGCGCGCCGGTAAATGGCAGCATGTTGAACTGGAAGGTTGGAAGCACCACAATCAGGACCTGATCATCAAAGTCAAAGGCATTGACGATCGGGACGCTGCGGCCCAGTTAACCAATTGCGAAATTCAGGTTGACTCCACGCAGCTGCCAGCGCTGGAAGCAGGTGATTACTACTGGAAAGACCTTATGGGTTGCAAAGTAGTGAACCTCGACGGCTACGAGATGGGAAAAGTCATTGATATGATGGAAACCGGCTCGAACGACGTGCTCGTCGTTAAGGCAAACCTGAAAGATGCATTCGGTGCACAAGAGCGGTTAATTCCGTTTCTTGATGAACAGGTTATCAAGAAAGTCGATCTCTCTACTGGCACTATTGAAGTAGATTGGGATCCTGGTTTTTGATCTCCGGACAATCCGGTAACGTAACGGCGAACGCGATGTGGATTGGTGTTATTAGCCTGTTTCCAGAGATGTTTCGCGCTATTACCGAGTACGGGGTAACTGGCCGGGCAGTAAAAAATGGCCTGCTCAACATTGAAAGCTGGAGTCCTCGTGACTTCACGCATGACCGGCACCGTACCGTGGACGATCGTCCTTACGGCGGCGGACCGGGGATGTTGATGATGGTGCAACCCTTACGGGATGCTATCCACGCAGCGAAAGCAGCGGCGGGAGATGGCGCTAAGGTGATTTATCTTTCACCTCAGGGTCGCAAACTTGACCAACAAGGCGTTTGCGAACTGGCGACCAATCAGAAGTTGATTCTGGTATGCGGTCGTTATGAAGGGATTGATGAGCGCGTGATTCACACTGAGATTGATGAAGAATGGTCAATCGGTGATTACGTTCTCAGCGGTGGTGAGCTACCCGCAATGACGTTGATTGACTCAGTTGCCCGGTTTATACCCGGCGTATTGGGGAAACAAGCGTCAGCCGATGAGGATTCGTTCTCGGATGGTTTGCTGGATTGCCCACACTATACCCGACCTGAAGTGTTAGAAGGCATGGAGGTTCCGTCAGTTTTACTGTCGGGCAATCACGCTGATATTCGCCGTTGGCGCCTGAAACAGTCGCTAGGCCGTACCTGGCTAAGAAGACCTGAACTTCTGGAAAACCTGGCTCTGACTGAAGAGCAAGCACGGTTGCTAAATGAGTTCCAACGGGAACATCAGCAGCAACAAAACGATCAGGTGGAAGAGTAATCTTCCCTGACTATCAGTTTACCCAGGATATAGAGATTTAATTATGAGCAACATTATCAAGCAACTTGAACAAGAGCAGATGAAGCAGGACGTACCTTCATTCCGTCCGGGTGATTCCGTGGAAGTGAAAGTATGGGTCGTTGAAGGTTCTAAGAAGCGTCTGCAGGCATTCGAGGGCGTGGTTATCGCTATTCGTAACCGCGGTCTGCATTCTGCATTCACTGTTCGTAAGATTTCAAACGGCGAAGGCGTTGAGCGTGTCTTCCAGACTCACTCTCCGGTAATTGACAGCATCTCTGTCAAACGTCGTGGTGCTGTGCGTAAAGCCAAACTGTACTACCTGCGTGAGCGCACCGGTAAGTCAGCTCGTATCAAAGAGCGTCTTGGCGCGTAAGCGACATCTCAAAGTTAATAGCAAACAAGGGGTTGGCCTACGGGCCAGCCCCTTTTTTTATGGGCGTTTCAGGTGATAAATCGCCGAGTTAACCGGCCCACTGTCGAGCACGATTAAACCATAGCGGTAATCGATAAACTCGAATCCACTGCGCAAGGCAACCGCTCGGCTGGCGTGGTTCTCTTCTGCTGCGACAATTTCCAGCAACGGAATATCCAGATGCTGGAAGCCAAAGTTGACTAACAGTGCAACTGCTCGCGTCGCGACACCTAGCCGTTGTGCATCACTCCGCACCCAATAGCCAATGGCGTTGAAATCCCCGGGTTGCTGTGCGAAACGAATACCCGCACCGCCAAGCAGACGGCCCTCCCCATCAACGATGGCAAACTCCTCCGCTTCGCCTTTATCACGCTGCATGTGGGTGAAATTGATCCAACTTGTGGCTTCTTCTGCACGATAATCTTCATGTGCCCACGCCATCCACGGCTTCAGGCTGTTCAGCGATTGATTAACGGCCTCGGTAAAGGCTGCGGCATCCTGCAAGACAAAGGGGCGTAACGCAACGTTGGAAGTGGCCACTGAATGATCCCTAAAAAGTTAACCAAATACAGAATGTTAGTGGATCTGTCCGCATAAGGCATTTCTTTTCAAATTACCAAGTGTAAACAAATTGGTACGTTTAAGTGGTCATGCTCTTTTGGTGATTTATATTTAAATTATTGTTTTATAAAGTTTTTGTTTTTAAATTTCGCATGTCGTAATTTGCATGGTAATAAAACTGTACACTCGTGGATTGCAACCTATACATTTTGTGGTAAAGTAAGCGCCATCCTCAGTGAGGATCCAAAAACCGCATAAACGAGTAAAAAGGATCGCTATCATGCAGAAAGACGCGCTGAACAATGTGCATATCGCCGACGAACAAATTTTAATTACCCCGCAAGAGCTGAAAGCGAAGTTCCCGCTCACTGCGGCGCAGGAAGCGCAAATTGCCGCTTCTCGCCAGACCATTGCCGATATTATTGCCGGGCGCGATCCGCGCTTGCTGGTGGTCTGTGGCCCTTGTTCGATTCACGATACCGAAGCAGCGCTCGAGTATGCTCGTCAGTTACAAACTCTTTCTGCACAGTTGAAGGATCAGCTGTACATCGTTATGCGTGTTTATTTTGAAAAACCTCGTACCACCGTCGGCTGGAAAGGGTTAATCAACGATCCTTACATGAACAACTCGTTTGATATGGAAGCCGGGCTACACATTGCGCGTCAGCTGCTGGTCAACCTGGTGGAAATGGGCTTGCCGCTGGCAACGGAAGCGCTGGATCCTAACAGCCCACAATATCTCGGCGATCTATTCAGCTGGTCTGCTATTGGTGCGCGTACCACTGAATCTCAGACACACCGTGAAATGGCTTCTGGTCTGTCAATGCCTGTTGGTTTCAAAAACGGCACAGATGGCAGCTTGGGTACTGCGATTAATGCGATGCGAGCTGCTGCGATGCCACACCGCTTCGTGGGCATCAACCAGGCGGGTCAGGTTTGCCTGCTGCAAACCCAGGGTAACCCGGATGGTCACGTGATTCTGCGCGGTGGTAAAGCGCCAAACTACGGCCCAGAAGATGTTGCGCAGTGTGAAAAAGAGATGCTGAAAGCGGGACTGCGCCCAGCCTTAATGATAGATTGCAGCCATGGTAATTCTAACAAAGACTATCGTCGTCAGCCTGGCGTAGCCGAATCGGCTATCGCGCAGATTAAAGATGGAAACCGCTCCATCATTGGCCTGATGCTGGAAAGCAACATTCATGAAGGCAACCAGTCTTCTGAACAGCCGCGTAGCGAAATGAAATACGGTGTTTCTGTCACTGATGCCTGCATCAACTGGGAAACCACGGAAACCTTGCTGCGTGAAATCCATCAGGATCTGCAGGGAGTGCTGTCGGCGCGTCTGTCACACGAGGTGTAATGAGTCATGGTGGCTGAACTGACCGCGCTACGCGATCAAATTGATGAAGTAGATAAAGCTTTGCTGGGGCTCTTAGCTAAACGCCTTGAGCTGGTAGCCGAGGTGGGGGAAGTCAAAAGCCGTTACGGCTTGCCGATTTACGTGCCAGAACGTGAAGCCAGCATGTTGGCTTCACGCCGACAGGAAGCGGAAGCGTTGGGCGTGTCTCCCGATCTGATCGAAGATGTCTTGCGTCGTTTGATGCGTGAATCCTACGCGCACGAAAACGATAAAGGCTTTAAAACGCTGTGCCCGACGTTGCGTCCAGTGGTTATTGTGGGTGGCCGTGGTCAGATGGGGCGTCTGTTTGAAAAGATGCTCACGCTGTCTGGCTATCAAGTGCGCATCCTCGATAAAGGTGACTGGGATCGTTCCGAGGAGTTGCTCAAAGATGCGGGTATGGTGATGATCAGTGTGCCGATCCACCTGACTGAACAGATTATCTCTGAGCTACCAAAGTTACCGGAAGACTGCATTTTGGTCGATCTGGCATCGGTGAAGAACCGTCCGCTACAAGCGATGCTGGCTGCACATGCTGGGCCTGTACTGGGTCTGCACCCGATGTTTGGGCCAGATAGCGGCAGCCTCGCGAAGCAGGTAGTGGTCTGGTGTGATGGTCGTCAGCCGGAAGCTTACCAATGGTTCCTTGAGCAGATTCAGGTGTGGGGCGCGCGTTTGCATCGTATCAGCGCGGTTGAACACGATCAGAATATGGCCTTTATTCAGGCATTGCGCCACTTTGCCACTTTCGCCTATGGCCTGCATCTGGCGGAAGAGAATGTGAATCTGGATCAGCTATTGGCATTGTCGTCGCCTATCTATCGTCTTGAACTGGCGATGGTGGGGCGTCTGTTTGCGCAGGATCCACAGTTGTACGCAGACATTATTATGTCATCGGAGAGCAATCTGGCGTTGATTAAGCGCTACTACCAACGCTTTGGTGATGCGATTACCTTGCTGGAGCAGGGCGACAAGCAGGCATTTATCCAAAGCTTTGAGCGAGTTGCGCATTGGTTTGGTGATTACGCCCAACGTTTCCTGGTCGAGAGCCGCAGTATGCTGCGCTCGGCAAATGACAGCCGGCAATAAAAGAAAAGGCATCCGCAAGGATGCCTTTTTACTTTTACAGGCGTGGTTCCACAGGCACAACATTTTCACCTGGATAGCATCCCAACACTTTCAGTGAAAGGGTCATTTCACGCAATTCCTTCAGGGCGAGCTGCATACTTTCTGATTGCAGATTGCCCTGCACATCAATGTAAAACATCTCTTCCCACGGATTGCCGTTAATCGGACGGTTCTCCAGCTTACTCATGATCAGATTATGGTTCCGCAGTACCAGCAACGCGTCGACCAACGCACCGGCTTGCTGGCCCGTTGCCATGATCAATGTGGTTTTGGCTGGTACCTGGCTGGAGACTTCAATTGGCTTACGAGCCAGAACGATAAAGCGCGTGTGATTTTGCTGTTGATTTGCCAAATCACGTTCCAGCACCTGCAAGCCATACAATTCCCCGCCCGCTTCACTCCCCAACGCTGCAACTTTCGGTGAGTTCATGGCTGCCACTTTTTCCATGGCGGCAGCGGTGCTTTCGGTGTACTCAATTTTCCACTGCGGGAAGCGATTAATGAACTGGCTGCACTGCTGGAAAGGTTGTGGATGGCTATAAACCGTCTCAATTTGCTGCAGATCGGTATTACCGTTGATTAACACACAGTGTTCGATGGGGATGGTCAGTTCACCCACGATGGAGAGTGAGGTTTGTTGCAGCAGGTCATAAACATCATTGATTGAACCTGAGCTGGTGTTCTCAATCGGCATCACTGCGTAATCGGCCTGGCCAATCTCCACCTGATGAATGATGTCATGGAATTTCAGACAACCGATTTCAACCATTGAATCAAAATGGCGCGCCGAGTACTTACGTGCAGCAAGGTGAGAGTAAGAACCTTTCGGGCCGAGGAAGGCGATACGTGGTGCGTGTGCATGTGGATGATTGAGATTCTTTTGCAGTAGCGCTTGTTGGGTGAGAACCGAATCTTCAATGACGAGTTGGAACAAACGTGTAATGTAGTGTGCATCCAGCTGATGTTTCTTGCCCAATGTAATCAGCGTTTCCAGCAGTGCGCGCTCGCGTTCAACGTCACGAATGGGGCGATGTGTGGCCAGTTTGGCTTGGGCCACTTCAACCGCCAGCGAACGACGTTCAGCCAACAGCGTTAACAGCTTTTCATCAACGGCGCTGATTTTATCGCGTAATGCCAGCAGCGGATTTTCGGGGTTCATAGGGCTCACCTGTAAAATGTCCAATAAAAAAGCCTCCCGGTTGGGAGGCTTTGTTGTTCGTCTTCGCATTCATTTTCACATGACGAATCGCCTCCCAATCAGGGGAAGGTAAAAAAGAATGCGAAGAAGAACGGTAAATGTTTCATGTGTGTTTCCTGTAAGAAGTGAAGTGAGATTAACCGCAGTGCTCAAAAGCTGTCAATAAAAAACGCGCCCGTAGGCGCGTTACTGGAAAATGGGGGGTTATCCTGCAGGGGTGAAATCTTTCATACTGCTGGTAGCACGACGTGCTTCGGGTTTGTGTTGCGCTTTATTGAGTTGTCGTTCCAGCTTGGCAATCAGGTCATTGATGGCCGTATACATGTCTTCGTGTTTCGCGCTGGCGACCAGCGTGCCGTTTGGCGTATTGATTGTGGCATCAGCCACAAATTCTTTTGGCTCTTTCGATAACACGATATGCGGGTTAATCAGGTCAGTTTGCCATTTTTCCAGCTTGGCGAGACGGTCTTCGACATGGTTGCGGATTGCCGCAGTGATATCCATTTGTTTGCTGGTAATGTTCAGAATCATAGTTAAACCTCTCTGTCATTTCCGTCTGGGTAGGTCCAGCATACCGCGGATATTAAGAAAATATGTGATCTAGATCACATTAGGATGTCACTTTTTGTCAAGGCCAGTGAATTGTGAGAAAGGCTGAGAAAGTCACGGAAAAAGCTTGAAGCACAAAGGTGAACGGAGCAAGATTGATGAGTTAACCGCAGCGGAAAATCAGTAAGTTGGCTGATTTTTCAGCAAAAAAAAGCAGCCATTACGGCTGCTTTTTTTATGGGCAGTAAATCAAGACTGGCTATTCGCCGCGATGATTTTTGCCACCTTATCGGCTTCTGCTGTCAACTGCAGCTGGCGATAGGCATTTTCCATCAATGGCAGTGCTTTATGTGTGGCTTCGGTGTCCGGGAAATCTTTCATCATCCCTTCAACGCGGTTAACAACGGCGACATAGGCACCACGCTTGGTATAGAATTGCGCCACCGAGAGTTCATACTTCGCCAGACGCTCTTTCAGGTAGGCTAAACGTTTCTGCGCATCATCAGCATATTGGCTGTTAGGATAACTGCGCAGTAACTGAGAGAAGTCACGGAAAGCATCACGAGCGTGCGTCGGATCACGATCAGAACGATCGATACCGAAGAAGCCCTGCAGTGCAGAATCATCCAACGCCATATCCGTCAGACCTTTCATATAGATGACGTAGTCGATGTTTGGATGAGTCGGATTGAGACGCATAAAGCGTGCGATAGCGGCTTGCGCCAGTGGCAGATCGGCATTTTTGTAATACGCGTAGATCAAATCCAGCTGTACTTGCTGCGAATAAGGACCAAATGGATAGCGGTTATCCAGTGCTTCCAGTTGCTTAATCGCCGCTTTAAAGTTACCGTCCTGCAGCTTTTGCTGGGCTGTGGCGTAAATTTCAGATGGCGGGCTGTCCGGGACCGGATCCGATGAGCCGGAACAACCCACCAGAGCCAGGCTCAGGCTCAATGTGGCAGCAGCCACCAGATGTTTCATACGCGTCATGACGAAATGATTATCCTCAAAGTGTTGTAGCGGAAGCTGTCCGTTAAGCTCCCGGTTATGACCTGGTACGATAGCACATTATATTAAACGGCATCGCCGTGAAAACCCAACGTTAACGAAGAAGCTGTATATGGCACAACAAGTTCAACTCACCGCAACGGTGTCCGAAGCACAGCTTGGACAACGCTTAGATCAGACTTTGGCGGAATTGTTCCCTGATTATTCACGTTCTCGCATAAAAGAGTGGATCCTCGAGCGTCGCGTCAGCGTCAACGGCACCATCATCGACAAACCGAAAGAGAAAGTTTTCGGCGGTGAGCTGGTGTCAATCGATGCTGAAATCGAAGAAGCACAACGCTGGGAAGCGCAAGATATTCCCTTGAACATCGTCTATGAAGATGACGATATCCTGGTCATCAACAAGCCGCGTGGCCTGGTGGTGCATCCGGGGGCCGGTAACCCAGATGGTACCGTGCTGAATGCGCTGCTTTATCATTACCCGCCCATCGCCGACGTTCCGCGTGCAGGCATTGTGCACCGTCTCGATAAAGACACCACGGGATTGATGGTGGTGGCGAAGACAGTTCCGGCACAAACACACTTAGTGGAAACACTGCAACTGCGTGAAATCACCCGTGAGTATGAAGCGGTGGCGATTGGCACCATGACGGCAGGTGGCACAGTCAACGAGCCGATGGCACGTCACTCGACTAAGCGCACTCATATGGCTGTTCATCCAATGGGGAAACCCGCTACGACGCACTACCGAATCATGGAACATTTCCGTGCGCACACGCGTTTGCGTCTGCGTCTGGAAACCGGGCGTACCCACCAGATTCGTGTGCATATGGCTCATATCAACCATCCTCTGGTTGGTGATCCGCTGTACGGCGGTCGTCCGCGTCCACCTAAAGGGGCATCGGATGAATTCATCGCCGCACTGCGCGGATTCGATCGTCAGGCTCTGCATGCCACGATGCTGCGTCTCTATCATCCCATCACTGGGATTGAAATGGAGTGGCATGCGCCATTACCGCAGGACATGGTCGATCTGATCGACGCACTTAAAGCGGATACTCACGAGTTCCGCGATCAGATGGACTGGCTGTGAGTGAGTGGATCATCCCGGACTGGCCTGCTCCGCAGCGTGTCCAGGCATGTTCTACCACGCGCCACGGCGGAGTCAGCGTGGCACCCTGGGATTCTTTGAATCTTGGGGTACACGTTGGCGATAATGAAATGCATGTGCTGCAAAATCGCCAACGCTTAACCGAGGGTGTGTTACCTGCCATGCCGCAGTGGCTTAACCAGGTTCACGGACACGCGGTGGCTCGTCTACCTGCAGATGAAGCGTTGCCGAATGCTGATGCCGCTATTACGCGGGAATCGGGCGTCGTCTGTGCGGTGATGACGGCTGATTGCCTGCCAGTGCTGTTTTGTAGCAATGATGGCAGTGAAGTGGCGGCCGCGCATGCAGGCTGGCGTGGGCTGTGTAATGGTGTGCTCGAGCAGACTCTGGCGCAATTTCATTGTCCCGCCAGCGCGATTCACGCCTGGCTTGGTCCGGCAATCGGTCCTGATGCTTTTGAAGTGGGTCCAGAGGTCCGCACCGCTTTTATGGCCCATGATGCGCAAGCCGATGTGGCTTTTCGTCCGGTGGGTGATAAATATTTTGCTGATATCTGGCAATTGGCACGCCAGCGCTTACAGGCCGCAGACGTGCGTTCTGTCAGTGGTTCGCAGCGTTGCACGTTCACTGAGTCTGCTGATTTTTTCTCCTTCCGACGCAACGGAATCACCGGGCGTATGGCAACTTTGATTTGGCTGAGATAACCTTACGCCGCAAGACGATCCAGTAGCGTATTTTTTACTCACAATGCAGGTCATTAACCTTGAAAATTTGAGGGATGACCTCATTTAATCTCCAGTAGCATTTTGACCTGTATTGGAGGAATCATGCGTCTGGATCGTCTTACTAACAAATTCCAGTTGGCCCTTGCCGATGCTCAGTCCCTTGCTCTGGGACACGACAATCAATTTATTGAACCCCTTCATTTGATGAGCGCTTTGCTCAATCAGGAAGGTGGATCGGTGCGTCCATTGCTCAGTGCAGCAGGGACCGACGTCGCTGGACTTCGCTCCAGCATCGAACAAGCCATTAACCGTCTGCCTCAGGTAGAAGGCACCGATGGCGACGTGCAACCATCAGCCGATTTAATTCGCGTGCTGAACTTGTGCGACAAGCTGGCGCAAAAGCGCGGCGACAACTTTATATCATCTGAATTATTTGTTCTGGCGGCCCTCGACTCTCGCGGTTCGCTGGCGGACATCCTTAAGTCTGCTGGCGCAACCTCTGAAAAACTCGCTAAGGCCATCGAGCAATTGCGGGGAGGAGAGAACGTGAACGATCAAGGAGCTGAAGATCAGCGCCAGGCTTTGAAAAAATACACCATTGATTTAACCGAGCGCGCCGAACTCGGCAAGTTAGATCCGGTTATTGGTCGTGATGAAGAGATTCGTCGCACCATTCAGGTGTTGCAACGTCGTACCAAGAATAACCCAGTATTAATTGGTGAACCGGGTGTAGGTAAAACCGCCATTGCCGAAGGTTTAGCACAACGCATTATCAATGGTGAAGTGCCGGAAGGGCTGAAAGGCCGTCGGGTGCTGGCACTGGATATGGGCGCGCTGGTGGCGGGTGCAAAATATCGCGGCGAATTTGAAGAGCGTCTGAAAGGTGTGCTGAGCGATTTAGCGAAACAGGAAGGTAACGTCATTCTGTTTATCGACGAATTGCATACCATGGTCGGCGCCGGTAAGGCGGATGGTGCCATGGATGCCGGTAATATGCTGAAACCCGCTCTGGCTCGCGGTGAGTTGCATTGCGTGGGTGCCACGACGTTAAACGAATATCGTCAGTTCATCGAAAAAGATGCTGCGCTGGAACGTCGCTTCCAGAAAGTTTTTGTGGCAGAGCCGAGTGTGGAAGACACCATCGCTATTCTGCGTGGTTTGAAAGAGCGCTATGAGCTTCACCACCATGTGCAGATCACCGATCCAGCGATTGTGGCAGCGGCAACCCTGTCGCATCGTTATATCGCTGATCGTCAGTTGCCGGATAAGGCCATTGATCTAATTGATGAGGCTGCATCCAGCATTCGTCTGCAGATGGATTCCAAGCCCGAGTCGCTTGACCGTCTCGATCGTCGCATCATCCAGTTAAAGCTCGAACAGCAGGCGCTGAAGAAAGAGTCGGATGATGCCAGCATCAAGCGTCTGGAGATGCTGGAAACCGAACTCGATCAGAAAGAGCGTGAATACGCCGAGCTGGAAGAAGAGTGGAAAGCAGAAAAAGCCTCTTTAACCGGCACGCAAAACATTAAGGCGGAGTTGGAGCAAGCACGTTTGTCGCTTGAGCAAGCGCGACGTGTGGGCGACCTTGGCCAAATGTCGGAACTGCAATACGGCAAAATTCCTGAACTGGAAAAACAGCTAGCCGCTGCGACCCAGTCAGAAGGCAAAACCATGAAGCTGTTACGCAACCGCGTGACGGATGTGGAGATTGCCGATGTGCTGGCGCGTTGGACGGGTATTCCAGTGGCGCGCATGATGGAAGGTGAGCGTGAAAAATTACTGCGTATGGAGCAGGAACTTCATGCCCGTGTGATTGGGCAAAATGAGGCGGTGGAAGCCGTATCCAATGCTATTCGCCGTAGCCGTGCAGGTTTATCCGATCCTAATCGTCCGATTGGTTCGTTCCTGTTCCTGGGGCCAACCGGTGTCGGTAAAACCGAACTGTGTAAAGCATTGGCCAATTTCCTGTTCGACAGCGACGACGCCATGGTGCGTATTGATATGTCGGAGTTCATGGAGAAACACTCTGTCTCACGTTTAGTGGGGGCACCTCCGGGCTATGTGGGTTATGAAGAGGGGGGATATCTGACGGAAGCGGTACGTCGTCGCCCTTATTCCGTCATTTTACTGGACGAAGTTGAGAAAGCGCACCCTGACGTGTTCAACATTTTGTTGCAGGTATTGGATGATGGACGCTTAACCGATGGTCAAGGCCGGACTGTTGATTTCCGTAATACGGTGGTAATCATGACATCTAACCTTGGATCGGACTTGATTCAGGAGCGCTTCGGGTCACTGGATTATCCTGAAATGAAAGATATGGTGATGTCTGTGGTTGGGGCGCATTTCCGTCCAGAGTTCATTAACCGTATTGATGAGGTGGTGGTGTTCCATCCACTGGGAGAAAAACACATTGCCTCAATCGCGCAGATTCAGCTCCAGCGTTTGTATAAACGTCTGGAAGAACGTGGCTACCAGTTACATATCACCGATGCCGCGCTGAAGCTGCTGGGCGAGAATGGTTACGATCCAGTGTACGGTGCGCGTCCATTGAAACGTGCGATTCAACAGCAAATTGAAAACCCGTTGGCGCAGAAGATTCTTTCTGGTGCTTTCGTTCCGGGCAAAACCATTGAAATGGATGTTAAAGACGATGCCATCGTCGCACATCAGTAATTTGAACTGACCAAAACGGGCCTTCGGGCCCGTTTTTTTATGGCGCATCACAAGAAACAGGTCGGTTTTACATCGTTTGGGTTAAAAGTTGAGCTGTCGTGCAAAAACTTTAAATTAGCGCTTGTCAGCCCAAAAGAAATCCCTATACTGCGCCACCACTGAGACGGCAAAGCGGCAACGCAGACGGCTCAGCAGGGAGTGAAGTGATTCACCCCGCCGGAGAAAAGCGCTGAAAAAAGTGTTTGACTCTGAAGGAGGAAGGCGTAACATACGCCACCTCGCAACAGCAGCTTAAGGCGCTGATTGCACCGCTCTTTAACAATTTATCAGACAATCTGTGTGGGCACTCGCAGGATTGATAT
>NZ_JBNBPL010000019.1:0-105253 GCF_059412425.1 Pantoea sp. CFCC18177
GTCTCAGTCCAGGGCATAGTGAGTCTCCTCTGCTATGCCAATTTATAACTGTTACCCATGTGCCCGGTCTAAAGTGTTACCTATGTGCCCGGTTTGCACCTGAATGCGCACCCTACGAAAAACCGCATCGCGGTTTACACCAAATCCCACCCTCTGGCGCGCCACAGATCTGGCAATTGCGCCATATCATCGAAGCGCGTCACCAGCGGGTGGTCCAGTTCAGGATTGTGCGCATCAGCGCAGTAATAAAACACCGGAATACCCGCCGCAATGCCGGCTCGCGCACCCGCTTCTGAATCATCCACCAGAATGCATTTCTCAATCGGCACCTGCATCTGTTCCGCGGCGTGGTACATCAATTCCGGATCGGGCTTCCAGTGATTGATGTCATAACCGCTATACAGGCGGCCATCGAGATACGGCAGCATGCCGGTTAAACCCAGTGAATGCTGCATCTTTTTCACCGTGCCGTTCGACACCACGCACATCGGCACTTTTACCTGCTCAATCAGCGGTTTTGCCCCAGCAATCGGCTGTAAATCGAGGTCAAACAGTCGCGCCACTTCAGCGCGATAAGCGGTTTCAAACTCGTCGATCGGCACCGCTTTCTGATGCTGTGCGAGTACATCACGCACGATGTCGTAAAGCTTCACCCCTTTGTACTGCTCAAACATCTGCTGCAAAGAGAGTTCAATACCGTAGCGGGCAAAGGTGTTGACGTAAGACTGCGTACAGATCACTTCACTATCGACCAGCGTACCGTCGCAATCGAAAAAAACACATTCAACTGACATCGCACATCATCCTTTTAGTAAACAACCAGCTGACACTGTATCGCACTGAGCGCAGAAAGCGACCCTGAGCCAACCGGTTGCGAATAATCAGTGTTTTGCCGGGCTAAAATCTATAGGATACGCGGCGATTAATTTTTTTCGGGACAGTTGAATGAACAATCAGGGCTTGTTGCAGCGCATGTTTAAGCTGCAGGAACACGGCACAACCGCGCGCACGGAAGTGATCGCCGGTTTCACGACTTTCCTGACGATGGTGTACATCGTCTTCGTTAACCCACAGATCCTTGGCGCAGCCGGCATGGATACCCAGGCGGTATTTGTGACCACCTGCCTGATCGCCGCGTTTGGCAGCATCCTGATGGGGCTGGTGGCAAACCTGCCCGTCGCGCTGGCACCGGCGATGGGCTTAAATGCGTTTTTCGCCTTTGTGGTGGTCGGCGCCATGGGATATTCATGGCAGGTCGGCATGGGCGCGATTTTCTGGGGCGCACTGGGTCTGCTGATTCTTACGCTGCTGCGCGTGCGCTACTGGATGATTGCTAACATCCCGATGAGCCTGCGCGTGGGTATCACAGCCGGTATTGGGCTGTTTATCGCGATGATGGGGCTGAAAAACGCCGGTATCATCGTGCCGAATGCCGATACCATCGTGACGGTCGGCAACCTGACCTCACACAGCGTGCTACTCGGCGCACTCGGCTTCTTCATCATTGCGATTTTGGCTTCACGCAATATTCATGCGGCGGTGCTGGTTTCGATTGTGGTGACCACGGTGATTGGCCTGGTGATTGGCGATGTGAAATTCAGCGGTGTGTTTGCCGCGCCTCCAGCCGTGACGTCCGTGGTGGGCCAGGTCGATATCAAAGGTGCGTTTAACATCGGCATGGCGGGCGTGATCTTCTCCTTTATGTTGGTCAACCTGTTCGACTCTTCCGGTACACTGATTGGCGTGACCGATAAAGCCGGACTCACCGATGAGAAAGGCACCTTCCCGCGTATGAAGCAGGCGCTGTATGTGGATAGCATCAGCTCGGTCACCGGCTCGTTGATTGGCACCTCTTCCGTGACCGCCTACATTGAGAGTTCATCGGGCGTGGCGATTGGTGGCCGCACGGGCTTGATGGCGGTGATCACCGGGATTCTGTTCCTGCTGGTGATGTTCCTGTCGCCGCTGGCCGCGATGGTGCCGTCCTATGCTGCTGCAGGTGCGTTGATCTATGTCGGCGTGCTGATGACTGCGTCGTTGTCGCGTGTGCGCTGGGATGACCTCACCGAAGCGGTGCCGGCATTTGTTACCGCCGCCATGATGCCGTTTAGCTTCTCGATCACCGAAGGTATTGCCTTGGGTTTCATCTCTTACTGTGTGATGAAACTCGGTACCGGCCGCTGGCGTGAAATCAGCCCGTGCGTGGTGATTGTTGCCCTGTTGTTTGTGCTGAAAATCGCGTTTATCGACGCGCATTAATAGAAACAGGCCGCGATTGCGGCCTGTTTTGTTATGGATGGCTGATTTCTTGTGGCGTGCTCACCAAACTGGTGAGGCGCAGTGAGCGCGGACCGATATTCGGCTTGTTCATTTCCACGTCTCGCAGCGGCTGCCACTGGTGCTGGGCATCAATCTCCCACAGACACAGACGCTCGGTGCCGGGAGAAAGCGCGCACGACCACACCAGCATTGGTTCGGCATCACACACCGCCTGAATATCGGGGAATACGCTGGAACGCAGACGGCCCGCGGCCGGATGCAACTGCAAGGTACCGATCCCGCTCTCCGCTTCTCCGGTCAGCTTGAGAATACTTTGACGCAGGGTCCAGATTTGCGTCACCGCTTCCATAAAATCCTGCTGCGCATTAATCCAGGCTTTCTCACCTGAGGAGAGATCCTGTGTTAAGGCATCCTGCGTCTGACGGCTGTGAGCACGCACAATCTCCATATCCAACCCGGCACGCCCACCTTCTTCTGCCAGTAGCACGCCAACCATATTGCCCGCGTAGGCAATACTAAAGTCAGGGAGGTTAGGATCGGCAAAACAGGGGCGGCCACTGCTGGTGGTGGTGAGCAGCGGCAGTTCACGAATGCCATAGACGCGTAGCATCAGCTGCGCCAGCAATTCGCGTGCGGCAAGAAAGCGGCTGCGGCGCTTATCAGGGAAGCGCTCAGCGCTGCTAATCACATCCTGTGGAACTCGCAGTCGCTCTGAAGAGAGCGGCGAATTTCCCATCCAACGTACAAAATGACTAGCCATCTGTCGCTCCGTGAAAATGGTCAGATAATCATCAAATCTATTGTAAGAATTTTCTCATGGGTTTGCATCCGGCATAACATCTAATGACCAAAAATTCAGATAACACCGAAGCGGCATCTAATCCCAATCCACGACTTTGTATATAACGCTTTTGCTGATTCTGTCCGTAAAGGATGCCGTACAGCCTGATGTGGTGTAGGATTTGGACAGCAAAACAGCACATCGAAGTGCGCAAACAATCCACCTTAAGTAATCGTGCTCATCGCAGCCGCACGCACGTTGGAGTTTTTTATGTCACTAGCCTCACTTACTCGCCAGGAATCGATCTCTCTGGATGAATTTCGTCATGGTATGCGTCGCTTAACCGCGGGCGTGTCATTGGTTACCACCGAGTTTCAGGGCGAAAAGCTGGGGCTGATTGCCACGTCAGTTAGCTCACTGGCTGCCGAGCCACCAAGTTTGCTGGTGTGCGTTAATCGTAGCGCATCCAGCCACGATGCTTTCGTCAATGCGGGCCACTTTGCCGTGAACGTATTGCGTGAGCAGCACGACGATTTATGCGCCCAGTTCAGCCAGTCTGCGCGTCGTGCAGAACGCTTCCAGAGCGGCGAATGGCAAACGTTGAATACGGGCGCACCGGTATTGGCTGATGCGCTGGTGAGTTTTGACTGTCAGTTGGAAAAGGTGGTGGAGTGGAACACGCATAGCGTACTGCTGGCGCGTATCGTCGGCATCTCGCTGCCGGGCGAAGCGGCAGAGCCCATGATTTACTTTAACAGCGGTTTTCATCGCTTGGGTGATTGAGCCTCACGCTGTTCAATCACGCCGTACCAACCTAATCCCTGATAGCTCTCGTAACCGGGCGTCAGGGCAAAAGCGACCTGGCGTCCATTTTCAGGCTGCCAGCTGCCTGAGTTTTGCCCCTGTGTGTTCAAGCGAAAAGCCTCGCCAGGCTGCGCGTTTGCATCGGAACTGGCGATGACGCGATGTTTTGAATCAAGAATCATACAGCGTGAGCGTGTCCACTCCTCTTTGCTCAGGCGGACATTATTCACTACGGCGGCGGCTTGCGGCGCCCAGTCAAAGAATATCAGTAGACTGCCCAGCACGCGCCCTGTGTTGCTTCCACCCTCACGGATCGCGGTGCCATAGGTCGCCACTGCGGCATGATGCAATTGCGGTAGTGTCATGATGTCTGCGGCAGCATAATCAGCACCGCTGCGGGTGTTAATGGCCTGGCGGAAGGCGTCAAGGTGACGAACATTCTGTTGGCGCAGTGGATAACGGTCACCACGCCCGTTGGCGAGAATATTGCCTTGCACATCGGTTATCCAGATATCGAGATAAACCGTATAGCTATCCAGAATCACCGATAACCGCTCGGCCGCATGTTGGCATGCATCTACATCGCCATTCAGTGCACAATTAACTACCGCGGCATCTGTCGCCCACCAGCGCACATCGCAAGAACGTTCATAGAGATTGCGATCAATAATGTCGATCATATTGAGCGCCAAATCGATACAGCGTTGGCTTTCATGGCGCTGGATCTGCTGAATCATCACATCTCCGAGTGAGGTCAGCTCTGACAGCGAACCAGATAACTCTTTGGTTAGACTTTGCGTGATGTCCCCAATATTGGTTGATACCTGTTTAACCTGATTTGCCACTACGGCAAAGCCGCGGCCCGCCTCTCCCGCTCGTGCGGCTTCAATTAGAGCATTAAGAGCCAGTATGGTGGTTTCCCGATTAATATCATTAATGTCTTCAATTTTGGCATCCGCCATTTTTCGAATGGCATAGCTGAGTTCAACAATTTCACGCGGATCAGTCATGGGATATTCAGCCCTCAGAGTCATAAGAGGAATGCAGCCGAATCTATGGCGTGGGTAATAAGAATTACAACGCCACAGGCAGTTTGTTTGTCATTTATTGTAAGCACGGAAATTTAATGCTGTCATTATTATGAAATAAGCTGAATATGTCATTTGGCTTAAGTTTCAATGGGTTTGTTTTAATTTGTTCAGTATCAATAAATTAGATGTCATATGAAAATCATATGGTGGGAGAGGTTAAGGTGATGAGTGCGCTACAGGTTTAATAGGTAAGAATAATTAATTTTGGTGTATCGTGGGAATTTCGTGGTGAAGAGAAATACGATATGCGGCAATTTGCCCTAAGAACACGATATTAAATATCGATACTCAAACTTAATTTGCGCCGAAATTTATCCCGGCGCAGCACTTTATCAGGCAAATTTGCTGGCTTCATCAAAGCCCAAACGCGGTAAACGCGCATGTAATTTACTGGCTTCGCCGTAGCCGAGATTGATCAGTAAGTTCACCTGCCATTTGCTTTCGCTGAAGAAGGCTTCGTTCACTTTTGCGGGATCAAATCCAGACATAGGACCGGCATCCAGTCCCAGCGACCGCGCGGCCAGAATCAGATAGCCTGCCTGCAGGCTGCTATTACGGAATGCGGTCTCTTTGGCCAGATCCGGGCTGCTGGTGAACCAGCTACGCGCATCGCCGTGCGGGAAGAGCTTGGGTAACGCTTCGTAGAACTCAGGGTCCCATGCCACAATTACCGTTGCCGGTGCCGCCATGGTTTTATCCACATTGCCAGAGGAGAGTGCGGGCTTCAGCTTCTCTTTGCCTTCCTGAGACGTGACAAACACGAAACGACCCGGCGAGCAGTTGGCCGAAGTCGGGCCAAGCGCGGTCAGACTGTACAGCTGCTGCAACACATCGTGAGAGATCGGTTTGTCCTGCCAGTAGCTGTGCGTGCGGGCTTCATTGAACAGCGCGTTCAGCGCCACGCTGTCGAGCGGTGTACTCATGTTTCTCTCCTGTTCAGGTCGCATCCGCGCCTGATTTTTTAGCATGAATAGTCGATAGAACGGGTGCGCTTTAGCGCAGACCCGCGATTGTTATACTGCAAAGGAGAGGGGGAGCCAAATAACAAAGATGCATGTTTTACATCTGCCCGGCTATAGCGTTAAGCGAGCCGAACGTGCTTTGAGTCCATCCAGGATCGTCGTTTGAATTTCGATCGGAAAATTATCAGGCAGCTGATACGTCACACGTTCGATAACCTCATCAATACTGGCACTCATTTCTTGCAGGATATCTTCCATCGCTGTTTTATCGAATCCCACCGCTTTGGCTGTTGCCAGAAAGTGACGAGGAAAGATTTGCTCGATTGCATATTTTTTCCCATGAGAACCTTTCAACCCCATAGCGAGTTTTGCATCGCGGATATGCAGTCCTTTTGCCCCAATAACCGGATAGACCGAGAGAATGTCGTAAAAGGGCGTCAGTCGGAAGCGACCCTCTGCTTCGATAAAAATAGAAAAGTTTTTGGCATGTCCATCTGTCGCCGCCAGCAGCCAGAAGAGAACCTGTGCTTTCATAAAGTTATAGCGATCCTGATCAACCTCTGCGGAGCTCAACAGGAAATGCATAATTTGTTGAATGCCTGGGCCTCCGTGACTTTCATATTTGCCAGCGGAGGGAATATTGAGAACCTGGCAGAAATCCTCTTGAGGTAAACGCATGATCCAACGCGCATCTGATGCCCATCGGCGATCAAAGCGCTCTACAGCCAGCGCTTTGCATTCGCCCACATTGACCACAAAGCATTCTGGTACAGGCAAACCAAATTCCTTCGCAACCAGGGTGCAAAGCCATTCGTTTTCTACGCTGTTAGTGAGATCGATGGTATGAGAATGGCTCTGGATTTTACCAATCGGCAGCTTAAGAATATGAGTTGTAGGGGTTGTACCCTGTGGTAAGCACCACTGATCCTTCAGACGGAGCAGCGCCGTTTTTTCCTGTGCCCCAGCCAGTGAAATACGAAAATCAGCGATTTCTTCAAGCATGCCAAGTGGAGCGCCGGTCTGGTAGCCATTCAGAATCTTTTCCAGCTCGGTATCATTTAAAGTTTGATAATGAATCGATTGCACGTTACCGGGAGGTGCATCGTGAGCGAGCAGTTGGATCGCACCCACCGTATCTGCGCCTACTTTTTCAAGCATATCAAATGGCTGAGTTGAATCCGCGTGATAACGTGCGAGGATGCGATTGCGAATTTCAGGATTATCGGGCAGGAGATTATCAAAAAAATTGTAGACCTCGTCACCGATGTAGGGCTGATGACGTAGCGGCATCGATAGGGAAATTGGACGGCTTCCCGGCTGGCTTAGCCATTCATCAACATAGCGAAACCGATGAGAGCCTGTGCTATCGCGGGTGAAAATACCCACTCTATAGCCGTTCATATAAACGTCCAATTCGGCCATTACCACTCTTCCTTCCAGCCGCTGACTTCTTGCTGCTGACCGCGTGGTTTTACTTCCAACTCAAGGTTCAAAGCCGCCAATATACGAAACAGTGTTTCCAGTTTGGTTGTGCCTGGCTGCAATTCAAAGTTGGATACGGTGTCTTGTCGGATGCCGACTTTACTGGCCACTTTTTCCTGAGACAGTCGCTCTGACTGCCTGACGTCCTTAAGGTAGCTGCTCAATTGCTTAGCATTCGTGACTTTCATGGAAGCGGCTCCCGGAAATGTAATGGCATTACATTTACACGGTGTAGCGGGTAAAGCAACTTTTACCTGTTATAGCAGGTAAATTTGGTTTTACCCGCTATAACAGGTAAGATAATTTTTACCTGCTAAAGCGGGTGAGAATAGAGGTATAGATGGGGGTTTACTTACCAATACAGAAACTGGAGAAAATTCGGCCCAAAAGATCGTCGGAGGTGAATTCCCCGGTGATTTCGCTCAATGACTGCTGTGCCAGGCGTAACTCCTCCGCCAGCAGTTCGCCTGCTCGGGCACCCAACAGCTGATCCTGACCCTGCTGTAAGTGAGCGGCAGCTAACTCCAGCGCCTGCAAGTGGCGGCGGCGCGCCAGGAATCCACCTTCCATATTGCCCGAGAAGCCCATGCTCTGTTTAAGATGGTCACGCAGCGCGTCCACACCCTCGCCGGTGCGCGCGGAGAGGCGAATCAGTGAGTGGTCATTCACTTCGGTTAAGCCCAGCACTTCACCGGTCATATCGGCTTTATTACGCACGACGGTGATCGGCAGTTGCGCAGGCAAACGCGCGACGAAATCGGGCCAGATTGCGGCCGCTTCCGTGGCATCGGTGGTGGTGCCATCGACCATAAACAGCACGCGGTCAGCCTGCTCGATTTCCTGCCACGCACGCTCAATACCGATGCGTTCAACTTCATCGCTGGCTTCACGCAATCCGGCGGTATCAATGATGTGCAGCGGCATGCCGTCGATATGGATATGCTCGCGCAGGACATCGCGTGTAGTGCCGGCGATATCCGTCACGATGGCGGCTTCGCGGCCAGCCAGCGCGTTGAGCAAGCTGGATTTACCGGCATTGGGACGACCGGCAATCACCACTTTCATCCCTTCACGCAGCAGGCTGCCCTGACGCGCTTCGGCACGCACGCCATTCAGATCGCCGATCACCGCATTCAGCTGCGCTTCAATTTTGCCGTCAGAGAGGAAGTCTATCTCCTCGTCAGGGAAATCAATGGCGGCTTCCACGTAGATGCGCAGGTGAGTAAGTGCTTCCACAAGTGCATTAACACGCAGGGAAAATGCGCCTTGCAGTGAATTGACGGCGGAACGTGCCGCCTGCTCTGAGCTGGCATCGATTAAGTCAGCGATGGCTTCTGCCTGCGCCAGGTCGAGTTTGTCGTTCAGGAACGCGCGCTCTGAGAATTCACCGGGTTGTGCGATACGCACGCCGGGTAGCGCCACGATGCGTTTTAGCAGCAGGTCGAGGATGACCGGGCCGCCGTGGCCTTGCAATTCCAGCACATCTTCGCCGGTAAAAGAGTTCGGGCCGGGGAACCACAGCGCAATACCCTGATCCAGCACACTGCCATCCGCATCATTAAACGGCAGATAGTCGGCGTAACGCGGTTTCGGCAGCTTACCCAACACGGCTTGCGCAATGTCAGCGGCTTTCGCGCCAGAAATACGCAAAATACCTACGCCGCCACGGCCGGTAGGCGTGGCCTGGGCAACAATGGTATCGCTGTGGCTATGGCTCATGATTGACCTTCTTTTTAAACAAAAAAACAGGGCGACATAAATGCCGCCCTTTGAGTATACGCTGATGCTGTTGCAGTCAGACGTTACGCTTTCTTCTTGTCGCGGCTGTGCAGACCACGTTTTTCCAGGCCGCGATAAATCAGCTGCTGCTGGAGGATGGTGACCAGGTTACTGACGATGTAGTACAGCACCAGACCAGCAGGGAACCACAGGAAGAACACGGTAAAGATGACCGGCATGTACGTCATGATCTTCTGCTGCATCGGATCGGTCACGGTGGTCGGTGACATCTTCTGAATGAAGAACATGGTGATACCCATGATGACCGGCAGAATGTAGTACGGGTCCTGCGCTGAGAGGTCATGAATCCACAGAATGAACGGTGCATGACGCAGCTCAATCGAACCTGACAGCATGTAGTACAGGGCCAGGAAGATAGGCATCTGGATAACCAGCGGCAGACAGCCACCCAGTGGGTTCACTTTCTCTGCTTTGTACAGCGCCATCATTTCCTGGCTCTGCTTCTGCTTGTCATCGCCCAGACGCTCACGCATTGCCTGAATCTTCGGCTGCAGCATGCGCATCTTCGCCATGGAGGTGTACTGCGCTTTAGTCAGCGGGTACATGATGCCACGAACGATGAAGGTGATAACGATAATGGAGAAGCCCCAGTTACCGATAAAGCTGTGGATGAACTTCAGCAGCTTAAACAGTGGCTGCGAGATGAACCACAACCAGCCGTAATCCACGGTCAGGTCCAGGTGTGGCGCGATAGCGGCCATCTTGTCCTGGATTTCTGGTCCTAACCACAGGGTTGCGCCGAGGTCTTGCTGTGCGCCTGCTGCAATGGTGACCGGTGCAGATTTATAACCGATGGCTGCAATGCCGTTGCCGAGGTTGCTGGTGTACAGGGTGTTGTTGCCCTGAGTACGTGGCACCCATGCGGTGGCAAAGTACTGCTGCAGCATGGCTACCCAACCATTGCTGGTGGTGGTGTTCAGGTTCTCGTTATCCGCGATGGTATCGAATTTGTATTTTTCGTATTTCGCATCACTGGTTGAGTACGCTGCGCCACGGAAGGTATGCAGTGCAAAGTTATTGCTGCCGGTATCACGGTGCTTAGGCAGATCAATGGTCTGCTTCAACTGACCAAACATCGACACTTCCAGCGGCTGCTGTGAGGCGTTGTGGATGTTGTAGTCGACATTCACCGCAAAGTCGCCGCGCTTGAAGACGAAGGTTTTGGTGTAAACCACACCTTTCTCATCGGTCCAGGTCAGCGGCACGCGCAGTTCGCTCTGGCCATCGGCCATTTCGAAGTGATCTTGTGTCGTGGTGAACAGCGGGCGTGCGCCATTGTTCGGGTTATCCGGACCGTTACGGCCGGTTAAGCCACTCTGTGCCTGATAAGTGAAGGCTGGCGTGGTTTCCAGCAGCTGGAACGGCGCGTCTGAACCCAGTTTATCCGGGTAAGTCAGCAGCTGTGCCTGCTCAATATCGCCACCGCGAGTATTGATGCTGAGTGACAGGACATCAGTCTTAACGGTGATCGTTTGGCCCTGACCGCTAGCCGGCACGCCGGAAGAGGCGGCATCACCCGCTGCGCTGCTTGTGTTCTGCGTGGTCTGAGTCTGCTGTGGCTGCGGAGCGTGGTCCGTCTGCCAGGCTTGCCAGATCATAAAAGACACGAACAGAAAAGCGATGAGAAAGAGATTGCGTTGCGAATCCATCGTTAATGTTCTCTGGTATCAAAGGTTTTTGGCGGCACAGGATCGTCACCACCCGGGTTCAAAGGGTGGCATTTTAATACGCGTTTAATCGTCAACCAACTGCCTTTTACAACACCAAAGCGCCGTAAGGCCTCAATCCCATACTGCGAACAGGTGGGATGGAACCGACAATGGGGTCCCAGCAGTGGGCTGATGGCGCGTTGATAAACGCGTATCAGGGCGATCAGGAGCCGCGAGCCAGGCGACAGTGACGACGCCATAATTTCTCCAACGCTTCCGTTAACGCACGGTTATCGAGGTCAGCAATCCCTTTTTTCGCCACGATGACAAAATCCATCGCGGGCAGTTCATGTTGACGCAGACGAAAGCTTTCGCGGGTCAATCGCTTGATCCGGTTGCGTTCATGGGCGCGTTTAACATGTTTTTTAGCGACGGTAAGACCGATGCGGGGATGCCCCAGCGAGTTAAGTCGGCCGAGGATGGTAATTTGCGGCGTACCGGCTCTTTGTGGCTGCTGGAAGACGAAAGTGAAATGAGTGGGAGTTAACAAACGTAACTCCCTGGGAAATGCGAGCTTAACCACTAGGGTTAGCTTTATTACTTAGAAACGGTCAAACGAGCACGGCCTTTAGCACGACGACGTGCCAGAACCTGACGACCATTTTTTGTTGCCATACGAGCACGGAAACCGTGTGAACGGTTGCGCTTCAGTACGGACGGTTGAAAAGTGCGTTTCATGGCGATTTCTACCTAAACTTGAAAATTTTCACTGGGTGACGCGTTTTCGGGCCAGTAAATCGACCAACGCCTCAATGTGTCTTTAATAAAGAGGCGGGATTGTAATAATTGTACAGTCCAGAGTCAATTTACTTCGCTGGTCGCGGCACCTGGAAACCCAGATACAGCCCGCTGATTCCGGGCATCAAGGCTTCACGCAATAATGCCGGGTGGGGAATTATACGGGCTATAGGGTAAAGCGCAAGGATCGCGCAGGATCTTCTTGCGATCAATTTGCAGATTTATTGCGCGGAAACGAGAGGCGACCAGAAAAATTGCAGCTTTCAGCCAGATCCCCGCTCGTTTTTTCCGCAGAAAGCGTAAACTCATTAGCGCTTCTGTAGCCTGTGGATAAATTGCATCAAAACTGTGTAGAAAGGGAAGATCTCTGTGTCGCTTTACGCTATGATCCGCCCTTCCGCTGACGATCCTCAAATGCGATCGCCAGGGATGACTACCGCGGATAGCGGTCGCAGGCGCTTTCTGATCGCCTGTGTCTAAAAAGACAGTTTCTATTATTAGCGCCTGAAATTCTTATCGATTTTGTACGAGTGGAGTCCGCCGTGTCACTTACGCTTTGGCAACAGTGTCTTGCCCGTTTGCAGGATGAGCTTCCTGCCACCGAATTCAGCATGTGGATTCGTCCGCTGCAGGCTGAATTAAACGACAATACGCTGACCTTGTATGCACCAAATCGGTTTGTACTCGACTGGGTTCGGGATAAATATCTCAATAGTATCAATGGGCTGCTGAATGAATTCTGCGGTGCGAATGTGCCGTTGCTGCGTTTTGAAGTGGGCACACGCCCGGCTGCTCAGGTGGCAGCCAGCCAGCCCGCGATGGCGACTTACAGCACCCCGACGCCGGTTGAAAGCCGTCCTGCTCCGGCGCAAATTCTGCGCCCAAGCTGGGATTCCGTGCCTGCGCCAGCGGATGTCACCTACCGTTCTAATGTGAATAACCGCCATAACTTCGACAATTTCGTTGAAGGTAAATCTAACCAACTGGCGCGCGCGGCGGCACGTCAGGTGGCGGATAACCCAGGCGGCGCTTACAACCCGCTTTTCCTTTATGGCGGCACTGGTTTAGGTAAAACCCACCTTTTGCATGCGGTTGGTAATGGCATTATTGCGCGCAAGCCCAATGCCAAAGTGGTTTACATGCACTCTGAGCGTTTTGTGCAGGACATGGTTAAAGCACTGCAAAATAACGCGATCGAAGAGTTTAAGCGTTATTACCGCTCTGTTGATGCGTTGCTGATCGATGACATCCAGTTCTTTGCCAACAAAGAGCGCTCGCAGGAAGAGTTTTTCCATACCTTCAATGCGCTGTTGGAGGGTAATCAACAGATCATTCTGACGTCGGATCGCTATCCTAAAGAGATCAACGGTGTAGAAGATCGTCTGAAATCGCGCTTTGGCTGGGGATTGACCGTCGCGATCGAGCCTCCCGAACTGGAAACACGCGTCGCGATCCTGATGAAGAAAGCGGACGAAAATGATATTCGCCTGCCAGGTGAAGTCGCCTTCTTTATTGCTAAGCGTCTGCGTTCGAATGTGCGTGAGTTAGAAGGGGCGCTGAACCGCGTCATCGCCAATGCCAATTTTACTGGCCGCGCGATTACCATCGATTTCGTCCGCGAAGCGCTGCGCGATTTATTAGCGCTGCAGGAAAAGCTGGTCACCATCGACAACATTCAGAAGACGGTGGCCGAGTACTACAAAATTAAAGTGGCGGATTTACTGTCGAAGCGCCGTTCGCGCTCGGTGGCACGTCCGCGTCAGATGGCGATGGCAATGGCGAAAGAGCTGACTAACCATAGCCTGCCGGAAATTGGTGATGCGTTTGGTGGGCGTGACCATACCACCGTGCTCCACGCCTGCCGTAAAATCGAGCAGTTGCGTGAAGAGAGCCACGACATCAAAGAAGATTTCTCTAACCTAATTCGAACACTATCTTCCTGACGCATATGAAATTTATTGTAGAACGTGAGCAGTTGCTGAAACCACTGCAACAGGTTAGCGGCCCACTGGGTGGACGCCCGACCTTACCGATCCTCGGAAATTTACTGTTGCAGGTGAGTGAAGGCGTACTGCGTCTGACCGGCACCGATTTGGAAATGGAGATGGTGGCTCGCGTTGCCCTGACGCAGCCCCACGAGCCAGGCGCCACTACGGTGCCGGCGCGTAAATTCCTCGATATTTGCCGCGGTTTGCCGGAAGGGGCTGAAATCAGCTTGACGCTGGAAGGTGACAGAATGCTGGTACGTTCTGGCCGCAGTCGTTTCTCTTTATCGACGCTGCCCGCCAGTGACTTCCCGAATCTGGATGACTGGCAGAGTGAGGTAGAATTCACCTTACCGCAGGCGACGTTGAAACGTTTGATCGAAGCCACTCAGTTCTCGATGGCGCATCAGGATGTGCGTTACTACCTCAACGGCATGCTGTTTGAAACCGAAGGTGAAGAGCTACGCACCGTCGCCACTGATGGTCACCGTCTGGCGGTATGTTCGATGCCGATTGGTCAGGCGCTGCCGAACCATTCGGTTATCGTCCCGCGTAAAGGGGTGATTGAGCTGGTGCGTTTGCTGGACGGTGGCGAAACCCCACTGCAAGTGCAGATTGGCAGCAGCAACATTCGTGCGCACGTGGGTGACTTTATCTTCACGTCCAAGCTGGTAGATGGCCGTTTCCCGGATTATCGCCGCGTATTACCGAAGAACCCGGATAAAGTGCTCGAAGCGGGCTGCGATCTGTTAAAGCAGGCATTTGCCCGTGCAGCGATTCTCTCAAATGAGAAGTTCCGCGGTGTTCGCATCTATATCACCGAAAATCAACTCAAAATTACCGCGAATAACCCTGAGCAGGAAGAAGCGGAAGAGATGCTGGATGTGTCTTACAGCGGTACCGAGCTGGAGATTGGTTTTAACGTGAGTTACGTGCTGGATGTGCTGAATGCATTGAAGTGCGAGAACGTGCGTTTGCTGCTGACGGATGGGGTTTCGAGCGTGCAGATTGAAGATGTCGCCAGCCCAGCGGCGGCATACGTCGTTATGCCTATGCGCTTGTGATCTTAAAACGGGCTAACTTACTCGCTATTTTGCCCCCGGGCAGTGCTCGTCCCTGGTCACATACTTCAGTATGCTCCCAGGGCCTGCGCGCTGGCCGTGCGCAAACTAGCTTCGCCGTTAACGCCCTCGATTGCAGGGTCAGGTGAAAAACCACTTCTCAATGTGCAGTTGGACTCGTTCATGGCTTTAACCCGCCTCCTGATTAAAGATTTCCGTAATATTGAGCAGGCCGATCTGACGTTGGCGCCGGGCTTTAATTTTCTCGTGGGCGCTAACGGCAGTGGAAAAACCAGCGTGCTGGAGGCGATCTACACCCTTGGGCACGGTCGTGCGTTTCGCAGTTTGCAGGCCGGACGCGTGATTCGTCACGATCAGGATGCGTTTGTCCTGCATGGTCGTATCGAAGGCAGTGAGCGTGAGTTGGCGGTGGGGCTGACCAAAAATCGTGCCGGCGATAGCAAGGTGCGTATCGACGGCAGTGATGGCCACAAAGTCGCTGAACTGGCGCAGTTACTGCCGATGCAGTTGATCACACCGGAAGGGTTTACTTTGCTCAACGGCGGCCCCAAATACCGTAGAGCCTACATTGACTGGGGCTGCTTCCACTCTGCACCCGGTTTTTTCAATGCGTGGAACAACTTGCGACGCTTGATGAAACAGCGCAATGCGGCGCTGCGTCAGGTCTCTCGCTACAGCCAGATTCGCCCGTGGGATCAAGAATTAGTGCCATTGGCCGAGCAAATCAGCCAATGGCGCGCCGAATACAGTGCGGCGATCGCTAAAGAGATCATCGCCACCTGTGGTCAGTTTTTACCGGAGTTTGAGCTGTCGTTTTCGTTCCAGCGCGGCTGGGATAAAGAGAGCGATTACGCCGAACTCCTGGAACGCAATTTCGAGCGCGATCGTGCGCTCACCTATACCGCCAGCGGCCCGCACAAAGCGGATTTTCGCATTCGTGCAGAGGGCACGCCGGTGGAAGATTTACTCTCACGCGGTCAATTAAAGCTGCTGATGTGTGCACTGCGCCTGGCGCAGGGGGAATATCTGACGCGCAGCAGCGGACGTCGTTGTTTGTACCTGATTGATGACTTTGCCTCGGAGCTGGATGACACCCGTCGTCGTTTGCTGGCCGAGCGCCTGAAAGCCACGCAGGCTCAGGTATTTGTCAGTGCCATTGGTGTCGAACATGTAATCGACATGAGTGACGAAAAGGGCAAGATGTTCCGCGTGGAACAGGGTAAAATAGCGGTTCAACCTGAAGATTAAATGAGCGAGAAACGTTGATGTCGAATTCTTATGACTCCTCAAGTATCAAAGTTCTTAAAGGGCTTGATGCGGTACGCAAACGCCCGGGCATGTACATCGGCGATACGGATGACGGCACCGGTCTGCATCACATGGTATTCGAGGTCGTGGATAACGCAATCGACGAAGCGCTCGCCGGTCACTGTAGTGACATCGTTGTCACCATCCATGCAGATAATTCCGTGTCTGTTCAGGATGATGGCCGCGGTATTCCGACAGGCATTCACCCGGAAGAGGGTGTGTCTGCGGCGGAAGTGATCATGACCGTCCTGCACGCCGGCGGTAAGTTCGACGACAACTCGTACAAAGTATCTGGTGGTCTGCACGGCGTCGGCGTCTCAGTGGTCAACGCCCTGTCCCAGAAGCTGGAGCTTACCATCCGTCGCGAAGGCAAAGTGCATCAGCAAATTTATCAGCACGGCGTGCCGCAGGCACCGCTGGCTGTATCCGGTGATACTGACGCAACCGGTACCCGTGTGCGCTTCTGGCCGAGCTACGAAACCTTCACCAACGTGGTGGAGTTTGAGTACGACATCCTGGCGAAACGCCTGCGCGAACTGTCGTTCCTGAACTCTGGCGTCTCAATTCGTCTGGAAGACAAGCGTGACGGCAAGGCTGACCACTTCCATTACGAAGGGGGTATCAAGGCATTCGTTGAGTATCTCAACAAGAACAAAACCCCGATTCACCCCACTGTGTTCTATTTCTCTAACGAGAAAGATGGCATTGGCGTGGAAGTGGCGTTGCAGTGGAATGATGGCTTCCAGGAGAACATCTACTGCTTTACCAACAACATTCCACAGCGTGATGGCGGTACGCACCTGGCCGGTTTCCGTGCTGCGATGACGCGTACGTTGAATGCTTACATGGATAAAGAAGGCTACAGCAAAAAAGCTAAAGTCAGCGCGACCGGTGATGACGCGCGTGAAGGCCTGATTGCTGTGGTATCGGTGAAAGTGCCAGATCCGAAGTTCTCCTCACAGACCAAAGACAAGCTGGTTTCTTCTGAAGTGAAATCTGCAGTTGAACAGCAGATGAACGAACTGTTGAGCGAATACCTGCTGGAGAACCCATCAGACGCTAAAATCGTGGTCGGCAAAATTATCGATGCCGCACGTGCGCGTGAAGCGGCACGCCGTGCGCGTGAAATGACACGTCGTAAAGGCGCGCTGGATCTGGCAGGTCTGCCAGGCAAACTGGCTGATTGCCAGGAACGCGACCCTGCACTGTCTGAAATCTACTTAGTGGAAGGGGACTCAGCGGGCGGCTCTGCGAAGCAGGGGCGTAACCGTAAGAACCAGGCCATCCTTCCGCTGAAGGGTAAAATCCTGAACGTGGAGAAAGCGCGTTTCGATAAGATGCTCTCTTCACAGGAAGTGGCGACCCTGATAACCGCACTCGGTTGTGGTATCGGTCGTGACGAATACAACCCGGACAAATTGCGTTATCACAGCATCATCATCATGACCGATGCGGACGTCGATGGCTCGCACATCCGTACGCTGCTGTTGACCTTCTTCTATCGTCAGATGCCGGAAATTGTCGAGCGAGGTCATGTCTACATTGCTCAGCCTCCACTGTATAAAGTGAAGAAAGGCAAGCAAGAACAGTACATTAAAGATGATGAAGCGATGGACCAGTACCAGATCGCTATCGCACTGGACGGTGCAACGCTGCACACCAACGCCAGCGCACCGGCACTGGGCGGCCAGCCGCTGGAAAACCTGGTGGGTGATTTCAACAGCACCCAGCGCATGATTAAACGCATGGAGCGCCGTTTCCCATCGGCGATGCTGCGCGGCCTGATCTATCATCCAACCTTGAGCGACCTCAGTGATGAAGCCGCCGTTAAAAGCTGGATTGATGGTTTAGTTGCTTACCTGACTGAACGCGAAGCACATGGCAGCAGCTATATGGCCCACGTGCGTGCTAACCGCGAGCAGAACCTGTTCGAGCCGGTACTGCGCGTGCGCACCCACGGCGTGGATACGGATTACCCCATGGACAGCGAGTTCATTGATGGGCCGGAATACCGCAAAATCTGTGGTCTGGGCGAGCAACTGCGCGGCCTGATCGAAGAAGATGCGTTTATTGAACGTGGCGATCGCCGTCAGCCAGTCACCAGCTTCGAGCAGGCGATTGAGTGGCTGGTGAAAGAGTCGCGCCGTGGTCTGTCAGTACAGCGCTATAAAGGTCTGGGCGAGATGAACCCAGAGCAGCTGTGGGAAACCACCATGGACCCTGACAGCCGCCGCATGCTGCGCGTCACCATTAAAGACGCCATCGCTGCCGACCAGCTGTTCACCACGCTGATGGGCGATGCGGTCGAACCGCGCCGCGCCTTCATCGAAGAGAATGCGCTGAAAGCGGCCAATATCGATATCTGATGTGACTCAACCCTTCCCAATCGGGAAGGGTTTTTTTATTCCCCGTATTTTGGTATCCGCCTGACAAACTTCTTTTTCCTTAAAAAACATCTGCGTTAGTTTTTGTTTGCTTCCGTTTTTACCCGATCGTTGAGATCCGTATCACTTTCATAGATAGCCGTCTCCCTTACGCTTGCGGGCGAAGCGGAGGAAAGCGCATGTTTTTGGAAGAAAGACGCAGCCAAATTTTACAATGGCTGGATGAACACGAACGCGTCACGGTGAATGGACTTGCAAGCGAACTCGGTGTGACAAGGGAAACCATTCGCACCGATCTGAGTGCATTGGCGCAACAGGGCTTAGTGCAACGCTGTTATGGCGGTGCAATTGCTTTACGCCGCAATCTGCAAGAAAAACTCATCAGCGAAAGCGGTAACTTCGAAGTTTTGCTTCAACGTCTGCAATCGCGCAAAGCATCGGGTAAATCGTCGGGTAAGCAGGGGAAAGTCTGCATCCTTGGTGCATTTAACGTTGATATCGTTGCGAAAGTGGCGTGCTTTCCACAAAGTGGCGAATCATTGATGGCGTTGGGAAGCACGCTGGGACCTGGCGGCAAAGGTGCCAACCAGGCAATGGCCGCCAGTTGTGCCGGTACACGTGTCCATTTTGTTGCCAAAGTAGGGACTGACCAGTTCAGCCAATTTGCATTCGATCACCTCTCAGCCTCCGACATTCACTCTTTCCGCCTCTATCAGACAGATAGCGAGCCCACTGGCAGCGCGATCATTTACGTCTCGCAGGAAAATGGCGAGAACATGATTGCGATCTACTCGGGTGCGAATAAAACCGTCACCGATGAAGAAATTGCCGAGCTAACGCACGAGTTAACGGATGCAGACGTGATGTTGCTGCAACTGGAAAACAACTTCGAAGCCACGCGCAGTGCCATCCGTCTCGCCCACACTTTAGGCGTTCGCGTCATCATGAATCCCGCACCGTTTTCAGCCGACGTGGTGAGTTGCTTGCCGATGATTGATGTTCTCACGCCGAACGAAACAGAGGCTTCGCGTCTTTCTGGCATTGAAATCTTCGATCTCACGAGTGCACGTGCGGCGGCGCAGGCCATTGTTGCGCTGGGCGCAAGGCGACTGATCATCACCATGGGCTCTCGCGGTGCTCTGCTATTTGATAACCAAAAATTCCACCATATCCCGGCATTTCCGGCGTTGAGCGTAGATACCACCGGTGCAGGGGATGCCTTCAATGGCGCGCTGGCTGCGGCCTTAGCTCAGGGACAAAGTCTACTGCAGGCCGCAACCTGGGCCTCTGCCTTTGCTTCACTGGCTGTTGAGCGAGAAGGAGCAAGCAATATGCCCGATCGTCAGCAGGTACTTGCCAGACTTCAACAACGATAAACCAGACAACTAATCACAGCGGCCTTCCGCTGGCAGGAGAGATGATGAAAAAGATTGAAGGTATTGTTCCGGTCATGCTGACCCCGTTTACTGCTGATAACCAGATTGATTACCCCGGACTGGAGAAATTAATCGAATGGTATTTGCAAGAAGGTGTCGATGCGCTGTTCGCCGTCTGCCAGTCAAGCGAGATGCAATATCTCAGTCTGGACGAGCGTATTGATCTGGCGCGCTTCGTGGTGGATAAGGTGCAGGGGCGTGTACCCGTGATTGCATCTGGCCACATCAGCGATGATTTGACCGCGCAAATCACCGAGCTGCAAGCCATGGCCAAAACGGGCATCGACGCGTTGGTGCTGGTGACCAACCATCTCGATCCGCAAAATCAAGGCAGTGAAACCTTCTATACCCATCTCAATGCGCTGTTGGAAGCGTTGCCTGCCGACCTGCCGTTGGGTCTTTACGAGTGCCCGGCACCCTATCGTCGCCTGTTAACAGATGAAGAATTTAGCTTCTGCGCCAACAGCGGTCGTTTCGCGGTGCTCAAAGATGTGAGCTGTGATTTGCCCACCGTTGAACGTCGCGTCAAGCTGGCAGAAGGCACTCCGTTAGCAGTGATCAATGCGAATGCAGCCATTGCCTGGCCAGCCATGCAGGCGGGTTCCAAAGGGTTCAGCGGTGTCTTCACTAATTTCCATCCTGGTCTGTATCACTGGCTCTATCACCACGGCGCACAGCAACCGGAAAAAGCTCATGAACTGTCACTGTTCCTGTCATTAAGCGCCGTAACGGAAACTCTTGGCTATCCCAAAAACGCCAAAATTTATCATCAGCGCCTCGGCACGTTTGCCTCTGAGCACTGTCGTGTGAATAAAGACAACGTGCTGGAAAAATTCTGGGGATTGGGCGTACTGCTCGATCAAATCCGAGATGGCAGCGAGCTGTGGCAGCCACGCGTAACAAAATAAATCCTCTGAAGGGAGGATGTTTATCCTCCCGCTGTACCTGAACCCACTAACGATAACGACACGGGAAAACATCATGATTGTATGCGATCGACTGGACTGGCCGCGCGAGCGCCACGCTTTTCATCCCATAGTTGACCAGGCCATTCGCTGGATTGCGGATACCGATTTTAGCCAGCTGGAGGCGGGGAAATACGATTTACTCCCCAATAATCAGATGTTCTGTCTGGTTCAGGAAATGGAGACCGAACCGGCGAGCGATCGCCGCGCAGAATCGCACTTTAACTATGTTGATATCCAATATTTACTGGAAGGACGTGAAAGCATCGGGGTGGCGCGTGCCCATCCACAACATCTCATTACTGAAGATCTGCGCAGTGAGCGCGATGTGGTGTTTTATCAGGACACCATTGATGAGTCGATGATTACGCTGACGCCGGGCCAGTTTGCGCTGTTTTTCCCGCACGATGTTCATCGTCCCTGCTGTGCCGCTCCCGAAGTACAGCGCATTCGCAAAGCGGTGATTAAAATCCATCTCGACTTGTTCGTCGCCCCGCAGGAGGCATCATGAAACCCTCCGCGCATACGTTATCCGATGCGACCCTAGCGCCAACCACGGCGGTAAGCAAACTGCGTTGGGGCATTGTGTTGCTTTTACTGTTGGCGGCGGTGGTTAACTACCTGGACCGCGCTAACCTCAGCATCGCTAACACCACAATTGCCGCTGAATTCGGCTTCTCGCAAACCGAAATGGGTTTATTACTCTCCGCGTTTCTCTGGCCTTACGCGCTGGCGAACCTGCCTGCTGGTTGGCTAGTCGATAAGTTTGGTCCAAGGAAAATGTTCTCTTGGGCGCTGGGATTATGGTCCACGTTTACCGTGCTGGCGGCATTTGTGAATAGCTACAGCTTTTTCTATGGCTTGCGTATGATGCTGGGCATCTCCGAATCGCCATTTTTCACCTCGGGTATCAAGATTACTCACCGTTGGTTTGGTGATGAAGAGCGTGGCTTACCCACCGCGATCATCAATACGGGATCACAAATTGCCAATGCGATTGCCCCACCGATTCTGACCGTGTTGCTGCTAACCTTGGGCTGGCGGGGTATGTTTGTCGCCATTGGTTTAATGGGTATTCCTTTGCTGCTGGCATGGTGGAAGTTCTATCGCGATCCGAATGCACGTGAAGATGCGCTATTGCACGCCGGCCATCGCAGTGTGGCTGGACCGGAAGAAAAAGCGCAGGCCAGTTGGGGTGCACTGTTCCGCCATAGCACCACGTGGTTTATGGTGATCGGTAACTTCTCCATCATGTTTACCATTTGGGTCTATCTTACCTGGCTGCCAGGTTATCTGGAAAAATCGCTTGGTTTCAGCCTCAAAGCGACAGGCTGGATCGCCTCAATTCCTTTCTTCGCGGGTATCCTGGGCGTACTGGTCGGCGGCATGCTGTCTGATCGCCTCGTGCGTCGTGGCGTACGAGCGATTACCGCACGAAAGGTGCCGATTGTGACCGGCGCGGCCTTGGCTGCGTGCTTCGTGGCACCCATTCCGTTTGTGGATAGCACGCCACTGGCGATTGGCTTGCTGGCCATGGGTTACTTTTGCTCGCAGATGCCACAGGGCGCACTTTGGACGTTAGCCAGCGATATCGCGCCAAAATCTCAAGTGGCCTCTCTGGGTGCGATTCAAAACTTTGGCGGCTTCCTTGGCGCCGCAATGGCACCCATTGTCACCGGCATCATCCTCGATAGCACCGGCAAATTTACCAATGTGTTCTTGCTGGGGGCGGGTTTGCTGATGCTAGGGGCGTTGAGCTACGGCTTGTTTGTGCGTAAGCCACTTGCCGCGAAATAACTGAAGATGCCGTCCTCTGTCGATTAACTGGTCAATGTGAGCTGAATCGCGCTAGCATTAAACAAACTCTGACTTAACCGAGGATGTTATGGCGATAAAATTGATTGCGATCGATATGGACGGCACACTGCTCAACCCGCAACACGAGGTCACGGCAGCAGTGAAATCAGCGATTAGCCGCGCGCGTGATAAGGGGGTGTCCATTGTGCTGGCGACCGGTCGCCCATTTGTTGGCGTCGAGCGCTATCTGATGGAACTTGATATGCAGCAGCCCGGCCAGTATTGCATCAGCAACAACGGTGCGCTGGTACACAGTGCGGATAACGGCGACGTGGTCGCGGAAAAGACGTTAAGTTTCGATGACTTCCTCTACCTGGAACAGCTGGCGCGTGACCTCGGCGTGCATTTCCAGGCATTCGATAAATCCTTCCTTTATACGCCGAACAAAGACATCAGCGAATACACCATCCATGAAGCCAGCCTGACCGGTATCCCGGTTCGTTACCGCGCGGTAGAAGAGATGGACCCGGCCACGCGTTTCCCGAAACTGATGATGATCGACAAGCCACATTTGCTGGATAAAGCGATTGCGGGTCTGCCGTCGCGTGCCCGTGACAGCTACACCATTCTGAAAAGCGCGCCTTACTACCTGGAAATCCTCAACCCGCTGGTTAACAAAGGCTATGGCGTGAAAATGCTGGCGGACAAACTGGGCCTGCAGCAGTCGGAAGTGATGGCGATTGGCGATCAGGAGAATGACCTGGCGATGATCGAATATGCCGGAACCGGTGTGGCGATGGGCAATGCCATTGATTCGGTTAAAAATATCGCGCAGTTTGTCACCAAAACCAATATGGAAGATGGCGTAGCGCACGCCATTGAAGAGTTAGTGCTGTAATCCTTTCCTTTGCGGACGGCGTGCTGCTGTCCGCACTTCTGATTGAACCTTCCTTCGCTCCTGGTCGCCATAAAGGGCAACCCTACAACGATCGCGTGCTCATTCATGCGCTTGGATTGTCTGTTTTGTGATCCAGATTGTAGTACAACTTTAGTTATTAGTACTACAATCTGCGTCACAGACCCAGGCGTTTGTTAGGTTTCACACCGCGAAAGCAGTAATCTGATGGGCTACCGCCTTTCATTGAATGGAACATCATGACGCAAGAACAATTAAGTAAAACCGAGCGCATCATCCTGACGCTGGGTGAAGAGATTGTCGCAGGGAAGTTTGTGCCGGGGGCCGCGTTGCCTGCTGAAGCGGAGTTGTGTGAGCGCTTTGGCACCTCACGCAACATTATTCGCGAGGTGTTTCGCTCGCTGATGGCCAAGCGGTTAATGGAGATGAAACGCTATCGTGGCGCCTTTGTTACCCCGCGCAATCAGTGGAATTACCTTGATAGCGATGTACTGCAATGGGCACTGGCGCACGATCAGGACCCGCGTCTGATTGCCGCCATGAGTGAAGTGCGCGTGCTGGTGGAGCCGCAGATTGCTCGCTGGTCGGCGGAACGCGCCACGTCGACCGATTTGGCGGCAATTGAGCAGGCCTACAACGATATGGTTGCCCATCATCTCGATCGAGAAGCTTTTAACGAGGCGGATATCCGTTACCACGAAGCGGTGCTGGCTTCGGTGCACAATCCGGTATTGCAGCAGCTTAACGTGGCGATCAGCCAGCTACAGAAAGCGGTGTTTGCGAAAACCTACATGGCGGATGCCGGCAACATGCCGCGTACCCTGGCCGAACATAAAGCGCTATTTGATGCCATCCGACATCAGGATGGTGATGCGGCGGAGCAGGCGGCAAAAGCGATGATCGCCAGCTCCACGGCTCGACTCAAGGAGATTTTGTGAGCAGCTATATCGCGATTGACTGGGGTTCAACCAACCTGCGTGCCTGGCATTATCAGCAAGGCACCTGTGTGGATGAACGTCGCTCGGAAGCGGGTGTGACGCGCCTTGGTGGCCGCACACCGGCTGAAGTCTTTGCCCAGATTACCGACGGTTGGCCTGTCAACGATGTGCCGGTGGTGATGGCCGGGATGGTTGGCAGTAATGCCGGTTGGTTATCCGTTCCCTATCTGGCTTGCCCGGTGGCGCTGAATCAACTGAGCAGCCGCCTGACGCGCGTCGAAGATAAAGCGTGGATCGTGCCTGGATTGAGCGTCGAACGTGATGACAACTACAACGTCATGCGCGGCGAAGAGACGCAACTGTTGGGCGCAATGGCGCTGCAACCTGCGCAACGCTATGTGATGCCAGGCACGCACGCCAAATGGGTCGAGGTCGAGCAAAACGGCGTGCATGATTTTCGCACCGTCATGACGGGTGAGCTGCACCATTTGTTGTTGAAACAGTCACTGATTGGCGCCGGTTTACCTGAGCAGGAGGCCAGCCCTGCTGCCTTCAATGAAGGGTTGCAGGTGGGCAGTCACGACGCATCGATTCTCGCCAGACTGTTTGAGGTGCGTGCATCTCATGTGCTGGGCGCGCGCGAGCGTCGTCATATCAGCGACTTTTTATCCGGATTGCTGATTGGTCACGAAGTGGCGTTGATGACGCAGAAAGCAGCCAGCAGCCAACCGGTCATCATTATTGCCAGCAGTGGACTGGCGCAGCGATATCAACAGGCGCTGCAGTTTATCGGCGTGGATTCAGTCACCCTGGAAGGCGACCGCGCGTTCCAGCATGGAATAAGGAGTATTGCAGATGACCTGGCAAACTAAATTACCGCTGATCGCCATTCTGCGTGGCATCACCCCGGATGAAGCGGAAGTCCATGTGGGAGCGCTGATTGAAGCCGGATTCGATGCCATCGAAATCCCGCTGAATTCCCCGCAATGGGAAAAAAGTATCGGCGCGATGGTGCAGGCCTTTGGTGATAAAGCGCTGATTGGTGCCGGAACAGTGCTGAGTCCGGCGCAGGTCGATGTCCTGAGCACGCTGAACAGCAAGCTGGTGGTGACACCCAATACCGATGCGGCGGTGATCCGCCAGGCCGTCGCCAAAGGCATGACGGTGGCCGCCGGTTGTGCCACTGCCACCGAGGCTTTCGCGGCACTGCAAGCCGGTGCGCAGGCGCTGAAAATCTTCCCGTCGTCGGCCTTTGGCCCCGCTTACATCAAGGCGTTGAAAGCGGTGCTGCCGCCAGAGGTGCCGGTGTTTGCCGTGGGCGGCGTGACACCGGAAAACCTACATGAATTTATCGCCGCAGGGTGTATTGGCGCGGGGTTAGGCAGCGATCTCTATCGCGCTGGCCAACCGTTGTCGCGCACTGTGGAACAGGCTCGCGCATTTATTGCTGCATATAAGGACGCTGTTAAATGAAAATTACCAAACTGACCACCTATCGCCTGCCGCCGCGCTGGATGTTCCTGAAAATTGAAACCGATGAAGGCATTGTCGGTTGGGGCGAGCCGGTGATTGAAGGGCGCGCACGCAGTGTGGAAGCGGCCGTACATGAACTGTCGGAATATTTAATTGGCCAAGACCCGGCGCGCATCAACGATTTATGGCAGGTGATGTATCGCGGTGGCTTCTATCGCGGCGGCCCGATTCTGATGAGTGCTATCGCCGGTATCGATCAGGCATTGTGGGACATCAAAGGCAAAGCGCTGGGTGTGCCGGTGTATCAGCTGTTGGGCGGCCTGGTACGTGACAGCATCAAGGCTTACAGCTGGGTGGGGGGCGATCGACCTGAAGAGGTGGTGGACGGCATCAAAAAGCTGCGTTCCATCGGCTTCGACACCTTCAAACTCAATGGCTGTGAAGAGATGGGCATTATCGATAACTCACGCAAAGTCGATGCCGCAGTGAACACCGTGGCGCAGATCCGCGAAGCCTTCGGTAACCAGATTGAGTTCGGCCTCGATTTCCACGGACGTGTCAGTGCGCCGATGGCGAAAGTGCTGATCAAAGAGCTGGAACCTTATCGCCCGCTGTTTATTGAAGAGCCGGTGCTGGCTGAGCAAGCGGAATACTATCCGCGTCTGGCGGCGCAAACCCATATCCCGATCGCAGCAGGCGAACGTATGTTCTCGCGCTTCGAGTTTAAACGCGTGCTGGAAGCGGGTGGCCTGGCCATTCTGCAACCGGATCTGTCGCATGCCGGTGGTATTACCGAGTGCTACAAGATTGCCGCGATGGCCGAATCCTACGATGTCGCGCTGGCTCCGCACTGCCCATTAGGTCCGATCGCGCTGGCTGCCTGCCTGCATGTGGATTTCGTGTCTCGTAATGCGGTGTTCCAGGAGCAGAGCATGGGCATTCACTATAATCAGGGTGCTGAATTGCTGGATTACGTTATCAATAAAGATGACTTCAAAATGGACGATGGCCACTTCTATCCTCTGAATAAACCGGGCCTCGGCGTGGAAATAAATGAAGAGCTGGTGATTGAACGCAGTAAAAATGCGCCGGACTGGCGTAACCCATTATGGCGTTTCCCAGATGGATCGGTGGCTGAATGGTAATACCCGTCATGCTTAACGCTGAAGGTTGAATTATTTAGAGTATAAGAATTTATAAAATCTCGTAGATAAAGATATGCCACTGAAATAAGGCATAGGGCTTCGCTCACCCTTTTTTCTGGCACCCAACATTAATCGCTAATGCGGTTTTACTTACCCCTATACCTGTAGCGGCGCGGTTTATCGCGCATCTTGCAAGGATGCGCAATACATTGCACCGCTATACCAACGGAGAAACACCATGGATCTCTCTGCTGTTCAGGCTAAACCGACGCGGCGTCGCTATATTACGCTGTTGATGATTTTTATTACGGTGGTGATTTGCTACGTCGATCGTGCCAATTTAGCCGTTGCCTCGGCGCATATTCAGGAAGAGTTTGGCATTAGCAAAGCGGAAATGGGTTACGTGTTTTCTGCCTTTGCCTGGTTATATACCTTGTGCCAGATTCCCGGCGGTTGGTTCCTCGATCGCGTTGGTTCACGCTTAACCTATTTTATTGCCATTTTCGGTTGGTCTGTGGCGACCTTATTCCAGGGCTTTGCCAGCGGATTATTATCGCTGATTGGATTACGTGCCATTACCGGTGTATTTGAAGCCCCGGCTTTTCCGACTAATAACCGTCTGGTCACCAGCTGGTTCCCGGAGCAGGAGCGTGCATCGGCAGTCGGTTTTTACACCTCAGGGCAGTTTGTCGGCCTCGCGTTTTTGACGCCGTTGCTGATCTGGATTCAGGAGTTGCTGAGCTGGCACTGGGTATTCATTATCACGGGTGGCATCGGCATTATCTGGTCACTGGTGTGGATCAAGGTGTATCAGGCACCCAGTCAAAGTAAAGGCATCAACCAGGCTGAAATGGATTACATCCGTGAAGGTGGGGCGATGGTGGATGGCGATGCGCCCGCAGCGAAAAAAACGCGCACCAAACTGACGGCCGCTGACTGGAAACTGGTGTTTCACCGTAAGTTGTGTGGTGTGTACCTCGGCCAGTTCGCCGTGACCTCCACGCTGTGGTTCTTCCTGACCTGGTTCCCGAACTACCTGACGCAGGAAAAACACATTTCTGCCCTGACAGCAGGCTTTATGACCACCGTGCCGTTCCTGGCTGCCTTTGTCGGTGTGATTTTGTCTGGCATCGTGGCGGACCGGCTGGTACGCCGTGGCCGTTCGCTCGGCTTTGCACGTAAAACCCCGATCATCTGCGGATTGCTGATCTCCACCTGTATCATGGGCGCGAACTACACTAACGATCCGGTGTGGATTATGACGCTGATGGCGATCGCCTTCTTCGGTAACGGCTTTGCCTCCATCACCTGGTCGCTGGTGTCTTCGCTCGCTCCGGTAAGGCTGATTGGGTTAACCGGGGGGATGTTCAACTTTATCGGCGGACTGGGCGGCATTACGGTGCCGTTGGTGGTGGGTTATCTGGCGCAGGATTATGGCTTTGCGCCTGCGCTGGTGTATATCTCAGCTGTCGCCTTGATCGGTGCGCTGTCGTACATCCTGCTGGTGGGGGATGTGAAGCGCGTGGGTTGATTTCCAACTGCACAGGTTCTTCGTCGGGTTGCCATATATGCCGGTGCGCATCAATGCGCACCCTACGAAAAACCGTATCGATGCTTGTAGGGTCGCCATTTATGGCGACCTGGTTAAGCCGCGACACCAATGGCAAAATTGCTGCACCTCATCCCATATTCGCGTACTTTGTTCGGCAACAGTTGGATGTAAGGTTGCCTCATGTCAGAAAAACAACTCACTTTTGCACAGCGTCATCATCAGCTCACCAATATCAACGTCTGGACCGCCGACAGCCAGTGGCTGGCCTTTGACGTACGGCCCTCCGGTGCATCATTTACCAGCTTAACCATCGAGCGCGTCAACGTAGTGAATGGCGCAGTAGAAGTGTTGTATCAGGCACGCGATGGGGCGCACGTCGGTGTGGTGACGGTCAGCCCAGATCTCCCACAGCGCTATGTCTGTATCCATGGCCCTGAACATCCCGATGCGCACTGGCACTACGATTTTCATCATCGCCGTGGCGTCATCGTGCAGCAGGGCAATGCCGAAAATCTGGATGCCTGCGATATCACCGCACCCTTCACGCCAGGCGCTTTGCGCGGCGGCTCCCATGTTCATGTTTTTAGCCCGGATGGATCGCGCCTCAGCTTCACCTACAACGATCACGTGATGCATGAGAAAGATGTACGTGAAGACCTGCGCAACGTGGGCGTTGCCGTGCCGCTGCATCCGGTATGCCCCCCCAAACAGCACCCACGTGAATATGATGGCAGCCATTACTGCGTGCTGGTGAGTCAGACCACGCGCGATCCGCAGCCAGGCAGCGATCACATCGATCGTGCTTATGAAGAGTGCTGGATTGGCGATCGCGGCTACCAGAAAGCGGATGGCCGCTGGCAGCGCTGGGCGCTGGCCTTTATTGGCGATACCCGTGCCGCCAATGGCGACAAAGTGCCAGAAGTGTTTGTGGTGGATCTGCCAGAGGCATCAGGCGATTACGCCAAAGCAGGCTCGGCGCCGTTGCAGGGCACCGCAGACACGCTACCTGCGCCACCGGCGGGGGTGCAGCAGCGGCGCATCACACACAGCAAAGGGCTGGCATTACAGCCACGCCACTGGCTACGTGCGGCTCCCGATGGCAGTGCGATTGCCTTCTTGCTGGCGGACGATGCGGGCGTTGTGCAGCTGTGGAGTGTCTCACCCAATGGCGGCACACCGCGCCAAATCACGCAGTTGAGCAGCAGCATTCAGTCTTCTTTTAGCTGGCAACCCTCTGGTGAAGCTATCACCTTTATCTGTGATAACAGCGTCATGCGTTGTGAAGTGGCGACAGGCCAGTGCACACGTTTAACCGCACGCAGCGCACAGCCGCCATCGGGTGATGCGGTGGTCTGGTCACCCGATGGGAAACAGATCGCGTATATGCGAGAGGTCGAGGGCTGGCGACAACTGTTCTGCGTTAGTGCGATGTCGGCGGCATAGACGCTGCCGTCGCCAGGCTGGCCTCAGTGCCAGCCATTTTTTCGCTCTGCAGCACACGCTCATGCGCTGAATCATGGTCAGTGCGGAAGTAATCCCACGGTAAAAGGACGGTATCCAGCACAGCGGAGAAGGGCAGATCGATGGCGGCCAGTGGCTTGATCACCCAACTGGTATTGTCATCGGCAATTAAGTCTGCGCTGGCGCGCGTGCCGGGATAATAGCCCTGACTGGCGCCCGTGTGAGACATGACGCTGGAGCAACCTGAGGTAGTCAAAACACCGCAGACCAGCAAGCCTGTCAGTGGAAAGCATTTCATCATTTTCATCATCATCATCCCTACAGCCAGGTCTCTGGCTGGAGTGTGTCTCTTGTTGACAGCATGGCTCTATGGCGATGTCGTGTCAGACAAGGGAAGAACTCCTGAGTGTATGCTATTTCGACAGAATTGCTGCAAAAAAATACCGATGCCCCTTGAAAGCTCCCTCAGCGCACCCATTTTTACACTACGGTCGTGCTGCTGTCGCCGATAGGGACAGCTGCAGGCCGCACAACCTGTCCATGGTGGAAGGTTGCCAAAACTTGCTGATTTTCAGGAGTCTTTTTATGCGTAACTTTGATCTCTCTCCGCTTTATCGTTCGGCTATTGGTTTCGACCGTCTGTTTAGCCTGCTTGAGTCCAATCAGAACCAGGCCAATGGTGGCTATCCTCCTTATAATGTTGAGCTGGTGGATGAAAACCACTACCGCATCACCATTGCCGTCGCGGGCTTTGCTCAGAGTGAACTGGATATCACGGCGCACGATAATGTGCTGGTGATCCGCGGGGCACATGCAGAAGAGCAACAGGAACGTAAGTACCTGTATCAAGGCATCGCTGAGCGTAACTTTGAGCGTAAATTCCAGCTGGCAGACCACATTGTAGTGCGCGATGCGCGCCTCGAATTGGGTCTGTTAAGCATCGATCTGGAACGCATCGTTCCGGAAGAGGCGAAACCGCGTCGGATTGAAATCCTGAATTAATCACCGATAACGCGAAGGGCGGCCCTCAGGCCGCCCATATGTTTTCCGTCAGGTCCGCACCCATAATCGCTGACTTACCATCCCGCCAAATACGTTCACCAGCAGGCCGAGAATGATCACTAATGCCCCGATGATCTCCTGCGGGGAGAGGGTTTCGTCGAGCACCAGCGCTGCACTGAGGATGCCCACCACCGGTACCAGCAGTGAAAGCGGTGCAACACGCCAGGTTTCATAACGGCTGAGCAGGTTGCCCCAAATCGCATAACCGACAATGGTAGCCACAAAAGCGAGATAAATCAGCGCCAGCACCGTTTGCAATGAGATGTTGAGCAGGCTGGTGACGATCTCCGCTTCCCCATCAAACCACCAGGAGCAGGCAAAAAAGGGTACCACCGGCACCAGCGCACTCCACACCACCAGTGACATCACCGGCACATTGCGATTACGCAAAATGATCTTGTTGGTGATATTACCGAGTCCCCAGGACAGCGCCGCCGCTAAGGTCAGCATCATGGTGGTCAGGGTAATACCTGCTGTGGTTTGCCCCTCCATCCCTGCGGTTGCCAGCATAAACATGCCGAGTGTCGCCACGAAAATGCCGGCGATATGGTTCCAGCGCAGCTTTTCTGCCAGAAACAGCGCCCCAAGCAGCAGGGTAAAGAACGCCTGCGCCTGCAACACCAGTGAGGCCAGGCCCGCAGGCATGCCGAGTTTAATGGCGAGGAACAGGAAGGCGAACTGACCAAAGCTGATGGTCATGCCGTACACCACCAGCCAGCGCAGCGGGATCTGCGGCCGCTTTACAAAGAAGATCGCCGGGAAGGCCACCAGGGCAAAGCGCAGCCCCGCCAGCAAGAAAGGTGGCATCTCGTGCAGACCCAGCTTGATCACCACAAAATTCACCCCCCATGCCACCACCACACACAGCGCTAACATCATATCTTTTACTGACATACAGGTTCCTTACTGCCGCTTCAGGCGGTCGCCGTCACCGGAGTGGCGATGTCTGCACAACAGTCATCACCGACTACATCAAAGAAATCATTCACATTCAGCGCCACAGAGCGCTCCAGCGCCCCGGCGTTAAACCACAAGGTGCCGACATCGCGCAGGCGCGTATCAACCCGCAACGCCAGTCGGTCATCAAAACTAAACGGAGGGACAGCGCCCATCACACATTCAGTCAGTGCCTGCGCCTGCTCTGGCGCGGCGAAGGTGGATTTCTTGCCGCCAATGGCACGCGCGGCACTCTTGAAGTTGATCTTGCAGTCGCCCGGCACGATTGCCAGCAGGTAGCGTGCTTCCGCCCCCTCCGGCATGGTGACCTCCAGCACCATCGCTTTGGCCGCTTGATGGAGATCGTTACCGCGAATCGCACTGATCACGTCGGTTTGGCCGATGGCTTCATGCTCCACCACGCGGTAGTCGGCGCGGTGTTCATCCAGTAGGGCAATCACTTTCTCATAGGTATTCATACTCTTTTCCTCGTCGAAGGCCTGGCGTTAACTCCAGGCAATGGCGTGCTTCATTTTTTTGTCGGTCAGGCCAAAGAAGAAGCCCAAGGTGATTCGCGTGTCGCCTTCCACGCGATCAATCTCGTGATAAAACGCCGGGTTAAACAGATAGATATCGCCGCTGCGCGGAGAGAATTCGCACACTTCGCTGTCTTCTACCACGCCGCTCTGATAGCCGAGTTCGCCCTGGGTTTTGAAACGTTCATCAACCGGCTGCCACTTCTTGTTGAAGATGCGCAGTTCACCGCCCGCGTTGCACTCCTGCAAACAGACCACACAGCTCAGCTGATGCAGAATCTGCGTCACCGCCAGACCACTGCCAGCGGCATCGCGCACGATATTGTCGTTATGCAGTGGATTGGCGACGCCGTTGGCGTGGAAGCGCACGATGGAACCGGCATAGTGGCCCAGATCGGGTTCGCTGGCGGTTTGCAGGCTATCCAGGCGCAATGAGTGCTTAACCCAGTTGTAAACCTGGTCGCGCAGGCAGTGCAGTGATGGCGGCAACGCAGGCTGAATATCGCGCAGCTCGGTGAAGTAATTTTCCGGCTCGCGGGTGTGTTTGGCCAGATAAGGGCCAAGTGTAGTCAGCGCGCCATTGGGATAGTGCGATACGCGAACCTGCTCGCGGCACTGCTGCAAATCATCCACTACCGCTTCGCGCACGTCTGGCGTGAGAAAATTTCGCAACACCAGCAATGGCACACGAGCGGTGACGATGTCATCCAGCCAGGCGCTTTCGACAAACATCTTCGGATTGATAACGCGTATCTGATTGAAAATGGCCATGCTGATCACTCCCCCAATGGAAATTCATAAAGTTCATGGTTGTGCATACGACGCCAGTCAGACGCCGCGCCCAGTGCTGGAATAGGTTCAGAAGCGATAATTGTGGTGTTGTTGTGATGCAGGTGGTGCAGCGTGAAATAGTTGGGATAAGGCGTATCTTCAGGATGCCACTGCCACGCCCAGGCTTTCTCTCGCGTAACGAAAATCGCATTGGCGGCGCTGCCCCCCGGTGCGACGCGCGCCATTTTGTCGCGCAGGTAGTCGCGGGTGAAATCGGCTGGCGTGGCCTGTTCGACCATGTACTCAAGGTATTCGGCGGAGTCGAAGCGGGATTCTGCCATGCCAAGCTGGGCATACACCGTGGGCAAAAAACCGTTATGCATCATGTGCCACTGTGTGGCGCCACTGGTTCGCCACAGCGGATGAGAGAATTCGATGCCCTGATTTTTGCTCAACGTGGCATGACGCACATGCACCGCCAGAAAACGGCAGTGGCGCAGGCGATCAACATCAATGCCCGGTAAGGCATCGGCGAAGGTGCCGGTGCCGTGCAGGGTGCGAATGTGCCCCTGTTCCAGCCATAAACAGCCCCAGCCGTTAGGATGCTGCTTAATCGGACCTTCATGCGTGGCGGTTTCCCCACAACTCATGGCGCGCGCGGCATCCAGCACCGCGGCGGCGTCGAACTGGCCGTGAGCCACAATCATTCTGCACATAGTAAATCTCTCCGTGTGGCTAAGGTCGGCACCGCGAGAATATGGTTGAACACCGCCAGTACCTCATCACGGCTGCTGGCGGTGAGACGGAAGGTGGCGAGAATCCCGGCATGGCGGGTGAGATCGGCATACAGCGAAGAGCGGGACGACACCTCCAGCACCGGCAGATTCAGCGGCGGCAGGAGCTGCCCGCGCTGATGCTGTGCAATCCAGCGCTCGGCGGCGTCATGCTGGAGACGCTGGCGCAAACGCAAACGTCCAATCGCTTGCGGCTGTGGCGGGAAGTGCAAAGCGGGTAAACCGCGCCCGGCTTCAATCTGGAACGCCACTTCTGCCCAGTTGATGCCGGTAACCTCTTCCACCAGGTTCACCACCCCCATGCCTGATAAGCGGAAGCCCATTTCGAGGAAGTGCGGCTCACCGTTTACCATGATGAAGTCGATGTGGAATGCGCCCTGGCGATAGCCAAAGGTTTCGCAGCAGAAGCTCATCAGGCTGGCAAAGGCGGCAGGCAGCTGTTGCGCTGCCATAGCAACATGGCCGGATTCGTAGAAGCTGATACTGCCTTCCTCATCAATCTGGTGCTCGATCACCTTCTGACAGCAGGTCAGCGCCACCGCATGACCGTTATCCACCACGCCCTGCAGCGAGTATTCATCGCCCGCCAGCCAGCTCTCGACAATAAAGCCGCTAAAGCCGCGTCCGCCGTAGTTCATGGTTTCCACCAGCTTGGCGACGGCGGCATCCAGCTGGCTGGGTTCTTCTACTAACCAGATACCCAGCCCGCCGCCCCCATCAACCGGTTTGATCACGCAGGGGTAAAGCAGCGCATCACGCGCGTCACGAATACTGAGCGGCGAGGCGAAGAAGCGGAACTCCGGCTGGGGAAAGCGCGGCCAGGCTTTGCGTAACGCCATGCGCTGCGCATATTTGTCCGGTGGAATAAAACAGGGACCGGCATCCGGCCCGGCCAGCAACTCACGCACGCGACCGGCGCTGGCGTTGTAGGCTTCGAAGCCTGCCAGTACCACCTGAGGGTGTTCCAGTAACCCGGCCCGCAGGCATGCCTGCAACACATCCCACGGATTTTCCGGGCGATCGAGACGCACAATCAGATCGAACGGGAGCTGAAGGCTAAGGCTCTGGTAGTCGACGAAGTCGCCCATCTCTGCCAGCACGGTAAAATAGCCTTCACGTTTTGCCACCGCGCAATAGGGATTTTGTCCGTCACGGGTGGCACCAATCTGCAGGAAAATCTTTCTCATCGCGTCGCCTTACCGGGTTAACGCCCGGAGATCACTTCCGTAACGATGTCTTGCAAGGCACCGTTGTTGACCTGAATCACGGCTTTATGTGGATCGAAACGCAGCACGCGCGACAGCGCATCACCACGCGTTCCGTCCAGCAAGGTGTTGACCTGTGCGCTGCGCCAGCACTGGCGCATTTGCGCAATCGTCAGACCCGAAAGCCGTTCCAACTGCTGAGCCAGCAGCACGTCATCACTGTCACTGCTGAGCAGCGCACGCACCGCCTGCTCATCTGGTGCATCGGTTAACTGCTGTAACCAGGCATTGAGCTGGTGGCCCTGCGCGATAAACGGCGAATAGATCATGCACACCAACTGTGTCTCATTCAGGCCAAAAGCCTGTTCAGCAAAGCGGGCGGCACGCTCACGCGCCCGTTCTATCGCTGCATCGTCCTGATAACGCGCGGCCATTTCGCTGATCAGCTGCGGCGGGAAATCTTTCTTCTCCATCAAGCCGAGGGCAAAGCGCACATATTCGCGAATGCCTTCGGCGTAGCTGCGCTGCATCAGCGTCTCCGCACGCAGACCGCGAATATGTGCCATTAACGTCGGGTTGCCGCAGTCCGATTCGGAGAAGCTGAACATCAGTTCATCAAAGCGGAAATGCATGAATTCAGTGAGCAGGGCCCAGTGCGCACCGGCTTCATAGGCGGTGTCCTGGTAGATATTGAAGAACAGGGGATCGCGCTCAAGCTGCCAGGTAATGCGATGCGCAGGCGTGACCTGATCGGCACCGTAGATATCGGCAAAATAGCGCTCTGCCACGCCATCCAGGGTTTGCAGGAAACCGCTAAAGCCGCGTGATTTATCCGCCACAGGCGCATCAAACAGGCGTGACAAGTGGCGCGCCCAGGCGAGGTAGGCGGTCTGCTCCTGTGGGGAATCACCGGTGATGATCACATCGACGCCGCCCGCGTAGTGCGCCGCCAGGCCAAAGGAGTTCACCATACTGAGGTTGCAGGCGTTGCAGAAGGTGGAACGTGCATCGGCGCGAAAACGGTGGCCATTCATCAGCACATCGTTGCGATTCTGCTGGCGCACGCTGTCGGGCATCGGTAAGTGGCGATCGAAAGCGCGGATCTGCAAGCCATCGGTCACCAGGCACTCGGTAAAATCATCGTTGTGGATGCGCAAAGCGCGGTACACGCGGTCAATATTCTCCATCACGCTGTCATTCATCGCCGCGTGACGGTTAGTGCTGATACGGAGCTGGAAGGTGCTGCCCTGCTGTTGCCAGATCAGCCCCTGAATGTAACGCACATAGGCCACCATGTAGCTGCTGTCTTTACCGCCGCCATACGCAAGCAGCACGCGGTTGCGAGCAGGATTTTCACTATCGGGTAGGGCATCGAGTAAACGGCGAGAGCAGCGTTGAGCAGAATCGATAATGGCGGGTGTCAGGTAGCCTTCTATTTCTCTCATCATGGTGGGCAGATTATTCATTTTTTGACTTCATCCTTTGGCGATTAAAAACGCGTTTGCCGTGCTGGCGGCAAACCACGGGAAAAGGAAACGCAATGAATGTCTGAAGCTGAATTAACAGATGCAACCTAAAGTACTTTGAATGTAATCTGAGGGATACGCACAGATGTGTACGATATGGGGTGGAACAGATGGCGGCTGGAGCGAGTGAACAGGAGAGTCAGAGTAGTCGTTACCGTCAGATCGCAGAGCAGATAAAACAAGCCATTCACAGCGGATCGCTGCCGCCGGACAGCCGTTTACCTTCAGTGCGTACGCTGGCCACACAGTACAGTGTCAGCATGACCACCGCGTTGAAAACATTACGCACGCTGGAGGATGAGCACTACGCTGTGGCGCGTCCTAAGTCCGGTTTTTTTGTTGCGCCGCGTAAAGTGGAAAAGTCACTGCCTGTGCCACTTAACAGCGAACAGCCGCGCGAAGTGGCGCCGCTGGATGAGCAAACCGAACTGCATCTGGCGATGCTGGGCTCCGATTGTCGCGTCAGGCTGGATCTGGCGAACGGCGATATTTCCCTCTATCCGGTTAAGAAAATTGGCCTGCTGATGCGTCAGATGGGTTACAGCAAACCGGCACTGTTGGGTAACACGGTGAAAGGCACCGGCTATGCGCCACTCAAGGCAGAAATCGCCCGACGCGCAGTGGATTATGGCTGCAATATCAGCGCGGATGACATCCTGATCACCAATGGCTGCATCGAAGCCATTTCACTCGCTTTGCGCGCCACCACGCGTCCTGGTGACATCGTGGCGGTGGAGTCACCTTGCTACTTTGTGCTGTTACAGATGCTGCACAACCTCAACCTGCGGGTGATTGAAGTTGAAGCTGGGCCTGAGGGCTACGTTAACGTCTCCAAGCTTACGGCGTTGTTCCAGCGCAAAGCGGTGCAGGCGTATCTCACCATCAACAACATCAATAATCCGCTGGGCAAAAGCATTCCCAACGAGCAGAAGGCCTACATCGCGCGTCAGGCTGATGAAAACGATGTGGTGATTATCGAGGACGATATCTTTGGTGACACCGCGTTTGGCGAGCGGCGTCCGTTCCCGATGCGCGCTTTCAGCCCAAATGCCATCCTGTGCAGCGGCTTTTCAAAAACCGTGGCACCCGGCATTCGCATTGGCTGGGTGCACAGCAGCAACTACATGCGCAAGATTGCCTCACTGAAGTACACCACCAGCATGGGCACCTCGGTACTTTCACAGGCGGCGATTGCCGAACTGCTGCGCAGTGGCGGCTACGATGCGCACCTGCGCAAACTGCGCCGTGAGCTGAAGAATCAAATCCACCATATGCGCCAGGCGGTGCTGCGCTATTTCCCGGCGGGCACGCGCGTATCAGAGCCGGAGGGCGGGTACGTATTGTGGGTGGAGATGCCGATGCAGGCGTTAAACGTGCGCGCTCTGTTTCTAAAAGCGCGCAACGCGGGGATCGGCATTGCGCCGGGGCATATCTTCGCCACTGACCACCGCTACGATCACTGTTTCCGACTCAACGCCGGGTTTGGCTGGAATGCTGAAGTGGAAGAGGCGATCAAACAGCTGGCACAGTGGTGCCAGCTGTCGTTAACAGCGGATTAAGCAGCCTTTAAAGCTTATCCAGCTCTTCCGCCAGAATCTGTACCGCGCGTTCAATCTTCTCTGCATCCGGCACATAGTTCATGCGCATACACTGATGGGTATGCGGCCACGCTTGTTCCAGACCAGGGAAGAAGAAGTGACCTGGCACCATCAACACGCCGCGTGCCTTCAGGCGTTGATACAGCGCTTCGGTGCTGATCGGCAAATCGCGGAACCACAGCCAGAGGAAAATCGCCCCTTCAGGTTTGTGGATCAAGCAGCGGTCTTCCGGCAGATAGCGACGCAGAATCGCAATCGTCTCGCTCACCTTGGACTGATAGAACGGCTTGATCACCTCTTCTGACAGACGCAGCAAATCACCACGCGCAATCATCTCATTGGCGATCGCCGGACCAATGCTGCCGGGTGCTAAGCTGATAATGCCGTTCATGTTGCCAATGGCGCTGATGGTGTTCTCATCGGCGACGATAATGCCGCAACGTGCGCCAGGCAGTCCGAGTTTCGACAGGCTCATGCACAGAATGGTATTCGGGTTCCACAGCGGACGCGCTTCGCTAAAGATGATGCCGGGGAAAGGGACACCGTAGGCGTTATCAATCAGTAGCGGCACGCCGTGTTGCTGCGCCAGCGCATCCAGTTGCATCAGTTCGTCATCGGTGATCACGTTGCCAGTTGGGTTGGTCGGACGCGACACGCAAATCAAGCCCACATCATCGTTCAGCGGCAGGTGCTCGAAATCGACGTGGTACTTAAACTGGCCTTCTGGCAGTAACTCGATGTTCGGTTTGGCGGAAACGAACAGATCCTCTTCTAATCCCGCATCGGCATATCCGAGATACTCCGGCGCTAATGGGAACAGCACACGTTTTTTACTGCCGTCAGCGCGACGACCCGCGAACAGGTTAAACAGGTAGAAAAACGCACTCTGGCTGCCGTTGGTGAGCGCAATGTTCTGTGCCGTAATCGGCCAGCCCAGCTCCTCCCGCAGCATCTTCGCCAGTGAATCCAGCAGCAACGCTTTGCCACGCGGGCCATCGTAATTGCACAGCGCTTCGCTCAGCTTGCCGTCCTGATGCATCTGCTGGAGCAGCTGATTAAAGTAATCATTGATGGCCGGGATCTGCGCCGGGTTGCCGCCGCCAAGCATAATGGTGCCAGGCGTGCGCAGGCCTTCACCCATGTCTTCCATCAGACGTGAGATGCCGGAATGTTGAGTAAATTTGTCGCCGAACTGAGAAAAGGACATAGGAAGTTAAAACATTGTGATCGGGAATGGGCAACCACCATAGCGCCCGCAGCGGGCAGGCGCAATGGCTAAAGCAGCGGGCTTAACCTTGGATCTGTGGGTTAACGCAGTTTTTCTCGACTTTGCCGCTCAGTGCGGCAATCAGATTATCCACCGCATCACGTGCCATACCGTAGCGCGTTTCATGGGTGGCAGAACCGATGTGCGGCAGGGCCACCACGTTCGGCAGCTTGAGCAGTTCCGCATTGGCGGGAACCGGCTCTACTTCAAACACGTCCAGACCCGCAGCATGAATGGTGCCGTCCTTCAGTGCGGCGGTCAGCGCCTGTTCATCCACTACCGGACCACGGCCTGCGTTAATCAGAATCGCGCTGGATTTCATCTGCTTAAGCTGTGCTGCGCCGATCATGTGGTGCGTCTGTTCGGTCAGCGGCAGGCTGATGCAGACAAAATCGCTCTCTTTCAGCAGTGTTTCCAGGTCACAGGCGCGCGCGCCGAAACGCGTTTCCGCCTCTTCATGCTGACGACGAGCGTTATAGAGAATGTTCATGCCGAAGCCAAAGTGCGCACGCTGTGCCAGCGCCAGACCGATGCGGCCCATGCCGAGAATGCCGAGGGTTTTGTGATGCACATCGGTGCCGTAATATTCCGGGCCGATGCTCTTCTTCCATTCGCCCGCTTTGACCCATTTATCCAATTCCGTCACACGGCGGGCGGTGCTCAGCACCAGCGCCATCATGGTATCGGCCACGGTTTCAGTCAGCACGGTCGGGGTGTGCATCAGCAGCACTTTGCGTTGGTTTAGTGCCTCGACGTCAAAGTTGTCGTATCCCACCGACACCGTCGAGCAGGCACGCAACGCGGGCATCGCCGCCAGCAGATCGCCATTCACTTTCCCGCCGGAACCCAGCAAACCCTGCGCTTCAGCAAATTGCGCCGCGTGTTGCTGCACGGTTTCTGGCGCAACGTTATTCACTTCGGTCACGGTAAAATGGGCATCGAGCTTCGCGCGCAGGTCATCGGGCAGGCTCTTATACAGAATCACAGCAGGTTTCATCATATCTCCCTCAAAATGTGTCGGGGAGGCCTTCAGGCCTCCCGTGGCAATGGACGCGCTAAGGCACATCCTTACGCGTGCTTTGCGCCATGAATCGGCGATGTTTTGTTCTCAGCCGGTTTGACAATCAACGTCAGCCATACCGAAACCAGCAGCGCGGCACCCATGAAAATGTAGGAAGCGGCGGGGCTGCCGGTCGCGCCATTAAGATAGCCCACAATCCAGGAACCGATAAAGGAACCGAGCGCACCCATGCTGTTGATCAGGGCCATGGCACCGCCTGAGACGTTACGTGGCAACATCTCAGGAATGATGGCAAAGAACGGACCGTATGGCGCGTACATGGCACCTCCAGCAATCACCAGCAGCGTATAGGAGAGCCAGAAGTTGCTGGAACCCACCAGATACGAACCGAGGAACGCCAGCGCACCAATCAGCAGCAGCGGCCAGACAAACAGCTTACGATTTTGTGTTTTATCCGATGCCCAGGACACCACCACCATCGCGACAGTGGCGACCAGATATGGCACCGCAGAAAGCCAACCGGCTTCCACCATACCCATCTGCGTACCGTTACGCAAAATGGACGGCAGCCACAGCACGAAACCGTACACGCCGATGCTCCAGGCAAAATATTGCATGCACAGAATAATCACGTTGCGATTACGGAACGCCTCGCCATAGTTGCGTACCGCTTTGATGCTCTCCTGCTCTTTCTGCAACTGTGCCTGCAACGCCGATTTCTCTTCGTCGCTCATCCATTTGGCCTGTGTGGGTTTGTCCTGCACCAGGAACCACCAGGCCACCGCCCAAATCACGGCGGGAATGCCCTCGAAGATGAACATCTCGCGCCAACCGAAAGCGTTAATCAGATAGCCAGACACCACCGACATCCACAGCACTGTGACCGGGTTGCCGAGGATCAGGAAGGTATTAGCTCGTGAACGTTCTGATTTAGTGAACCAGTTGCTGATGTAAATCAGCATCGCCGGCATCACCGCAGCCTCAACCACGCCGAGCACAAAACGGATGGCAGCCAGCATCGGGATATTGCTCACCACGCCGGTTAAAGAGGCGCAGCCGCCCCATAAAATCAGGCACCAGAAGATCAGCTTCTTCACGCTGCGGCGTTCGGCATACATCGCGCCGGGGATTTGGAAGAAGAAGTAGCCAAGGAAGAACAGGGCACCCAGCAGCGATGACATGCCTTTGGTGATGCCGAGATCGTCATTAATCCCTGCGGCAGAGGCGAAACTAAAGTTCGCCCGGTCCAGATACGCCAGACTGTAGGTGATAAACACGATGGGCATGATAAACCACCAGCGTTTTGGCGCGATTGTCTGCGATTTCATGGGTGACTCCTCTGTTTTGAGGCGGGCACATTCAATGGATGTGCCTCGGAATAGTGTTGTATACCCTTCATACTTCAAATTTCAGGTGCGTTGGCTACGTGCATTCTCCTCTGTCACTTACTCCAGTAAGCTCCCGAGGATTCATGCACTTGCCGCCTTCCTGAACCAAGAGTAGGCCCCATGAGGGGATTCGAATTATTTTGGGTGTAGAGACAGAAGGATTAGTCAGGTACGCACTTATGGCGACCGGTGATTAATAATCCCCCAGAGCCGCGCGCGTGGGCAGCCCTTCGCTGTCGCCCGCGACCTGAATCGCCAGCGAGCCGATTTTATTGCCACGCAGAATCGCCTGCGGCAGTGATTGACCTTCCAGCAGTGCGCTAATCAGCCCGACGGCAAAACCATCGCCTGCACCAACGGTATCCACCACGTTCTCGACCAGAATCGGCGCGACCGAGCCTTTTTCGCCCTCAGCGGTTTTGTACCAGGCACCGTCGCAGCCGGTTTTGATCACCACGGCACGCACGCCTTTATCAAGATAGAAATCAGCGATAGCTTCCGGCTGGCGATAGCCGGTGAGGATCTGCCCCTCTTTCTCGCCTGGCAGCACCCAGTCTGCGTACTCTGCCAGCCCATTCAGTTGCTTGCGCATCTCTTCTTCACTGCGCCACAGCACCGGGCGCAGATTGGGATCAAAGGAGATGGTTTTACCGCGTACGCGCATCTCCTTGGCAGCATGTTTGCTCAGTTCCAGTGAACTGGCGGAGATCGCGGCGGCCACGCCACTCAGATGCAGATGGCGTGCACTCCCGAAATAATCGGCGTCGAAATCATCGGGTGACAGATGGCTGGCGGCAGAGCCCTGGCGGAAATACTCCACTTCAGGGTCTGAACCGTCATCAACGCGCGACTTGAGCTGAAAACCGGTGCGGTAGCGCGCATCCGTGGTCACACAGTGATGATCGACATTCTCTTTCGCCAACTGCTGCAAGGTAAAGCGTCCGAAGCTGTCGTCGCCGACGCGGCTGACCCAACCGACCTGCAAGCCCAATCGCGCAAGCCCGATCGCGACATTCAGTTCCGCGCCGGCAATGCGTTTAACGAAGTGGTCAGCCGCTGCGAGATCGCCCGCCTGTTGCGCGATAAACATCGCCATCGCTTCGCCTATCGTCACCACATCAAGTCGCTTCATGGTCGACTCCTTACACCGCACGCAGCAGATCAACGTAGTGACGGGTTACCGCCAGCAGATCTGCGCCTTCCAGCGGGAACTCAATGCCGCGCGGCGCATCTTTTGGCAGTGCACTGAGCAGCGGTCGCCAGCTTCCGTCGGTTTCATCCAGCGCGATGGCGCGGAACGTCTCACCGTGCGGTACGGCGGCCTTAACATGGATGTAGCTGACGTAGCGGCTCAGCTGTTCTGCGGCTTGCAGAGCGTCTTCACCTGTCCACACCCAGTTAGCCATGTCGAAAGTCATATCCAGCGGTAACGCCGCATCACAGGCGCGATGGAAGAAGTTCACCATCGGCGCGAGTTTGCTGTCAGGCGTTTGATCATTTTCGACCACCAGCGTCACCGGCGATGCCGCCAGCACCTCAACCAACTGCGGATCAGAGAGGCCGACGAAATGGCCGAGGGCGATTTTAAGCCGCTTGGCACCGATCTGTTCGGCTTCTAACAAGAACTGGGCCAGGCGCGGGTTCAACGTGCCATCTTCTAACCACAACGCCTCGGGTACCGAGTAACTGGCGCTGAGTTGCTGCTCAGCCAATGCCTTGTTTAGCGTGTGCAAACGCAGCAAATCGTCTTCGCTGAACAGTTCGCGACGGATTTCTACACCATCTGCGCCCGCGGCTTTAATCATTGGCAGCAGTGCCGTTTGCCCGCCCAGTTCCGCGACTTTTTGTGTGCCGTAAGCGGCGGTGACCACGATAATTTCCGGATGTGCCATTTTCGATTCTCCTTGAGGCCATTGCGTCTGAACACGCACCCTACAAACATCATGATAAAAACCTAAATGGAACCGGTTCCAAAAGAAAGCCACAGAGTGCGGATTTATGATCCTGCTCACGAAGTGAGCCAAAGGGAGGGGACTTAGCGCAGCGGCTGGCTGGAGCCGCGCACAATCAATTCACCGGAGAAAACCTGCTCGCTGATCGGCTGTTCATTGCCATCAATACGCGCAATCACTTGTTCCAGCGCGGCATAGCCAATTTGCCAGGTGGGCTGTTTCAGGGTGGTAATCCCGACACCTGCCAGTGCGGCCCACTCCAGCTCATCAAAGCCCAGCAGCCCGATGGTTTCGCCCCAGCGCAGTTCCAGGCGCTGTAAAGCGCGCGCCACCTGCAGCGTCAATGCACCGTTGGCGGCAATGACGGCGCAGCGCTTCTCTTGATGACGTTGCTGGAAGGCGCGCAATACGCTTTCCATTTGTTCTGGTTGATGTAGCGGCACTTCGGCGTTTTCAGCCAAGACGTGCGCGCGTGTTTTGCAGGTGTCATGAAACGCAGCCAGACGTTCACGACGGGTGTTGACGCTACCGAGTGGTTCGCTGAGGAACAGCAGGGCATCATAGCCATTATCCAACAGATGCTGCGTGGCAATATGCGACGCTTCAGGGTTATTCAGGCCCACCACATCGCAGGCAAAGTCAGGGATTTTGCGGTCAATCAGCACCATGGGCAGCATCGACTGCTGCAGGCGTTTCAGCACTTCTTCGTGCATACCGACGGCATTCACCACAATCCCCTCGACCTGATAGCTGCTCAGCAGTTGCAGGTAATACTGCTCACGGTCGACTTCGTTGTTGGTGTTACACATCAGCAGGGTGAAGCCCTGCGCACGGCAGGCTGCTTCAATGCCGCTCAACACATCCACCGAGTAGGGGTTGGTGATATCCGCAATAATCAGGCCAATCAGGCGCGTGCGTCCGCGCTTCAGGCCGCGTGCCATCTGGCTTGGACGATAATCAAGATCGGCGATGGCCTGTTCAATACGTGCTTTGAGATCGGGCGAGAGCACATTCACTTCGCCATTGAGGTAGCGGGAAACGCTGGTTTTACCGGTTTTTGCCGTACGGGCAACGTCACTGATTGTGGCTCGTGGCGGCCTGGTTTTCATTGCGGATACCTGAATAATTCAATCAGGCGAAGACTACCACAGCGCAGGCGTCACGCAATCATTGTGCGTCAGAAGTGAGGCGCAGCATCGGTTGCCACAGTGTTTGCAGGGTCTCGAGGGGCGCACCTTCGAGCAGTTGCAGCACCATCTCTGCCACGCGTTCGCCAATGCGCTGTTGCGATAATTGCAGAATGGCGTTCACGGGTTCGTCAATAATCGAGTCGTGCGGCAGGCCGTCATAAACAAACAGCGGAATCGCTCGTGAGCCGCTCAGGCGTCCGGCCTGTTGCAGCGCAATCGCCGCGCCTTCGCCCAGCGGCGCGCAATCGGTGATGATTGCCTGAGGTGCGATGTCCTGCGACAGCCAGCGCTGCGTTTGCTGATAACCCGAGCGTCGGGTGACGGGCAGCGCCGCCAGCATGGTAGGCGCAATGGAGGGCTGGTGCTGGGTGAACGCATCCACAAAGCCCTGGCGACGATCGATAATGTAGGTAAAGGGTTCGTCGCCCCCGAGATAGGCGAGACGCGTCCATCCCTGCTGCAGGCAGTGTTCTGCAGCTAACAGGGTGCCTGCATGGTTGTCGTAATCGAACCATGCGTAAGGCTGTGGGAGTTGGCTGCGACCCAGCGTCAGAAAGCGATACCCCTTTTGTTGCAGGCGTTCCAGGCGCAGATCGTGCGGCAGGGTGTGCGTCAAAATCAGCGCGTCCAGCGAGCCGCTGCGCAACATACGCATGACAGTACGGTGCTGATCGTGCGGCTTGTCCGGCAGAATCATCAGGTCGATTTCATGCAGCGCCAGGCGCTGATCGAGTGTTTGCAGCATTTCGCTGTAGTAGCTGTCATTGAGGGAGGCGGTGCTGACGGGAAAGACCAAGCCAATGGCGTTGGCTCGGCCGGTTTTTAAGCGACGGGCAGCATCATTAGGGCGATAGCCGCGCGAGGTGGCTTCATCTTCAATCCGTTTGCGCGTGGCTTCCGCCACATCATCATAGCCATTTAGCGCACGACTCACGGTAGTAACAGAGAGGCCGAGGGCCGCAGCAATGGCTTTTAGCGACATGATGAGATGTTCCACTGATCAATTTTTGATCACGCTAGCATAAAGTATTTTTCGGCTCTATCGGTTGACGATTATTGAGCGTTTTCTTACACAAAAAGCGCTAAATACCGCGCAAAAAAGCGCACAAACGCCGATCTGCAGTAGCAGACCGGCGACAGAATTAGCCCAGCGGACTGAGCGTAATCTCGACACGACGGTTTTGTGCTTTACCGGCTTCTGTGCTGTTGCTGGCAACTGGATTATCCGGGCCCATGCCTTGCGTACGCAGACGGTTCTGCGCCACACCTTGCAGAATCAGACCGCTGGCCACGCTTTCCGCACGCTGCTGTGACAATTTCATATTCAGCGCACGTGTGCCGGTGCTGTCGGTGAAGCCCACCACATTCACGGCGGTTTTTGGATACTCTTTGAGGACCATCGCCACGCCCGTCAGGGTGTTGGCGCCTGCCGGTTTTAAGTTGCTGCTGTTCGAGTCAAAGGTCACGTTGTTCGGCATATTCAGCACGATATTATCGCCCTGGCGCGTTACGCTGACGCCAGTACCGCGCATTTTATCGCGCAGTTTCGCTTCCTGCACATCCATGTAATAACCAACACCGCCGCCCAGTGCGGCACCGGATGCGGCACCAATCAGTGCCCCTTTACCGCGATCTTTCTTCGAGGATGACAACACACCCACGCCCGCACCCAGCACGGCACCCAGGCCCGCGCCGATGCCCGATTTACCGGCCTGTGATTCGCCGGTATAAGGATTGGTGGTACAACCCGACAGCGCCACGCTGCCGCTCAGTAACAAGGCCAGCGCCAAAACACGCTTATTCATTGGAAATCCCTCACAAAGTCAAACGGGGAAAATGCCCCAAACGGGGTTATTATGCCGTTCAATAATGGGGAAATACGTGAGGCCCAGTCTTAAAATGTAAAGATTTGCGTTAAAGATTATCGGGATGGCAGAAACAGCTGGTTTGATGATCGTTGATCAAGCCACAGGCCTGCAAAAAAGAGTGGCAGGTTGTGGGGCCGACGAATTTAAAACCACGCTTCTTTAGCGCTTTAGATAGCGCAATGGCAGGCTCAGAGGTGGTAGGGGCCAGTTTATAATCCGCGAAACGGTGTAAAATCGGCTGGTTATCGACAAATGCCCAGATAAAGCCTGAAAAGTCTACGCCCTCAGCCTCCAGCGCCAGCATCGCACGCGCATTATTGATTATCGCTTCCAGTTTGCCGCGATGGCGAATCAGCCCGCTATCCTGCAGCAAACGTTGCATATCAGCCTCATCCATCCGGGCGACAGCATGGGGGTCAAACTCATGGAAGGCGCGGCGGTAGTTTTCACGTTTTTTCAGCACGGTGATCCAGGACAATCCAGCCTGTTGTCCCTCAAGGCAGATCATCTCAAATAAGGCACGCTTATCAGTTTGCGGTACGCCCCACTCGTTATCGTGGTACGCCAGATAGAGCGGATCCTGTGTTACCCAGCCACAACGTTGCATTGCATCACTCCCTTAGCATGAGGAAAAAGCTGTTAATCTCTTGACGTATCTCAGAATCGATTAATAGTTAATCAAAGGGTGCCGATAATATACCTGTCATTTTTCGTGGAGCAGTTGCGTTGGCTGCACGGCAGATGATGACAGGTATCCATAACCTTAAAACCCGATCCCTTTCTGGCTCGTCAGGAGTCTTTCATGTTGCAGAAAAGTCAGCGGACAGGCCAGCACATTCGCATGCTGGCTTTTGGCGGTGTGTGGCTGTTATTTACGGCCATGTCTGCCAATGCCTGGGGCCAGGCCAGCGGGGATAATGTGCCGGATTACAACGCGATACTGGCGGAAAAGATTTCCAGTAATCGCCTGATGTTGACAGAAAATAACGACATCAGCTTGATGGATGCCGTGCTGAATTCACCGGATGAGGGCGCAATGGTGCTGCACAGTGAAACGGCCAGCGTGGGTAATGCGCCTTTCGCTAATCGCTATTCAGCGGGCTGGCAAATGCCAATGAGCCAGACGGTCAGCACCGGACCGGTGGCGCAATTTGCCGTAGATGACTCCCATCTGAGTTGCCCGAAGTGCGAATTTGTTGATGGCAACAACGCCGGGCATGTGGCGTCACTGGGCTGGCGCGTTGATTCCACACTTGGCTGGATTTCACCCTGGGCACAGGTTAGCTATAGCCATCAATTGAACTACGATAACCCGCTAGCCACGCGCGATCGCCCTGAAGAAATCAATCAGGAGAGCCGCTGGGTGGATGTGAGCGTGGGCGCGAATGTCCCGTTGGGGCAAAATCTGGCGGCCTTTGCTTCTTTCTCTCAGACCGGTGCGGTGATCAGCGGTGAACAGTTTATTTACAGCCTCGGCGTCAGCGCCAGCTTCTAATTCCTGCGCGATCCGTCGCATTAAAACAGGTACACTGGCCGCTTAGTGCCGAAGCTGTACGCTAAATACTTCAGGTTAGTCAACGTCAGGTTTCTTCATGTCAGTTAAAATCTTATCTTCAACGCTGGTGGGGCTGGATGGCTTTTGCCAGGATCCGCTTGCCGTGTTGCAGCAGGCCGATAACGGTGTGCTGGCGGTGTTGCACAACAATGCGCCGGCATTTTATGCCATTACGCCGCAGCGCCTGGCGCACTTGCTGGCGCTGGAAGCCGCCGCGCAGCAGCCGAATGATGTCACCCTGGATGACAGCCTGTTTCATACCGATGCCGCGCCGATCAGTACGCCGGTGGGGAAATTCGCCCTGTATCAGGGCTGGCAGCCCGATCAGGATTTTCAGCGCCAGGCCGCCATTTGGGGCATCGCACTCAGCGAGCCGGTGACGGCTGCCGAGTTGGCGACTTTTGTTGCTTACTGGCAGGCGGAAGGCCGACTGTTTCATCATGTGCAGTGGCAGCAGAAACTGGCGCGCAGCGTGCAGATGAACCGTGCGGCCAACGGCGGACAGCCGAAGCGTGACGTAACTCAGGTCAGCAATACCAATTACGATATTCCCGATGGATTCCGAGGTGAGTGATGAAAACGCCGAACGATCTTTTCAGTCGCCTGAAAAAATTTATGCCTGCGGATGTGCAACCGAAATTTAAAAACGGTAAAGAGCTGCTGGCGTGGAATCAGGAGCAGGGCCGTCTGCGATCTGAAGCCATCGTGCGGGAAAACCGCGCCATGAAAATGCAGCGCATCATGGGGCGTTCCGGTATCCGTGAACTGCATATGAACTGCTCGTTCGACAACTACCGCGTTGAGAACGATGGCCAGCGCAAGGCGCTGGCTTTGGCGCGGGAATATGCCGCCGGATTCGACAACAGCATCGCCAGTTTTGTGTTCTCTGGCCGTCCCGGCACCGGTAAAAACCATCTGGCGGCGGCCATTGGTAACGATCTCATCCTGCGTGGCAAAAGCGTGCTGATTGTGACTGTGGCCGATTTGATGTCGAGCATGAAAGGCACCTTCAGTGGCGGCAGTGATATTACTGAAGAGCGTCTGCTGCAGGATCTCAGCCATGTGGATCTGCTGGTGATCGATGAGATCGGCATGCAGAGTGAGTCACGCTATGAAAAAGTGATCATTAACCAGATTGTTGATCGTCGTTCTTCTTCAAAACGGCCCACCGGCATGCTGTCCAATCTTGATCCTGCTGGGATGAACGGATTGCTGGGCGAACGCGTGATGGACCGTATGCGCCTTGGCACCAGTTTGTGGGTACGTTTCGACTGGGAAAGCTACCGTAGCCGCGTGCGCGGCGATGAGTATTGATTAGGTAAGCGCGCAATGAAAGCAGCCGGTAAAGGTCCCGCGTTACTGCGACTCAACAATCTTAAGCGGGTGATGACGCAACTGCGTACCACCCGCATCACCTCTCGCCAGGATCTGGCACTCGCGCTTCAGCTCAGCAAAAACACCGTTTCCCTAATTGTCGATGATTTATTGGCGCAAGGGCTGATCAATGAGCTCGGTCCGGTGAGCGTGGCTGCCGCCGGGCGGCCAAAAATCGAGATAGAGCTGCGCGCAGAAAAGCTGAAAAATGCTGGCATCATGGTGGAGCGCAACGCCATTCACTGGCGGGTCTGCGACTATTACTCTCAGGTGATTGCCGAACAGACCTGGCACTCCAACACGGCCGACCCTGCGCTGCTGCTGCAGGAGTTGGCGGAAGTGTGCCAGACACTGCACGCTGCTCATCCCGAGCTATTGGGCATCGCCGTGGGTTTCCCCGGCATCATCGATCCCCAGCGTGGTTGGGTGCACTTTTCTGCCCACCTTGACTGGCAGGATGTTGATGTACTCACACCGCTGAGCTGTGCCACCACTTTGCCGCTGCGCATTATGCACAACGTGAAAGCGGCGGCGCTGCTCTCGGTGCAGCAGCTTGACCTGGATAAATCACAAAGCCATTTCTACCTGCGCATTGGCGAAGGTGTCGGCGGCGCATTGGTTGAGCAAGGGGAAGTGTTTGTCGGCGGCAGCTGGACCGCCGGTGAGATTGGGCACATGCAGGTGCAGCCACAAGGTCTGCGCTGTAGCTGTGGTCGGTTAGGCTGTCTGGAAACGCTGGTCAGCCATCCGGCGATCCAGCAGCAGTTAGGACAACGTAAAACCGGTTTGCGCTGGCAAAACGCGGCGAGTGAACCGCAGATCGTTGATGAGGTGATGGCGTTAACCGGTCATCATGTGGGACACGCACTCAGTCATGTGATGCAGTTGGTGAATCCGGCCAGTATTATTATTGATGGGCCGTGGAATGCGCATCCTGCTTTTGTGCAGGCGGTGCAGCAAGCGGCACAGAATGGCACATTGGCATTTACCTTTAGCCATACTCAGCTGCATTTCCTGCCGCAGCGTATTGATCCCGCCAACGGTTTGGCGCTGGCGGTGATCGAGCAGTATGAGCGCGCGGTGAATTAATTGGATTGCGCAATCAATGCCGTGGGATATCAAACGACTCGCTGGCCTTGCTGCTGGTGGTGCTCTGCGGCAACTCCGCATCGACGTTAAACTTCTCCAGCACTAAGCCGTGGATTTTCTCCAGCGATACGCCGGCTGTTTCTGGCAGATAGCGGAAGGTGAAGAAGTACATACCCAGCGAGAAAATCGCGAACAGCAGCAGCGGGAAGCCGCCGTGGAACAGATCCAGTAACATCGGGCTGCTGTTCATAATTGGGAAGGTGCTGCTGATGACAAAGTTCGCCAGCGACATCGCACAGATGGAAATTCCCACGCAAATCGAACGAATCTCCGTCGGGAAGATTTCGCCCAGCACCGTCCAGACAATCTGACCCCAGGTCATGCCAAAGAAAATCATATATGCGAACAGACCCACCACCGCCAGTAAACCCGGCAGATGATAGAAGAAGGCGATAAACGAGTAAGCAAGGCAGACACAAGAGGTGATCGCGCCCAGCAACAGCAGTTTACGACGACCTATCTTATCAATCAGCATCATGCCCGCCAGCACGCCAATGAACTGACAAATCGACAGCCAGAAGGTTTGCAGCAGGGCCGAATCAGTACTGCCCGCGACGTTTTTCAGCAACGTTGGACCAAAATACTGAATCACGTTGATGCCGCTGATCTGGTTACCCACGGCCAGACCAATACCGATCACCAGTAATGGGATGGTGGTTTTATCCAGACGCAGGCGCGCTTTATGCTGCTGCGCGGTCTTCTCAGAGAAGGAGTGTTTAATTTCATTGAACACGCTTTCGGCATGTTCGCGGTTGGAGATTTTGGTCAGGGTATCCAGTGCTTCATTGTATTTTCCCTTCAGCACGTTCCAGCGTGGTGACTCTGGAATAAAAGCGATGAAGAAAATAAACAGCGCACAAGGCACCAATGCGGTGGCCAGGATGTAACGCCAGCCCATGGCTATCATCGCTTCTGGCAGCATGGACTTGGTGATGAAGTAGTTCGTCAGCAACACTACCGACTGGCCGCCCACACAGCACACTGCATAGAGCGCGGTGGTGCGGCCACGAAATTTCGACGGTGACAGTTCAGCCAGATAGATGGGGGAGATCACCGAAGCCAGACCAATGGCTAATCCACCAATCATTCGGAACAGCACGAACACGGTGAAGTTGTGTGCGATGGCGGTGCCGATCACCGAAACGGTAAACAGTAATGCGGTGATAGCGAGGGACTTTTTACGGCCTAATTTATCGCTCAGGCGCGGGGCAATAAAACAACCCACTAAACTGCCGAGCAGAATATTCGAAACGGCCCAACCGGTCTCTGCGGGCGTCAGCTGGAAGTATTCGCTTAATGGTTCAATTGCACCGGAGATGATAGAAGAGTCATAACCCATTAACAGTCCGCCAAATGCCGCGACGGTACAGCAAAGGATGACGTACTTCATGTTGTAGCGTTTTTGCCTGGTATCCATTGTTATAGCCCCTTGTCTCTACAGCCTGAACGTTACGTGTTCAGAAAGAGGAGTGGTGTAGGTTATCGATGTTCAGCGTTATTCACTCGAGGTAATCATCATGGAATATATGTTCTAAATGATGGTTTTTGGATCATTTTTTCCAGAAAGTGTGAAGGAGGTTGCGAAAATTGCTGTTGGTCGTGATCTCGTCAGGGCCATAAATGGCTGAAATGATGGGTTTCTTATCAAATCGCTATAAAACAACATTGCATTTTTTGTTTTCTATTGAAAATGTCTGAAATTTTCATTCTGCAATTTCACGATGATTTTTCGTCATCATTGATACTGTGTGTTCGTTTCATTTTTTGGCGGGCAACGGGCATAATACGTTGATTGACAGGCCATCTTTGCGGACGTCGCAATGAAAACGCAGCGCATCACTCTGGACGATATTGCTACCCTGGCGGGCGTCACCAAAATGACGGTTAGCCGCTATTTACGCACGCCGGAAAAGGTCAAAACGGAAACGGCGGAGAAAATCGCTGGCGTGATTGCCGAAATCGGCTACATCCCCGATCCTGAAAACGCCGCCGTGGCGAACCAAAGCCAGCCGCGCATCGGTGTATTGATCCCTTCATTTAACAACCAAATCTTTGCTGATTTGCTGGCGGGTATTGAGTCCGTGACCAGTACGCACGGCTATCAGACGCTGGTGGTCAACTATGACTACAACGCCCAGCGCGAAGAAGAGCAGATCGCTACCGTGCTGGCGTTCAATATCAAAGGGCTGATTCTGACGGAATCGGTGCACACCGTCCGCGCTGAGAAATACCTCAATGCCGCCAACATCCCTGTGGCAGAAGTGATGGGCCTTACCGAGGCAAACGGGCGCATTAACGTGGGGTTTGATAACTATCGCGCAGGCTATGATATGACATCCATGTTGCTGGCCAGCGGCAAGCAGCGCGTCATCTACTTTGGTTCGATGTCCGATCGCCGTGATGAGCAGCGCTATGCGGGTTATCGTGATGCGGTAGAAGCGGCAGGTTTTCCGGCAGGGCGTATTGTGCCGAACAAGGTCTCTTCAGTATCGATTGGTACCGGCATGATGACGCTGGCGCGCCAGCTCTATCCGGAGATGGATGCCATTCTGTGTACCAATGATGATTTGGCGGTTGGGGTATTGCAGGAGTGCCAGGCCGCAGGTATTGCGGTCCCTCAGGCCATGGCGATTGCCGGTTTCCACGGACTTGATATCGGTCAGGCGACCACGCCGCGCTTAGCCAGCGTGATCACCCCACGATTTGAGATGGGGAAAGTGGCGACCGAGATCGTGTTGAAAAAGATCAATCAGCAACCCACCATCGAACAGGTCAACCTGCATTACCGGCTTTCCATGGGTGCGACCATCTGAGATGAAACCGGTGCGCATTCATGCGCACCCTACGAATATCGCGCGATTGTCGCCACTAACCCCTCACGATTGCCGTAGGGTCGCCATTAATGGCGACCTGATGCGTCGGGACTCAATCCCGTGCGATATTGGTCGGTGGCGCGATCGAAGGCTGTTTGTGATGTGCGCGCTTCAGGAAACGGCTCTCCAGCACATTCCACGAGGTGTAAGCCAGTGCCAGCGTGATCACGATGGTCAATCCCAGGCCGATAAAGGCGTTGGTGGCAAACAAACCAAAATGCTGCAGCACCTGAATAATCGGCCAGTGGTACAGGTACATGCCGTAAGACAGGTCACCGTATTGGCTGATCTTGACCTCTTTGCACAGGTTGGTGCAGAACAGAATCACCACGGACGAGAAGGCGATCGGCTCAATAATGAAGGAATACTGGGTATTCTTGAACAGCAGGAACACCACCAGAGACACAATCGTAATCTCCTTCAGGCGATCGAAGGTCGGCTGATGTATCGCCAACAGACTGCCAAAGAAGAAGAAAGAAGAGAGTGAAACAAACTGTTTTGCCAGCGTGTCAGCCTTCGGCCCGGTATACAGCGAGGTGAAGTAGAAGAACCACGCGCAGGAGATAACGAAAATGATACTCCAGACTTTAAGCGGGCTTTTCTTCATCAGCGGTACGATAAACGGCAGCAGCACATAGAGTGTCAGCTCAGCTTTGATCGTCCACAGTGAACCATCCATCGGCTGGTTAGGGTTGCTGGTAAACACACCCGGCAGTGAAGGCTGAATGAAGTTCAGGAATGAGAAGTTAGCGATCAGATATTTGATGGTCTCTTTATTTTTCAGGAAATCCATCAGCGGCAGCGTCGTCAGACACATGCCAATTACGAAGCAGAGAACAATGACGAAGATATAAGCGGGAAGAATACGTTGAGCGCGCTTAATAAAATAGGACGTGAGTGATTTACTTCTTAAGTAACTTTTCGCAATAAGGAATCCACTTATTGCGAAAAAACCTCGTACGGCAAAGTCACTATTTAAAAATTGAGACAGGAACCGAATATCGGCACTTCTGGTGACTTCAGCGGCATGCACCAGCATGACGATAAAGGCGAGCGAGAACCGGACGATATCAAAATTATTTTTTTCGTTCATATCTGCATTCTTTCATTGAGTGACTTGGCGCCAGTGAGTCTTGAATAACCTGGTTTAAAATTGCTAAGAATATTCCTAACTCTGCTGGCGCAGATGTGAGTCTATTAGAGGTTCATGGAAAGAAAAATGCAAGCGATGACCAGTACCACTAAAACATTCAGAATTTCCTTATGCGTCTATCGGCTTTATCTGAGAAATAAAAAAACGCTAGCCCGGAGGCTAGCGTTTAGGTATTGGGTGTTACAGCTTAAATGTTTGTGAAACTTCGTAACCGGTTATCGACTGTTTACTGGAAATGGTATTGTAATAAAGATAATAGAGTACCATTAAAACGGTAATCGCGACGGCCGCAACTTTCTTGAGTTTTTTGGTTTCCCAAATACAGAGGGAAATAAGCACCGGTTCAACTTGCAACAGGTAGTTTGCCAGTCGGCCACCGGAGGCGTAGTCCTGCAGCGCCATCCTGATACCCGCACCAATCGCGAACGTGATGACCAGAATGTAATAAGTATTAAACTTCACCGGGTCGAAGTTTTTGATTCTGTCGCTCAACAGCATAAAGCTAAAGATAAATACAAAGCCGATATTCTTCAGGTTTGAGAGCGTCAGGATACCCTGATCCTGGGTCGATTCTTGGTTAGCGTAACCCATTGCCCTGTCACCCAATCCACCGAGGTGGCTGGAAAGCACAGCAATCAACGCAGAGCTGCCCATAAAGGCGAGGGGCAAGCTGGCCACCACAATCAAAATAGGAATATATTTGTTTTTCCTCACAATCATCGCCATGGGAATGAGCAGGGCAATAATCCCGGTTGCGTGGCTGATAAAGGAGAGAATAAAGGTGGTGATCATCCCAGATTTACTGCGGCGGGACATATGATACACAAAGCCCATTAAGAACGCGGAACATAAACCAAATCGAATCTGGTTCATGTCTTTGTTAATAAACAGGTGAGCAGAGTAGACGGCCAGAGCCACAATCGGCAGCGGTGTCAGCTTGCGGAAATACCAGGCATTGACGCAGACCGCGATCACCGTAAAGACATAGATAAAGATATCGGGATTGGCGGTAAATACACGTGTGAGACCTGCTATGGCGTAGATCGCGGGTTCGTAGCGGAATTCTTCTGCGGTACGCCAGAATCCTTCAATAACAATTTTATCGACGAAGTGAACAAAGAAATCACGATACTGGAAATCATCCAGACCTGTTCCCAGACCACGAATTCCGCCGAAAGTAAATAACACGACAACGGCAACAAAATAAACGTATGATCTGATTTGTGCTGTGTTTTCATTTTTACTTAACATGACTTCGACAAGCGCGACAAAAGTCAGGCTAAGACTTATGATCCAGTAAATTCCCATGGTCACAGATTCTTATAGTTTAAAATTTACTTATAACATATGGCCTTGTTAACGTAAACATGAGAAAAGTCTAATTTTTCTTGGCCCAGTATTATAGTGGGTGCAGGTGAGTAATATTATTTGTTACTTTATCAGGGTTATTCATTTGATTTGATTCTCTCTGGGACAGGCGTTGGGCAGCGAAGCCTTAGGGAAACTTTTGGTTTTGTCATTTGTTACTGATTTTACTCAGGATTTGGAGTCATAGAGATGAAGTTCCCTCATTTATCGGCAGTGCTTTTCTTGTTGTATCTTCCGGCTGCGTTTGCCAATAAGGAAATTCCTGTCTGGCCAAATGAAGTGTCAGGAAATAATAAATTTATTAATTTTAGTAAAAACCCGACCAACAATAATCGCGCTGTCACAAATGTCGATTCTCCAGAAATGATTTATGTTCCACCGATCGGGAAAAATAATCACTCGGCTGTGCTAATCATTCCCGGTGGGGGTTTTTCTTATATTATGCAGGACGCTGAAGGGCTCGATGTGGCAAAGGTGCTGAGCCAAAAAGGGTATTCCTCGTTTGTATTAATTTATCGTATGCCGCGCGGGGGTTCTGAGGTTAACCGGAATCATGCATTTTCTGATGTGCAGCGAGCGATGCGCATGATTCGGGGCCATGCGGCAGACTATCGCATTGCCTCCAATCAGATTGGCGTGATGGGGTTTTCAGCCGGGGCATTCCTCGCCGCCAATGTGAGTAACAGCCCCGACGCCAATAATTACACGGCTGTTGATGCGCAGGATCAGGTTTCCGCACGGCCCGATTTCACCGCACTGATCTATCCGGTGCTGTCACTGAAAAATGGCGTGACACATGTGGGCACACGCACGGCGATGTACGGCAAAGATATCAGCCAGGCTGACATTGATCAGTATTCACAGGAAGACCGTGTAAGCGGCAACACTCCGCCGACATTCCTTGCGCAGGCGCTGGATGATGGCACGGCTTCGCCCAGAAACACGTTACAGATGTTTGATGCCCTGCGTAAAAACCATGTGAAGGTGGAGATGCATCTTTTCCAGCAGGGCGGGCACGGTTTCGGCACCGCACTGAAAAAGAATATTCCGGCCAAAAACTGGCTGACTCTGTTCAGTGACTGGCAAGCGAGCCTGGTGCAGAAAGCGGGATAAATTGTTGCAGCCTGGCGCGTTTGCTAGAGTGTCGTGAACTTTAGAGGAACCCTCCATGCCCCGCGACAACCGAATGTCCCGCTCCCTGCACGCGCTGATTCATCTCGATCGGCACGTTAAACGCGCCACGTCTGAAGCCATGGCCAAAATGTTGGGCACTAATCCGGTGGTGGTACGCCGCATGATGTCCGGGCTGCGCGAAAAAGGCTATGTGGTGTCGGAGAAAGGGCACGGCGGTGGCTGGGAGCTTCGGGTAGAGCTAAACGCGATAACGCTGCTCGATGTTTATCAGGCCATTGGCTCACCGGCGCTGTTCAGCATCGGGCCTGCTGCCGATCCCTCGCCGTGTCTGGTGGAGCATGCGGTTGATGAGCGTCTCGACCAGGCACTCAACGAAGCGGAAGTGGTGCTGCTTAATCGCTTTAGCCAAATCACCGTGGCCGATATTGCCGATGATTACCTCAGCAAAATGGCAAAACTGGGGCTGGAAGCCGAGCCCCATCCGCTGTGCAGTGATGAGTCTTAATCCTGCTTCTGTAAGGTGATCTGCGCGTTATGTTTCATCACGTGCGTGGTCACTGCTGCCTGGAATACTTTGAACATCAGACCGTTGATAAAGGTGGTCAGGGTTAAGGTAATAAACGCCGTCATCACCCAATCAATCACCGCCATATCGCTGTGCAGCAGGTAAGGGCGATAAATCAGCATGCCGACTAGCACTGTCCAGTGACTCATGCAGTAAAAGCAGTGAAACAAGTGGCCAAGTAGCGCGTGCTTTTTGGCCGTCCAGGCACGTAGTCCGGCAAACAATTCGGTTTGGGTGATGGTCATCGCGATGCTGGCCGCCGCCAGTGCAATCGCTACACATGTCCATACGTCCGGGGTGATCATGCTGTTCATCTTCTCTCCTGCTCCGTGTTTATCATGTAACTTACATTATTACATGATAGATTAAGTCGCAAGCACCCAACTTCAGCAACCTGTGCGCCACATTGGCGAGATTTCGTTATTTATTGGCTTTAATACTAAACATAGCCAGAGAAGGCTTTTTTATAATGCTGCTGACGTGTTTAACCGCCCGCAGGAGGAAAGATGGATATTCACGCAGCCTGTATGCATCAACTGATGCAGTGGATCGAAGACAACATTGAACAGCGATTGATTCTGGAAACCGTGGCGCGACGCGTCGGCTATTCGCAGTGGCACTTGCAGCGTTTGTTCCGCAGCCACACTGGCATTGCGTTAGGGACTTATATTCGAGAGCGCAAACTCACGGCCTCGGCGATTGCCTTAGTGAATAGCAACATGCCGCTGATGGAGATAGCGATCAAATATGGTTTTGAGTCGCAGCAGACGTGGTGTCGCACCTTCCGCCGCATGTACCATCTGCCGCCCGGTGCGTTTCGCCGTAAATATCAGCACAGCCTGCCAGAGATTGATGGGCCTACGAGTCTTCTGATGCTGCAAGCGCAGACGCGGCAGGCGGCGTAAGGTATTTGCCCGGCGTCGAACCAAATGCGCTGCGAAAAGCGCTGATATAACTGCTGACGCTATCAAAGCCAACCTGCCAGGCCACCTGCTGCACGCTTTTACCCGCAGCCAGCCCTTCCAGTGATTTCAGTAGCCGCGAGACCTGGCGGTAACGCGACAAGCTCATGCCCACCGCGCTGGCCCAGTGGCGACTCAAACTGCGCGGGCTGAGCCCAGCCCACTGTGCCAGTTCCGGCCCGGTGCGCGCATCCCCGGGATCGTCCATCAGCAGACGTGCAATCTGCCGCAGTCGCGGCTCTTCAGGCAGCGGCAGCGTTAAGGCATGTTCAGTGGATTCGTACAGTTCATCCAGAAACACATCGCACAAGCGGTTATAGCGCTCGCTGCCCCAGCTATCAGGCGACAAGCTTGCCAGCCGCTCGGCCAAGGGTTCCAGCACCGAAGGGCAGGAGAGTAGCACCGGACGCTTGGGCAGCGGTGCGGTCAGCGCTTCATCCACCAACACCGTCCAGCCCAGCACCCGGCCTGGCCCGATAATCGCGTGTTCAAAGTGCGGCGGAATCCAACCCACCAAGCGCGGTGGATTGGCAAAAATCCCCGACGGCGTGTTCACCGTCATCATCCCCTGTTTCAGGCAGTAAAGCTGGCCCGCCGCGTGGTGATGGGTGCGGCTTTCCCGATCCAACTGCTTGGATAACGACGCCGCAATCACTTTGGGCGCATCCGGCTGTTGCAGCCGTTGGCGCAACTCTTCCGCACGCGGATCGCCGCAGAAGGTGAGCTTGTCGTTGGGATGGATGAGCATGGGGGCTCCGCAATGTTATTAAGGTTGCAACATGGCGGAGGCAATTGCAGAAGTAAAGAGCCAAACTTGCTGTACATCGGCAAGCTGATAAGTCCAACTTGTAATGAAGACTTACAGGTTGCTCAAGTTCATCTTTTGGGAATCAAACGAGATAAGGAAGTGGCGGAAGATCACAGGAGTGCTATTTTGAGTTAACCTTATGATCTACAACGATTATTTGTTTTTATTTTAATTGATACCCCCAGAAGTACCCACATTAGGTAGTGTTCAAGACTTTATAGCAACAACGAAGCTTCATGCTTTTCTGTAGGACTTTAGAGACTAATACTTGGATAACAATGTCTAACGAATGATTAGTTTTTTCTTTGTTAAATCTAGCGAAATTAACCAAGTGTTATCTATCTTGTTGAATTTTATGTATTTAATTTTTTTTGATTTTAGGGTTAAATCTGTTCATTATTAATGGTTTTTTATGTTTTAAACCCTTTCACACAGCAACTTGAAGATAATTAAAGTTAAGGAGAACCGTCTATGCCTAAGATAAATGTATATTTTTCTGACTTTTTTAAAGTGGCGTCTGAAAAAATTAAAGATTATGGTGCGTTTAATATCTCATTAATTAATGATCTTCCATTATTTATCGACCCATTTTTATTGTTTAATAGTGATAATGATCAGTACAAGAAGTTACATCATGAGATAATCAACTATGTAGCGTTTCTAAGGGATGTTTCCGAGGGAAAAAAGCTTAGTGCCGGTCTTATTAGTAGCTGGTTCCTTTTTCCCGAAGTTAAGCAAAATTGGTTTGGCTACAGTATTGTTGGTAATGGTGGAAGTGGGTTGGGACCAGACTTTGCTAAAGCTTTAAATGCAAGCTTCTCCAATATACTGTCAAATTTTGGCAAAGAAGAAATCACGTCTGGCAGTCATCTAGAAAAACTATGCCTTATTAAAAGTGGAGTAGGTAAGGATAGTGTAAGCGATTTTACTACTAATTTAATTAAGTCTTTTTTGTTGGAATATACACAAGAGTTTTCTACAAAAAACATAAGTGAAAAGTACCTCAAGGACTTCAATGTAGAAAAGGTCCATTTTAACTATGACACAAGAACGTGGGTAAACAAAAAGTTTAAATTGCCGTCTTATAATGGTGACTTTGTGCTGCTGACACCGAGAGACATTCTCACCAAAGATGATACTTGGATTAACCGCAATGATATGATTGCTGATTTTAGAGATATTTGTAATAGTATTCCTAATGAGCAGTTAAGAGATCAACTTAGTGAATATTTCAATAGGTGCCTTCCTGATAATGCAAAGAAAAAGGATTTTGAAGCGGCTGCAGATTTAGTTATTAAAGATAATCCTACTTTCATCGACTATTACATTAAAATGAAAGAGAAGCAAAGTCGCTCTGCACATGAAAAGAGTATGGAGAAAGTTCTTGAATCAGAGAGTGTTTTTATAAATAAGGTTCAAAAACTCATTGATTCAATTTTTGAGCATAACAACAATTTTTTCCATGATAAACATGATACTCTAGAAGAATCCTATAATCGTGTTATGTATTTAAAACAAGTAATTGAAAATAATAATGGCTATAAGGTTTTTTATCTGAAAGGAAACCCTATCAAGCGTGAGTCAGACTTGCAATTAATGTTTAGACTTACATGGTATGCTTCGGTATCTGATGTTAATAGTGAAGTTGACAATGGTAGGGGGCCTGTTGATTACAAAGTATCGCGAGGATCTAAAGACAAGACATTAGTTGAGTTTAAATTAGCGAGTAACACCAAGTTAAAACAAAATTTAGCCAATCAAGTTAAAGTATATGAGAAGGCAAATCAGACAAATAAATCAATAAAAGTAATTCTGTACTTTACTGATGAGGAGTTGAATAGATTAATCGCTGTGTTTAAAGAGCTTAAAATAAAAGAAGGGAAGAACCTTGTTATAATCGATGCTAGACCCAATAAGGTTTCAGCGTCAAATGTCAAAGATGAAGATTGATTTGATTAATTTAAAACGGTCTATCATATGATTTGATAGACCGTGTAAATTATAATTAATTTGCCCCACATTTCTTTTCGGAAGGAGAACAACGCAATCCCCTGCATCTACGGCAATACGATTGTGGGATTAGCCTTTCATTTTCCATAGTTCTAAAGCCGAAAAATTCCTCTATTTTATTCAGGTCATTAGTAGCTTGTAACTTACAACAAGGGCATACAGCTTGGATTTGATATGACATTCTTTCAATCCTTTAAAATGGCAATTCCAGTTATACATCTGTAACCTCAACACCCTTGCGCGCAATGCTATCCCCGCCACGCCTGCCCGCTTTATGCATCACTTTTCATGCAGGTGCATGATGGTGCTCAGGCTGCGCCAGTTGGGCTTCCGTAGGTGTCTTTGGCTGATAAAATCCGCATGCAAATCCATGCACCCTATGCATGCATACCTCTTTATACTCGCCAACATGCAGAAAATCTTTAGAGTTGAGACAAAAAAATCCCCGCCGGTTGGCAGGGATTGCAGAGTATTTGTGATCAGTGTCGGAAGGCGGAACCGTAGCGCCCCAGCGTCTGTGGTTGCCGTTGTGGCGTTGGCGGCGGCGGGGCGGAAATCTGTTCTGGCTCAGGTGGGCGGGTGATCACCTTCACGATATTTTCATGCGTTTTGAATGTGCTGGAACACTCCAGATTCGTGCACTGATGATAAGCTTCTTTCACCTGTTCAGACAGGTAGCGACTGCTTTTAACGTGTGACGAATGGCGGCAGAACGGGCAGCGCATCATTGATTGTTCTCCTTCTGCGCAAGCTTTTCTTTCAGCTCATGTCGTAGCTTATGAACGGCTCCCGGGCTGTTATAGAGACGCATATCAACGCCGGTCAGCGCAGGGCGATTGAGTCCTATTTGTGACAATACTGGCTCACCTTCCATATCAAATTGCACGCCAGCAGCCGCTTTTGTCAGCGTCTCACCTGTGAGGCGGCTCAAAATCACCTCCGGATGCTCATATGTCAGTGAAGAGTATTCTCCCTGGTCACTGAGTTTTAATGCCATATGCTTGAGCTTGATAGCACGCAGCAGCGTTGGGCTGATGTTACGCATTGCCGCGTTCCACTGGCTTTCAGCGTATTCAGTAAAGGCCGTGTGATGTGCATTTACGTAAGAACGGGCTGTAGCCACTGCCTTGAGCATCTCGCTCTGTTTATCCAGATCCAACTCACCAATCAGGGCTGTAAACTCTTCGGCCAGTTCTCGGCTGGCAATGCGCTGGCTATGTTGTGCGCGCATTTCTGGCGTGATAGCGCCACGCAGGCTGCGAAAGCGCGTGCGCCAGTCACTCTCCGCTTCCTTCCCGCTTTCAATGGCTTCGCTGCGCTCTTTTTCGCAACGGGTGATCGATGCATTAACGTCGTTGAGCTTAAGCATTTGCGCGGTATGTGCTGCTTTTTCGCGGCTGAATTGTTCAATACGTTTTGCGATAACGTCGGTGGTCATAGTGATTTCTCTCCCTCTGTAAAGGCTGAGGACATTCTGCTGTGGCTGGTAAAACAATTCATGCTCACTGTGTCTGATGCCCCACCACAGGACAAAGTCGCGGCTTTTGCCTGCAACATCGGCCAGCCAGGGAAAAATGCAGATACACTGCTCTGGCAATCTCTCTGTCATTTGGGTGGTGTAACTGATGTAACACGGGTTACAGCATTGAATTGCATATGAATTTATAAATTTCGTTGGTGTAACACGACGGGTTACAGCGGGTAACAGGCCGGATGCTGCTGTTACACCTGTTACCTATTTACTTTCAGTAAGGTGTAACAAGGCCAGCCCATACCTGATGCCGTTGTTACACCTGTTACCTCTGTTACCCGTTATTAATAAGACTCACGCAAAGCCTTAACCCGGCACCTCGCTGTTAAAGACGTACAGCCTGCGCACGTTCATCTCTGGCGGGCGTATGCTGGTCTGCAATTTGCCGTCATTGGCCGCCAGCAGATAGCCCCGATCCGCACAGAGGCGCGCTACCTTACGCGGGTCAAAGCCCTTACAGATTTCTTTCCAGCCGGACGGCATGACGTAGAACGTCGTCGTCGCTTCCGTTCCCTGCGCGGTATTGCCTTTGTCTACCCTGCGCCAGCCCACCATATTGCCCGGACGGTTGCGATCGTCGTGCCAATCCGCGAAGCGGCTGTACTGATTCGCAGTGAAGAAGCTGCGCACCTGCTCAAGCGCGGCAATATCTTCCTGGTTGGCAGTGTGGCCACGATCTTTAAGCCAGGCACTGAGGCAGACGCGTGTCGCTCTGAGCGCTTCACCTTCCGGCCAGCCGGTAATGCCAAGCCGGGTTGCCAGTTCTCCGGCCATTGCGACGAGGGCGAAGCGGTTCACTGCACGTCCAACCTGATTACCTGCATCCGGTGGCGTCAGAGCGGCGGTGTATTCCTTCATCAACGTTTTAGCCTGCGCCGTTAGCCCGTTCAGGTCGGCAGTCAGCGCTTTTAACCATTCACGAAACGGCGCACCGTAGTAGCTGGTTGTAGCCCATTCCAGATGCTCGGCCAGTGCCTTACCACTATCAAAACCATGTAACTCCTCGAACACGCCGAACTTACCCGAGTCGCTTGGTATCTGGATCATTCGCACCTCCATCCCGGCAAAGGTACGCTCACCGGCTTTTGCCGCGTGCTCGGTCAGGGACAGTTCGCCGGTCGAGAAAAACAGCAGTCGCCACTGCTTACGGGTGCGCAGTTCGCCGTCCGTACCAGCACGCCCTTTACCCTGGCCGTTTGCGAGCATGTAGGCGATATTGCCCGCTTCGCGCCCGTCAACTTCACGAATCTCATCGAGCATCATGGCCGCGTCGTTGCGTCGGCTGGCGCAGCCTTCCAGCGCGTTGCCGGTTGCGCGCCACGTCTGCCAGTAATCTGGCCCACCACAGACCGAGGTCGCTGCCTTCATCGTTGTAGTTTTGCCGTCGGTTGATTCACCTTTGAGGTGATAGCCACCACCGTCCATACCAACCAACCGCAATAGTGGGGCGGCGAAAGCGAGGCTGACCGCAAACGCGACGCGTGAGTTGCCGGTGCAGTAGCGCGAAACCTGCTCGCGCCATTCCTCCACCGTGCCAGACACACGAAAGTCGCGCCCCTGTACGGATGTGGTCTGGAGAATGACACCGTCTGCACCCTCGCCGCTGACTTCATCCTGCAAAACGTAAACCTGCCCGTGCCAGCCGGTGCGGCTAACACATGTCACACGACGTTCTGGCTTGCACAGCGAGATGTATTCCATCAGGCGGGCGCGGGCTTCGCCGGTGGTGCTGATGTAGGACAGGCCATTGACCAGCAGCACGCGGCGTAACTCTTCGCCGCTGCCGCTCAGCATCTCCATCGGCATCGCCCAGCGGCGGCGCTCGCCCCATGTGTCTTCCCACTCCAGCAGGCGGCCAAAATTGCCGCCGTCGGCGTCGCAGGTAATCGCCGTGACGCGCAGCGGGTTGCAGATTTTAACGTTCTGGATTTCCGTCTCGCCGTTACGCTGCACCTGCTTTTCGTACCAGAGATATTCCTGCGTCAGCCGGAATCCGTGCGGTAGCTGTGTGCGGCCTTCACCGCACAGCACCAGCCCGTTGCGGAAGGCTTCACGGGCGCGGGTCACACCGTGTTCACGATGAAAATCGTTCCAGTCGGCCTTCATTTCTCCGGGCGGCAGGCTTATCCAGCCGCCAACGGCCTTTGCTGCTTTCTCTGCAAACGCTTTGCCGGGGTTCTCACCGCCGTCCTGAAAGTCGTTGTCACCGGCAATGACGATTTTCACACCCGGCCAGCGCGCCCGCAGTGCCAGCGCCACGTTTGGCAGATTGCCTGCCGAAATGGCAGCTACAACGCATCCGGCGGTTAGCTGGCTTACTGTCAGAGCGGTGGCGTAGCCTTCGGTTATCACTACCTGCACCGGCGGCTCTGGTGGTAGCGGGCTGAGCACCAGAAACGCGGCTTTCATGGTGCTTCCGGGCAGCAGAATTTTGTCACCGTTAGGCGCAATCAATTGAGCGCCGGTTATAGCGCTATCTGCCGTGGTTAGAGGTAACAACAGTGAACCGGCCGGAAACTCCATACCGCTGACGCGCTGTGCGCTGCCGGTGAGGCATGCCGGATAATTGGCAAAGCCTTTATTCGTCAGGTAGACGCTGTCGCCTGTATGGCTAGTCTTCATCAGTGCTCCCACAGTGACGGCCATGTCTCTTTTTGGGGCTTTTTGCCTGGCTGGCTTAACCTGCATATCCTGCACGTCGCGCAGGTCGAGTATCTGAGCCACTTCCTGTGCCGCAAGCTTCACTCCTTTACCTGTCACCAGCTTTACTAAATCAAGGCCGTCGCCGTTGCCGCAGTGGCTGCAAATCCACGTTCCTCGTCCTTCAAGGTCGTCCATACGGAAACGGTCTTTGCCTGTGCACTTGGGGCAGGCGCCGTGTCTGCCGCCGTCAGGTACATTTACGCCGAGCACCTGAAAAATGACCGGCCAGCGGCCGCGAGCAGCGGCAGCGATCTCTGATACGGATCGTTGAGTCATAACGCCTCCTTAATGCCGGTACAGCGACACGCCGGTGTCACAAAAATCGTCGAATTCAGCAGGCAGTGTGCGATACAGCATCGTCATAACTTCGCAACCACGCACTGTAAGCACTGGCGGTGCGATGAGCAGCGTTGGCTCGATCATGTCGGTGAGCATTGCCAGAGCAACCGCTGCACCATGCGCCTCGCCATGCTCATTAACCATTGCGCTTTCAATATGCAGAGCGATAGCCATCTCGATGCGTTCAACCGTCAGGCGATGCGATCCGTATATTTCGCACCCTATCTCAGTAATCATCTTTTCCCGCCAGGCTGTTGCGATAGCGCGACGATAGAGAGCAGTTGTCAGTTCCGCGGGGAAGATTGAAACTTGTGGCTCATTCATTTGCGTGCTCCCATCAGCGGGCTGCACTGGTCAGTTACGTCCGCCAGGTCGCAATAGAGATAGTCCATCAGCGCCGCCACGCCGGGAACATTGCTGCCAAACGGAATACCGTCATTCTGTGGATGCTGTGCGAAAAGTTGCTGCAACAGGTCGCAGGCGTCTTTCGCCCGCGCCAGTTTTTCAAAGGAATTTTCTGACAAACCATAGGTGAAAGCGTCAAATTGGCTGTTTTCAGGCAAAGCGTTGCCCTGAGCACCGTTGTGCCCGTTGAAAATATTCATGGATTACTCCGTCAGTGCGTTAAAAGCGTGGAATCAAAGAAACTTTGAGTAGTGATCTTCTTCTAGTTCGGATTCCCGCTCTGTATTGAAGTCACGCCAGCGTGTGTATTTAACCGAGGGATGCAAACTAAGCGGGTTGAACACACCGCCTTCGCCGGAAGGCGCAGCTAATGCGCGAGGTGCGGCGCAGATGCGGGTATAGTTTTCCTCGAACCACGCCAGTGGTGAAGAGGTTACCTGGCTGTCGCTGTCATAGCGGTACAGCACCTCATGGCTGAATTCAGGGTTGGCTGCTGCGACGGATGCTGGCGCAGCAGAAAGACGCAACACAATTACTGTCCAGCCTTGACAATGTTTCCAACGCTCGCCGCTTTGAGGATATTCACGCATGGCGTTCTCCTGCGTAAGGCAAGCGGCCTGCAAAAATCAGGATGTAATCAGCAGCCATGCGGCGGCGAGCGCTGCTTTCATCACGCGCTGTAATGCGCAACATGATGGGACGGCAAGACAACTGAGAGCGGTTGATTGCCGCAAATATCCAGGTAGACTTTGATCTAGCCATATTATTGCTCCTCGCATGTTTGGTTAGATGCCCGTTACGTGTTGCAGCACAGGCGGGCATTGTTTTTTTGGATTATGATAACTACAATGGTAATTACCATGTAGGTCATCATAAGTTAGGGTAATTACCATGTCAACACCACAAGAAAAACGTTCACCTCCATTCCAGATGCGATTAACCGATGAATTTCGACAGCAGCTAGAAACAGAAATGCGTAAAGATGGTGATACCGCTCTGGCTGCATGGATAAAACGTGTATTGCGTAAAGAGCTGCAATCACGCGGAATTGATCCTAACGGTTAATAAGCGCAACAGCGCGCAACTTCGTATGTGAGACTGATTTTTCTTTGCGCGGCTTCCTCTCAAGCCGCTTGATTACTCGCCTGCTGCAGTTTCTTTGCTTGCCTTCTCATATCCTCAAATTTATCGACGGAACCCGTTTCATGCTGATCGCGCCACCCGTAGTAATCGGCTGCACGCCAACGTGACATACGGCCAATTTTTATGGGACGGGGAAAACGGTCTTGTGAAATGAGCCGGTAAATCCATTTGTCACTTAACATGCAGTCTGCGGTGATAAATTTCATATCGATCAAAGCGTCCATAGAGGGGCGCTGTGCGGTCACTATATTTGTGGAAGGGGTCATAGTTCATTCTCCGTATATTCACGTCTACTCGCTTCAATACGGAAAATTTAAACATTGAAATTAGGGCGGCGAAACGTGACTAAAGCTCAGAAAAAAGCAGAGGCATTAGTCACTCACTTTGTTATCAGAATGTTAACCCTTCTTTCTTGATACAGGTTCTCAGCAGATTAACAATGGTGTCGAAGCTAAGCGGCGGCTCACCATTTTCAGGCCAAAATTCATTCGCATGCTGAAAAAGATGCTCTGTAATAGCTGCAGGACTTTCGCGTCTAAGCTTCATATCCCGATGATAAAGCGCAACCACAGCCATTAGGACTTCTACCCTTGGAACTGCGTGCTTTTGCTTTTGTGCATCAGATTGGGCTTTATAGTTTTTCGCAGATTTTTTTGGTGCTTTTTCATCCCGCACTGCATCTAAAAATTTGGAAATTTGATTTTTAGTAATCCATAGAGTAGTTGATAAATAATAATTATCTCTTTCGTCATAATTGACATATAAGACTGTGTCGAATTCTAAATTACTTTCGTCAGAGGGCATAAAGTAAGATGGCCATTCATCTGGTTGTCCTTCATGTTTAACTAAAACGTCATTATAGTCACTATCTACTTTGAACACGCCTTTCATATAGCATTTGATAAATCCATTCTCATCACACTTTTTATCACCTTCATCAATTCGTATTGAACTAGTTTCTGATAAACAGTAATAGCCCTCATTGCTTTTTGGTAAAGATTCGAGGCACTGAATTAGTAAGTCATTCTCAACGTGTGCAGTTAGGAAGCAAGATACATCGTATTCATCATCATCAAATGCCATGCAAAGTTCAATGCCTTTGCTGTATGCAAACCAGAGAATATCTTTTATGTCACAACCTATAATTTTGGCTGCTTCTTCTAACCGATACTGGTTTCGTAATAAGGAATCTGTGTTTTTAATTTTGAAAAAATCCATCTCATGCCTCTCCATTTTGAGTTAAATAGTCCGCATACCATTGCAGCATTTCTCTGCGACCATCTAAATATTGGGCATGATTGTAAGCCCCTCTAATTGCATTACGATCAACGTGAGCCAATTGCATTTCTATCCATGCAGAATTAAATCCCTGCTCATGCAGGATTGTACTCATCGTGTGCCTAAATCCATGCCCGGTAAGCCTGCCTTTGTAACCTAAAAGCTCAATAACTTGATTGATGCTTTCTTTGCTAATTGGCTTTGTCTGGTCATTTCTTCCAATGAACACGAGCGGATATTGTCCCGTTATCGGTTGCAACTGTTTTAAAATTAATACAGCTTGTTTTGAGAGCGGAACTTTATGAGGGCGACGCATTTTCATATGCTCCGCTGGAACTTCCCAAATCGCGTTTTCAAGGTCAATATCTTGCCAGCGGGCAAAGCGTAGCTCCTGCGTCCTCACGCCGGTATACATAATTAAGTAAGTGGCTGTTTTCGTAATTACGCTTCCAGTATATCCAGCTAGATCCTTTAAAAATTCTGGTAGCTCCAGAGCGGTGAGGAAAGGCAGATGCTGCTTTTTATGGACAGCTAAAGCGCTCGCTAAGTCAGGCGCTGGATTATATTCAGCTCGCCCGGTAATGATCGCATAACGAAATACTTCCCCGCATCGCTGGCGTACTTTCCGCATTTTCTCTAATGCGCCACGTTTTTCCATTCGTTTGAGTGTTTCAAGCAACTCTAATGGCTTTATCTCAGCAATGGGCTTGAAACCGATATAGGGAAAAATATCCTTTTCAAAGGTATCAAGAATTTCTTCGCGATAGCGCAGTGACCAACGATCAGCTTTAGCTTTGTGCCACTCGCGCGCAATTGCCTCGAAAGTGTTTGCGGTAGCGATTTTCCTAGCTTGCTTTTGTGCCTTCTTAATCGCGCCGGGATCATCTCCCGCTGCAAGGCTGCGTCTGGCTTCATCTCGCTTCTGACGTGCCATAGCAAGCGGCACATCAGGATAAACACCGATAGACAGTAACTTTTCGCGTCCTGAAACGCGGTACTTCATTCGCCAGTAGCGGGAACCATTGGGATTGACCAGCAAGTACAGGCCGCCGCCGTCAGCGAGCTTGTAAGGTTTATCGAGGGGCTTTGCTGTGCGCACCTTGACGTCAGTTAGGGGCATTCCGTCTCCTCTTGGGGGTATCAATTTTGTGGGGTAATTTTAAACCCCCTTATATACCCCGTAATGGGGGTAGATTTGAGTAGACGTAGAGTGACATCAGGAGAGTAAGGTTTCAACCTAACATGCAGATTTTTATGGTTTTGATTGACGGCGCTTTACGTGAGGAGAATGAGAGTGGCGGAAGATCACAGGAGTCGAACCTGCCCGGGACCGCTGGCGGCCCCAACCGGATTTGAAATCCGGCCGCCTCACCGGAGACGACGATCTTCCTTTAAAGAAGCAGCGGAAGTATAGCGAGAATGCGCCACGAAATCTTGATCTTAGCCGTGCGCTACAGCACGTTCTCGCCGTGAAGTTGCCGATACTCCTTGGGCGTGCTGGCGTAGCTCTTCTTAAATACTGAATAGAAATATTGCAGTGACGGATAGCCGCACATTTGAGATATCTCGTTAATATTCAATGAAGAAGAGGCTAACAGCTCGCGTGCTTTCTCCAACTTTTCGCGATGAATCATGGCATGAATAGTGTCGCCAGTCTCATCACGAAAACGCTTTTCCAGGTTTGAACGGGACATGCCAATCGCATCCAACACCTGTTCGACTTTGATCCCTTTGCAGGCATTAAAGCGGATGTAGTGCATGGCCTGAATCACTGCAGGGTCGTGCAGCGAACGGAAATCCGTGGAGCGGCGGGCAATCACTTTGACCGGCGGCACCAGAATGCGCTGCAGCGGCAGGGATTGTTTATCCAGTAAACGGTGCAGCAATTTCGCGGCTTGATAGCCCATCTGCCGCGTGCCTTGGGCGACGGAGGAGAGGGCAACGCGGGACAGATAGCGCGTCAGCTCTTCGTTATCGATACCAATCACCGTAAGCTTCTCTGGCACCGGGATTTTAAGATGCTCGCACGCCTGTAACAGATGGCGCGCTCGCGCATCGGTGACGGCAATAATACCGGTTTGCGGTGGCAGCGTTTGCAGCCAGTCCGCGAGGCGGTTCTGGGCGTGCTGCCAGTTTTCCGGTGCGGTTTCCATGCCCTGATACACCACGCCCTGATAGCGTTCGCGCATCACCAGCTGACGAAACGCCTGCTCACGCTCTTGCGACCAACGCTTGCCGCTGGAAGCAGGCAAACCGTAGAAGGCAAAACGGTTGATGCCTTTCTCTTTCAGATGCAGGAAGGCACTCTCCACCAATGCCGCGTTATCGGTGGCGATGTAGTGCACTGGCGGATAATCTTCCGGCTGATGATACGAGCCGCCGACACCAACAATCGGCACCTGGACATTGGCCAGCAGAGTTTCGATCGAACTGTCGTCGTAATCGGCAATCACCCCATCGCCCAGCCACTCGCGGATATTCTCAATACGGCAGCGAAAATCCTCTTCAATGAAGATATCCCAGTCGGTTTGCGACGCCTGTAAATACTCGCCGACCCCTTCCACAACCTGGCGGTCATACACCTTGTTGGCGTTGAATAACAAGGTAATGCGGTAACGTTTCTCATGCATGGTGGCGCGTTCCCTTAAACCCTCAGCGCATTGCATAGCACGGCTGCAAGGACAGCAGAAATGGTTTGCGCCACAATGTGATCGCCCACGCGATTACACCCGGCGACGCGTGGCGGTATCCATCCACACCGCCAGCAGCAAGATCGCGCCTTTCACGATGTACTGCCAGAACGTCGGGACATCCATCATGCTCATGCCGTTATCCAGTGAGGCCATGATAAACGCGCCCATCACCGCTCCGGCGACCGAACCCACGCCGCCCGCGAGGCTGGTGCCACCAATCACGCAGGCGGCAATCGCATCCAGCTCTGCAATGTTACCGGCAGAGGGGGAACCCGCACCCAGGCGAGAGCTGAGGATTAGTCCGGCAATCGCCACCATCACGCCATTGATCGCAAACACCGCCAGCTTGGTGCGCGCCACATTAATCCCGGAAAGACGCGCGGCATCAAGATTGCCACCAATGGCATAAATCCGGCGACCAAAGGCGGTGCGCGTCGCCATAAACATGCCCGCCAGCAACAGCAGTGCCAGCAGCAAGACCGGCGTCGGCACCCCGCGATAATCATTCAGTAGCCAGATAGCTCCCAGCACCAGCACAGCCGTGATCGCCTGACGGGCCACGGTACTGGTTGCGGCGGGTTGGCTCAGCCCTAACTGTTGACGTCGCAGGCGTAAGCGCCATTGCCAGAGAATAAACAGCGCTAGGCCGACAAAACCAAAGCCGAACCCTACGCCGCCAGGCAGATAACTTTGCCCAATCTGCGACATTGCCGGGCTGGTAGGGGCGACGGTGGTGCCATCAGTGATGCCGACTAAGATGCCACGAAATGCCAGCATGCCTGCCAGCGTCACGATGAACGAAGGCACTTTGCGATACGCCACCCACCAACCATTCCAGGTCCCCAGCAGCAGACCCAGTACCAGGGTTACGACGATGGTGAGCGGCAGCGGCCAGCCAAGCCAGACATCGAAAATCGCGGCGGCACCGCCCAACAGACCCATCATGGAACCCACTGACAGATCGATTTCCGCAGAGATGATCACAAACACCATCCCCACCGCCAGGATGCCGGTAATCGCCGTTTGGCGTAGCAGATTGGAGACATTGCGTGCGCTCAGCCAGGCACCGTCGGTGGTCCAGGTGAAGAACAGCGCAATCAGTAAAATCGCGCCCAGCATCACTAACACTTGCAGATTCAGTCGCGGAAGTTTGCCCGGTGTGGGCGTGCCCGGCAGGCTCTGTGTGCTCTCGGTTTTAAGCATAATGTTCACTCCGCAGAGCGGCTTCCATCACCTGCTCCTGAGTTAGATTGTTGTTAATCAGATCGGCTTTGATTTGCCCTTCATGCATCACCAAAACGCGATCGCTCAGGCCCAGTACTTCGGGCAGCTCGGACGAAATGACAATCACCGCGATGCCTTGTTGCACCAAGGCGTTGATCAGCAGGTAGATCTCCTGGCGTGCGCCCACGTCAATGCCGCGCGTGGGCTCATCCAGAATCAGGATTTTGGGATTGAGCAGCAGGCACTTCGCCAGAATGGCTTTTTGCTGATTGCCGCCACTCAGCCGTCCAATCGCCAAATCGGGAGAGGAGGTTTTGACGCGCAGGCGACGAATCGCAGCGTTGATGGCCTGCTGTTCGGCAGCTTCATCCAGTGTGGAAAGGCGATGGCTAAACTGATCGAGTGCCGCCAGCGTGATGTTTTTCCCCACGCCCATCAGCGGCACGATGCCATCTTTTTTACGATCTTCCGGCACCATGGCGATGCCGTGCGCAATAGCATCGCGACAGTCATGGATTTTTACGGGCCTACCGTTGATGGCGATATCGCCCTGCCAGCGGCCCGGCCAGACGCCAAACAAACACTGTACCGTTTCGGTGCGTCCGGCACCGACCAGCCCGGCAATCCCCAGGATTTCACCGCGCCGGAGGCTGAACGAAACATCGTTCACCCGGCGCACATGGCGATTGACCGGATGCCAGGCCGTGAGGTTTTTGACTTCCAGCAGGGTGTCACCGATATCGTGCGGTTGATGCGGATAGAGCGCGGTCAGTTCGCGTCCCACCATCATGGTGATGATGTCATCTTCACTCAAACCGGCCGCCGGACGCGTGGCAATATGTTGTCCATCGCGGATCACGCAGATGGTGTTAGAGATGGCTTTCACTTCATTGAGTTTGTGCGAGATGTAGATGCAGGCGATGCCATGCTCACGCAGGTTGTTGATAATGCTCAGCAGCACTTCGGTTTCCTGCTCGGTGAGCGAGGAGGTCGGCTCATCCAGAATCAGCAGCCGAACCTGTTTATTTAGTGCTCGGGCGATCTCCACCAACTGCTGCTGACCAAGCCCCAGCTCACCGACTTTGGTGGTAGGCGACACATCCAGCTTCACCCGCGCCAGCAGCTGCTGGCAGCGCAGCGTCATGGTTTCATCATCGACCATGCCAAAACGGCCCAATTCGGCACCGAGGAAAATGTTCTCCATCACCGTGAGCTGGCGCACCAGCGCCAGTTCCTGATGAATGATCACAATGCCTTTGCGTTCGGTATCACGGATGGTCTGTGCCTGAATCGAATCGCCGGCAAAATGAATCTCACCGTCAAAATCACCGTGCGGATAGAGCCCGCACAGGATTTTCATCAAGGTCGATTTGCCAGATCCATTCTCGCCGCAAAGTGACATCACTTCACCTGCATCCAGACGCAGACTGATATCATCCAGCGCTTTCACCGCGCCGAAACGTTTGGTGATGTGCTTCATTTCCAGCAGCATAGGGAGTCCTCCTCGCAGCGGTGCTTAGAGTTCGCTTTGTTTGTGGAAGCCGTCTTTCACCACGGTACTTTCGATATTGTCTTTGTTGACGGGAATGGGCGTCAGCAGGCGTGAGGGCACTTCCTTCAGGCCATTATTGAGTTTGCCGTTGCTGGCAGGCGTTTGGTTATCGCCGAGTTCTACGGCAATTTTCGCGGCTTCGGTAGCGAGTTCGGTGATGGGTTTATACACCGTCATGGTTTGTGTGCCATTCATGATGCGTTTGATAGCGGCCAGGTCGGCATCCTGACCGGAAATCGCGACTTTGCCTGCCAGACCTTGCGCACTCAGCGCCTGAATCGCACCGCCTGCGGTGGCATCATTGGAGGCGACGACCGCATCAATATGGTTGCCGTTAGCGGTCAGGGCGTTTTCCATGATTTTTAGCGCGTTCTCAGGTAACCAGGCATCGACCCACTGATCGCCCACCACTTTGATGCTGCCGTTGTCGATGTACGGTTTTAACACCTTCATCTGTCCCGCTCGGAACAGGCGAGCATTATTATCGACTGGCGAGCCGCCCATCATAAAATAGTTACCTTTTGGCACCTGCTTCACAATGCTTTCGGCCTGCAGTTCGCCGACTTTTTCATTATCAAAGGAAATATAGAAATCAATGTCAGCATTATTAATCATACGGTCATAAGCCAGCACTTTAATGCCTTCGCGTTTAGCTTCGGCTACCACGTTACTTAATACCTGTCCGTTATAAGGAATGATCACCAGCACATCGACACCACGGTTGATCATATTTTCAATTTGCGACATCTGCGTTTCTTCATTGCCGTTGGCCGACTGGACAAAAACACTGGCCCCTAAAGATTCGGCCTGTTTAACAAAAATGTCGCGGTCTTTTTGCCAGCGTTCCAGACGTAAGTCATCGATCGCCATACCAATTTTCACTTCTTTCGCTATACCGGCTTGGCTAAACAGGGCCAGCGCAGCGCAGGCAGCTAACAGCGTATATTTCATTTTCATCATGGTCATCCTGTAGGTTGAGGCTATTGTCGTTGTAAGGCTATGAACCAAGCGGATGAATTGTTGCCTTGAGTTTCAGATAACATCAATTACTGATTTTTATCCGGCTATTACGTTTTTTTGTTTATTTGTGATTCTTTGAGCGCGATCTGAATTTGCGAGTATTTGCGAGCTGGCGCACAATTAATAATTATCTTAATTTGAGTGTGAAATATCGTAATTGAGTCTGGAGACAACCCCTTAGCAAAATAATGACTCACTGCTGACCATTCGGGTCTGATGCTAAGGAGCAAAACATGCACGCTTATTTCGACCAGCTCGATCGCGTTCGTTATGAAGGGGCCAAATCCACCAATCCGCTGGCGTTTCGCCACTACAATCCTGATGAAGTGATCCTCGGCAAAACCATGGCGCAACATCTGCGCTTTGCTGCGTGTTACTGGCACACCTTCTGCTGGAACGGTGCGGATATGTTTGGTGTGGGTGCCTTTGATCGCCCATGGCAGAAAAGTGGCGATGCATTGCAGCTGGCGAAACAGAAAGCGGATGTGGCGTTTGAGTTCTTCCACAAACTCAACGTGCCCTATTACTGCTTCCATGATGTGGATGTCTCACCAGAAGGGGATTCCCTGCGCAGCTACCGCGAGAATTTCGCGGCGATGACTGACAAGCTGCTGGAAAAACAGCAGGAAACGGGCGTGAAGCTACTGTGGGGCACGGCCAACTGCTTTACTCATCCGCGTTACGGTGCCGGTGCGGCGACCAGTCCAGACCCCGAAATCTTTGCCTGGGCCGCCAGCCAGGTGTGCAGTGCCATGCAGGCCACGCAGACGCTGGGCGGTGAAAACTACGTGCTGTGGGGCGGACGTGAAGGTTATGAAACCTTGCTGAATACCGATCTGCGTCAGGAGCGGGAACAGATTGGTCGTTTTATGCAGATGGTGGTGGAGCACAAACACAAAATTGGTTTCCAGGGCATGCTGCTGATTGAGCCGAAACCGCAGGAGCCGACCAAACACCAATATGACTACGACGTGGCAACGGTGTATGGCTTCCTCAAGCAGTTTGGTCTGGAGAAAGAGATCAAAGTTAACGTTGAAGCTAACCACGCTACGCTGGCGGGACATTCGTTCCATCACGAGATTGCTACAGCGATTGCGTTGGGAATTTTTGGTTCGGTGGATGCCAACCGCGGTGATGTGCAGTGCGGCTGGGATACCGATCAGTTCCCCATCAGCGTCGAAGAAAATGCCCTGGTGATGTACGAGATCATCAAAGCGGGCGGATTCACCACTGGCGGCTTAAACTTTGATGCCAAAGTGCGTCGTCAAAGCACGGATAAATATGACCTGTTTTACGGTCACATTGGCGCTATGGATACCCTGGCGCTGGCGCTAAAAGTCGCGGCACGCATGGTGCAGGAAGGTGAGCTGGATAAGCGCGTGGCGCAGCGTTACAGCGGCTGGAATGGTGAGTTCGGCCAGCAAATTTTAAAAGGTGAGTTTTCACTGGCATCCTTGGCGGCGCATGCTCAGCAACACCAATTGAACCCGCAGCACCGCAGCGGGCGCCAGGAACAACTGGAAAACCTGGTCAATCACTATCTGTATGATTTCTAACTGCATCAGGAGCTGAACATGGTTATCGGGATCGATTTAGGCACCTCTGGCGTCAAAGTGGTGTTACTGGATGCACAAGGGCAGGTTGTTGCGATGGAAACGGCGCCGTTGCAGGTTTCCCGCCCGCAGCCGTTGTGGAGCGAGCAAGATCCCGAAAGCTGGTGGAACGCCACGGATACGGCGATGCAGGCGCTGGCGCAGCAGCAGGATCTTAGCCAGGTGAAGGCGATTGGCCTGAGCGGCCAGATGCATGGTGCGGCGTTGCTGGATGCTGATCATCAGGTGCTGCGCCCGGCGATTTTATGGAACGACGGGCGCAGCAGTGAGCAGTGCCGGGAGCTGGAACAGCGCGTGCCAGATTCGCGTCAGATCACTGGCAACCTGATGATGCCGGGCTTTACCGCCCCCAAGTTACTGTGGGTGCAACAAAACGAACCCGATGTATTCAGCAAGGTAGCGATGGTGCTGCTGCCGAAAGATTATCTGCGCTGGCGCATGAGCGGGGCGCTCGCCAGTGATATGTCAGATGCGGCTGGGACGATGTGGCTGGATGTCGCCAGGCGTGACTGGAGCGATGCCATGCTCAAGGCCTGCGATCTTAACCGTAGCCAGATGCCCGTGTTGTATGAGGGCAACCAGATCACCGGCACTTTATCGCCTGAGGTTGCCGCGCGTTGGGGGATGAACCCTGTGCCGATCGTAGCGGGCGGTGGTGACAACGCCGCCGGTGCCGTGGGTGTCGGCATGGTCGCGCCGGGGCAGGGCATGCTGTCGTTGGGCACTTCGGGCGTCTATTTCCTGGTCAGCGACGGGTATCTCAGCAATCCGCAGCAGGCCGTCCACAGCTTTTGCCACGCGCTGCCAAACCGCTGGCATTTGATGTCGGTGATGTTAAGTGCCGCTTCCTGTCTCGACTGGGCCGCCGCCTTAACCGGCTGCGCGGATGTGCCAGAACTGCTGGCTGAGGCAGAAAAAGCGCGCGGTGATGTCACGCCGGTGGTGTTCCTGCCTTATCTCTCCGGTGAGCGTACGCCGCACAATAATCCGCAGGCGCAGGGCGCATTTTTTGGCTTAACCCATCAGCATGGGCGGCCTGAGCTGGCGCGAGCGGTGCTGGAAGGTGTGGGGTTTGCGCTGGCAGAAGGGATGGAGGCGGTGCATGCCTGTGGTGTGCAACCACAAACCGTGATGCTGATTGGCGGCGGGGCGCGCAGTGCTTACTGGCGGCAGATGCTGGCGGATATCAGCGGATTAACGCTCGATTACTGCCACGGCGGGGAAGTGGGTCCGGCGCTGGGGGCCGCACGGTTGGCGCAGTGGGCGATTGATCCACAGAGTGAGTGGCCGGAACCGGAGTTGGTTCAGCGTCATCCACCGGATAGCGCACGCTATCAGGCGTATCAGCCGCAGCGTGAGAAGTTTGCGCAGCTGTATCAGCAGCTCAAACCGTTGATGTCCTGATTTGGCTCGGTGATGGCCGGATGGGGTCGTGGATTTTGATTTTAATAGGCTATGATGGACGAATCTTGTGTGTTGTTATGGCTTGAATTGGCCTTACCTTAGCCTTCTCCCTCACCCCAACCCTCTCCCACAAGCGGGAGAGGGGGCAGACTGAGCGATGTTAGAGAGGGCCAGGGTGAGGGCAAAACTCATCGCCAATCCTGGAGCCCAGTATGTCGCAGCCTGTCTATTTCCTGGTTCTACCCGGCGTGATGGCGCTCGATCTTACCGGGCCTGCCGAAACCTTGCAGCTGGCGGATGGCCACTTTGTCCTGCACTACATCGGCCCCAATCCCAGCGTACTGTGCTCCACGGGCATGACTATCGCCGATATCGCCCCTTTACCCGATCGCTTACCTGACAATAGCTTGCTGGTGGTGCCCGGCGTGCACGACTCGAAAGTCTGGTTCGATACCCCAGCGGCCGCCGCTGCGCGTGACTGGTTACGCCTACAACAAGCGGATATTCAATCGCATCGCATTACGCTGGTGTGCATCTGTTCCGGGGCGCTGCTCTCGGCGCAGGCGGGTTTACTTAACGGCGTGCAGTGCACCACGCATCATGACGTGTTACCGCGCCTGAAAGCGGCAGCACCGGCTGCGTTAGTGAAAGATAACCGCGTTTTCGTCGAAGATTGCGGCATCTGGACCAGCGCGGGCATCACCGCCGGTATCGATCTGGCGCTGCATCTGATCAACCGACTATGCGGTGCGCAGCAGGCGCTTAAAGTGGCGCGGGAGATGGTGGTGTGGTTCCGCCGTTCCGGCGATGATCCCCAGCTTTCACCCTGGCTGCGCTATCGCAATCACCTGCATCCCGCCATTCATCGTGCGCAGGATGTGATGATTGCCCATCCCGAAAACGACTGGTCGCTGACGGCACTGGCTGAGCGCGCGCACGTCAGCGAACGCCACCTGACCCGCCTGTTCCGCCAGCATCTTGGCATCAGCGTACGCGAATACCATGAACAGCTGCGATTAGTGATTGCGCGCCAGCGCCAACAGCAGGGCGAAGCGGCAGAGAAAGCCGCGCTGGCGGCCGGGTTCTCCTCAGCACGCCAGCTGCGTCGTGCCCATCAGCGTTGGGGCGATCAGCTCACCAGATGATGCTTATCCACGCGCTTAAGCACTATCGCCAGCAGCAAACTGCCGATTAACGTGACGCCAAACACCCAAGGTAAATCAAGCCACGGGCGCGACATATCGTCGTAATGATGGGTACGCAAATAGTGAATGAACAGCGCATGGAAGCCATAAATTGGCAGCGAATAGCGTGAAATCGTCCCCAGTAACGGTAGCGTGCGGCTGATCAGGGTATTTTTAAACAGCACCAGCAAACTGATGGCCGCAATAAACACCAGCGGGCCGCAATACAGATACCAGGTGTCGTTGAACGCCCCGTTGATTTTCAACATCTGTTTGGTGCCGAGTGTGATGCCTATCCAGCAGGCGACAAACCCCAGTCCGGCCAGCCAGCTGATGCCACGCTTGTCGGTGTCCATACAGCCAATCGCTCGCCCCAGTAACGCATACAGCAGGTAGTAAATGCTGTCACCGCTCACGTAGAGATTCACCGGTAACCAGTGAAATGGCCCCAGCGACTGACTGACGGTATTAGGATTGGCCAGCACAGCCAGTACCACCACTAACAACGCGACGTAGCGCGGCTGTACGCTTTTCACCTGAATCAATGGGGACAGCAGGTAAATGCCGATGATGGCGAAGAAAAACCACAGGTGATAGAACACCGGTTTTTGCAGCAGCTTCAGCAGCGAACGTCCTTCACTGATTGGCGTTAACCAGGTGATATAGGCCAAGGCCACCGCGCTGTAGAACAGCAAACACAGCACGATACGCAGCAGATGTCGCCCTTGTGCGCTACGTTCGCCAAAGAACAGGTAGCCGGAGATCATAAAGAACAGCGGGACGCAGACGCGCGACGCCGAGTTGAGCAGGTTGGCGACATCCCAACTGATGCCCGTCACCGCCAGCGGGCCGGTGATATACCAGGTGGTGGTATGAATGACGATCACCATCAGGCAGGCGACCGCACGTAAGTTGTCGATCCAGTGTATTTTTTGCGACATGGCTTCCTCGTGCATGAACTGTGCAAAAGGGTAGCCAGTGAGCCGCGCGTCAACAACCTTTGGACCTGAAATTCAGATGTGCCCCTAAAGGGGCACCGATTTGATGTAGCGGCGCAATTTATTGCGCGTCGTCCAAAAAACGCGCCGCAACGGTGGTTAATCGCGCACTAAAAACTTCTCAATCACGGCTTCGTTCGGCTCGACGCCCAGGCCTGGCTCACCAGGTAGCCACGCGTAACCTTCGGCGATGCGTACCGGATTTTTCGCCAGTGAACGGCTGATCTCGCCTGGCTCCACGCAATACTCCATCACCAGCGCATTCTCAATCGCACACAGGAAGTGCAGTGACGCGGCGGTGTTGATGTCGGTGGTGAAGTTGTGGTTACACACCTTGCGTCCACGGCTGTGCGCGTAGCTGGCAATTTCCATCGCCTGGGTAAAGCCGGTACGCGTCAGGTCGATTTGCACGATGTCGATCCCGCCTTCATCAATCAGGCGCTGGAAACCGACCACCGAGCATTCTTGCTCACCGGCAGCGATATGTTGCTGGCAGGCGGCAGACACCTGGCCGTAACCGGCGTAGTTATCCGGATGCAGTGGCTCTTCAATCCAGAACAGGTTGAGATGTTCATAGCGTTGGCTGCGGCGCACGGTGGTTTTGGCATCCCAGACATGGCCGACATCCAGCATCAAATCGACGCTGTCGCCCATCGCGGTGCGCAACGCTTCGAGGTAGCGCAGGTCCATGGCTTCGTCGGTGCCAAACGGCTCCCAGCCAAATTTCACGCCGGTATGACCGGTATCAATGGCGTGCTGCGCGCGCGCCACGGTCTCTTCCACGCTGTACTGGAACATGTTGGAGGAGTAAACGCGCATCTTGTCGCGCATTGCCCCACCCAGCAGTTCTACAATCGGTTTGCCGAGCGCTTTGCCTTTGATATCCCACAGCGCGATATCAATGCCCGCCATCGCCTGTAATACCGCTCCACTGCGACCGTAATAGATGGTGGCTTTGTGCATCTTCTTCCACAGGCGACCGGTTTCCAGTGGGTTTTCGCCGATCAACAGCGATTTCAGGCCGGTGACCATGGTGTGTGAATAGGGTGCTTCGATAATGGCTTTGGTGACATACGGGCTGCCATCCACTTCACCCCAACCGGTAATACCCGCATCGGTGGTGATTTTGATAAGCAGCGCGTCCTGAGAGCTATCTGTGCGCTGCTCAATAACCGGCAGGCGCAGATAAAACGCCTCAACGTTGGTGATCTTCATCGTGGTTTTCCTGGTGTAAAGGCAATCAACAAAGCATCAGCCCACAGCGGAACGCTGCTGTCGGCGCTGCATAATCAAAGTTTCGTAGTCCACATCCAGTGCCTGAATGCGAATATGGTTTTCAATCTCATCCGTCATCTGCGCGATATCGCCATCGGCGAACACGTTGATCAGCCGCTGGTGCTCTTCAATGATGTCGCTCATCGATTTGCCCATGGTGGAGAGGCCGAAAATCACCGTCAGCTGGCGCGCAATGGACTCCCACAAATTGCTGAGTACCGGGTTGTGGGCAAAGCTGCACAGCGTGCGGTGGAAATCGGTATCCGCCGAGGCAAAACCGTAAACGTCATCGTTTTGCATCATGGTCTGCATCTGCGCCACGCCTTGGTACAGCTGCGTCAGCTGTTCGGCACCGTTGCGACCGGCTTCGATTGCACGGCGGCAGGCCAGCGTCTCCAGCGGGATGCGCACGTCGATAATCTGCTCCAGCCGCTGATGAGAAATCTCCATCAAGCGGATGCCTTTGTACGGCTCACTGGTGACGATGCCCTGGCTCTCCAGAATGCGCAGCGCTTCGCGGATCGGCACGCGGCTCATGCCGAGTTTGGCCACCAGATCCGGCTCAGCGATACGGTCGCCGGGCAGCACTAAGCCGCGTGAGGCCGCGCTGAGAATGGCATCGACCGCGTGATCGACCAGAGTGCGTGGGCGTGCTGTTTGCCAGCTCTCTTCGCTGGTGGATTCCTGCGCCAGCGGGGCGCTATTCTTGCGGCGGATAGTTGACGATTTTCCTGCCATGATTATTGTCCTGTTGCTGCCTGTCGGGTCACGAACTGACCAAAGCCGGGTTCAACCTGCATCTGGTCATCCTGGTAAACCGTGACACCACGAATAAGAGTGCGCACTACTTTACCCTGACAGCGCATCCCTTCAAATGCGCTCCACTTACCCAACCCCTGGAACGCCGCGCCCTCCACCGTCCAGCTCTGCTGCGCGTCGTAAAATACCAGGTCGGCATCAAAGCCCGGTGCAATCGCCCCTTTTTTGCCCCACAGCTGGAAGGCTTTGGCTGGGCCGCTGGCGGTCATGCGGGCGAATTCGGTCAGGGCCAGGCCACGTTCAATGTGTGCGGCACTAAAGAACATCGGGCTCAGCGTCTCCACGCCGGTTAATCCCATGCCGGCATCCCAGATGCTGGTTTCACCGGCCTGTTTTTGTGCAGGGGTATAGGGACAGTGGTCGGAGGCGATCATGTCGACATCGCCGCGCAGCAGCACTTGCCACAGTGCATCCACTACCGGACGTGGGCGAATCGGCGGGCCGCAGCGGGCATTGGGGCCGATGCGTACCAGATCGTCCTCATCCAGAATCAGATAGTGCGGACAGGTTTCGAAGCTGGCGCGCACCCGGATTTTGGCGGCGACGATGGTTTCAGCGGCGCGCGCGGAGCTGACATGCACAATATGGCAACGCGCACCGGTCTCTTCGGCGACCGCCAGCACGCGGCCCACGGCTTCAATCTCGGCAATTTCCGGGCCTGCCAGCGCATGCGCACGGGTATCTTTGCGTCCGGCACGGCGCAGTTCACTGCCTGCGCCAATCAGGATGTCGTGGTTTTCCGCGTGCACGCCAATCAGGCCATCGAACGTGGCTAACTCACGCATTGCGCGCAGCAGGCCATCGTCATCAAGGCGTGGTAGACCTTTTTCGTCGGTCGCTTCGCCGTTCGGCGCACCGCTGCACAGGAAGGCTTTAAACGCCAGTGCGCCCGCCTGATCCAGCGCCGCCAGCTCGTGTACGTTGCGGCCATCCAGTCCGGCCCACATGGCGTAATCCACCGAGCAGTTGTCTGCCAGCCATTGTTGTTTGGCGGTGAAATTCTTCAGCGAGGTGGCGGGCGGCAGTGAGTGCGGCATCTCAACGATGGTGGTGACGCCATGTGCGGCGGCACCCTGTGTACCTTCGCGCAGCTCCTGCTGTGGGAAATCATGCGAGCCAGTGAAGTGGGTGTGCACATCAATAGCGCCGGGAACGATGATCAATCCCTGCGCATCAATGATTTCATCCACGCCTGCTGTCATCGCGCCAGGCGTCAGCAGGCCGCTGATTATGCCATTCTCAATCAGCAAGTCGGCCGGTTCTGCACGGGTCTCTGTTACGACCAAACCATTGATAATAAGCTGTTTCATCACTCTGCTCCTGCCTGCGTGACCAGTGCGAAATAGGGCACCGGTTGAGAAGGATCCAGCCAGCCGATAGCGCTCAACAGCTGGCTGAAGTGTTCAAATTCGTGCTGCGGGATAACGCAGCCTGGCGCGAAGACCTGGGCGTGCTGATAGGCCGCCAGCCCCGTCACCAGCGCATCGCGTGGATAATCGGGATAGTAGTGCTGCACGCGGTCAGCCAGTGCGGTGGCATCATGAGTCGCGATCCACGTCAGTGCCTGTTCGATGGCCCGTGAGAACGCGTGGAACGCTGATGCCTTCTCCAGCAACACATCGGCACGCGCGATGTAGGCGCTCCAGGGGACATGGCCGCACAGGGTGGCGAGGCTGCTGACGCTGCTCAGCTGCCCGGCAGCAATGGCCGGTGCCAGCATGTGTATGGCGTGCAGCGCGTAATCGGCCTCGCCTGCGGCCACGGCAGCGAAATCGCGTGCCTGATCGCCGCTGCCGGAAATCAACGCCACCTGATCCTGCAATCCGTGCTGCGCCAGCAGCCAGCGGAAGGTCAGCGTGGCGGTGCCGACATTACCGACATCCAGCACGCGTTTGCCGCGCAAATCGCTGAGTTGAAAATCGGGTTGCGCCTGCGCCGCCGCCAGAAACCACGGGTTAGCCGCCACCGAGGCGCAAAAGCACTGCAGCTCTGCGCCATGCTGTTGAAAATGCTTCATCACCACCATCGGGCCGCCCAGCGTGAGATCGGCATCGCGGCTCAGAACGGCAGGCACCTGGCCGCCCTGCACGGTGTGACCGCCCGTGGCGCTGGTGGTAAAGGTGACCTGCAACTGCTCGGCGGCGAACAAGCCGAGGCTGTCGGCCAGATAGTGGGCGCAGTAATAGATGCGTGATTCGCTGGCATCGCCCTGATTGAAAATGAGTTGCTGCATCAGTTGCGTACCTCGCTAACAAAGCTGCCGTTGAGTGCCGCCATATCACTGACGCCGCACCAGTGGCTGATCGCGGTGATTTCATTGATCCAGCCGGAAAGCAGATCAAACACCGCGTCTTCGCCACCGGCCACTAAGGCGCTGATGATCGGTCGCACGCTGAGTGACAGGGAGGCACCGAGGCAACGCGCCACCACTGCATCGCTGCCGCAGCGCACTCCGCCGTCCAACAGCAGCGGCAAGCGGGTAACGGCTTGCAAATCGGGCAGTTGATCGACCGGCGTTGCCCAGCGTGCACTTTGGCGCAGGCCAATGTTGGAGGCGATGATGCCACTGACGCCGTGCTGAGTTGCCTGAGCGGCATCGTCATGATGCAAAATGCCTTTTAACCACAGCGGCAGTTGATGCGTGGCGCAGTGCGCCGCGACGTCATCAATCTGCTGCCAGCGCCACACTGGAAAAGCCGGTAACGCGGCGACGCCCGGTTCCGTTCCGCCAATGGTGTGCCAGCCGCGCTGTTTTAGCGCCTCGCCAATCGAGAACCCGCCAGGCTGTAAACCCGCGACCGGATGCACCGGTGCGAGCACGGTCAGAACAATGTTTTTAAATCCGGCTTGTGCAGCCTGATCGATTAAGTCTTTGATGCGGCCGACATCGCCCGCGGCACGCAGTTGCAACCAGCAGCGATCATACTCCGCGCCAATCTGCTCCAGCGGTGTGACGGTCTCTTCCGAGATCACCAGCGGCAATTGCAGGCGTTTACAGGCGCGCGCAATCGGCAACAACCCTTCTTCATGAAAGATGCGGTCGCCAGCAAACGCCCCGACGCCCAGCGGTGCCGCCCAGCGTTGATTCAGCAGCGTGGTTTCGGTGCTGATCCCCTCGTTGCCCTGTAAGACGCGCGGCAGCAGGCGGAAACGGCGTAGCGCCTGCTGATTGGCATCGGATTCGCCAGACAGCGCATCGGCAGGCTGGCCTTGCATATAGCGGAACAGCGCATCACCGAGACGCTCACGAGCAGCAAGTTCATGCGTTGGCATGCTGAGCCTCCGTGGCATTTTCGTGTTCGAGGAAAGTGGCAAAGGCCGGTGTTTTCGGGTTTTGCAGAATGGCCGGAGGACCTTCTTCAATCAACGCGCCGTCCTGCAAGAACACCACGCGATCCGCCACGCCTGCCGCAAAGGCAATGTCGTGGGTGCTGATGATCATGGTGATGCCAGTTTGGGCCAGATTGCGCATCGTCTGGTTCACTTCACGCACCAGCTCAGGGTCGAGCGCCGAAGTGGGTTCGTCGAACAGCAGGATTTGCGGTTCTGCCGCCAGCGCACGCGCAATGCCGACGCGCTGTTTCTGACCGCCCGATAATTCGTGCGGCAATGAGGCGGCGAAATCCTGCAATCCCACCATTTTCAGTGCACGCATCGCTTTGGCGCGCGCGATTTCAGGCTGGGCGCCCTGTACGCGCAGCAGAATGCTCATCACGTTCTCTAATGCGGTCAGATGATCGAACAGCGCGAAGTGCTGAAACACGATACCAATACCTGACTTGGCACGGTTGGCCGGTAAATGGCGGGCGGCCAGGGCACGACCGTTTTCATCGCTGCCCATAAAGTGGCCTTCGGTCTGGATCGTACCGCTGGTGCGCGGCGTCAGCGCCAGAATCGATTTCAACAGGGTGCTTTTACCGGAGCCGGAGCGACCCAGCAGCACAACCACTTCACCACGGCGCACGGTGAGCGACAGCGATTTCAGCACCGCTTTACCCGCGTAATCGACACACAGTTTGTCCACTTCCAGCACCGGTGCGGCGGTTTGCGTATCCCAGCGGCGTTTCGGCAACTGCATCGCCATGACATCGGCTTCTGGCGGCAGGGTGGCCAGGCGCGCACGGGCGCGGCGGGCGCGTTCATCGAGGTTGTAGAACTTCTCCAGCCACCACTGTCCGCCAGCCAGGGCGGTCGAGAGGATCAGGTAGATGCCGCCAGAGGCCACCAATACCGGAATAAACAGGAAGTTCTGCGACACAATCGCCTGGCCGCGCATGGTCAGTTCGTTGACGCCGACCACCGACGCCAGTGAGGTCGATTTCAGCAGGCCAACGGTCTCGTTACCCATGGTCGGCAAAATGGCGCGCAGTGCTTGCGGGATGACGACGTGGATCATCTCTTTGGTACGCGAATAGCCGAATGCCTGGGCCGCCATGCTCTGGTCGCGGTCGGTGGCAATGATGCCGCCGCGAATGATTTCGGCGCAAAAGGCGGTTTCGTTGATCATCAACGCCAGCATGGCACTGGTGAACGGGCTCAAACGCAGTCCGAATTCTGGCAACACGTTATAGAGCAGGATCAACTGCAACAGCACCGGCGTGCCGCGCAGCAGGTAAATGTAGGTTTTCACCGGCACGCGGATAAACCAGTGCTTTGAGGTGCTGGCCAACGCCAGGAAAAAGCCAATTATAATGCCGCCCGCCAGCGCACCAATCAGCAACTGTACGGCGATGACGGCACCTTCCCACAGGTAAGGGAAGGTCAGGTACTTAAGAAAATCATCCAAGGCGTTATCTCCCCCAACGTGATCGTTTGGGTTGCACGCGCTGCGGCAACCCAATTGATCGGGCTGAGTTTATGCATTAACCACGCGCAACAACCGGACGTTCAGCGGCACTGCCCTGACCCCAGTAATCCAGCAATTTCTTCTGTGCACCGCTCTCCTGAATCACCTTCATCGCATCCAGCACGGCACTGCGCAGGGTGGCGTTGTCTTTGGCGATCGGGAAGCCAACCATAATTGGCAAGTCAACGGTGAAGCCGCTTTCCAGCGTTTTGTCGGCTTTAGCAATGGCGATGGCCGAACCGGCTTCGGTCAGGTAGACGTCAGCACGGCCGCTTTTCACTGCCTGAATGCTGTTGTCGGTGTTCTGCACCATCAACATGCTGACTTCCGGCTTACCAGCGGCGCTGCATTTGGCGCTCTGCTCAGGCACCAGCTTGTTGGCTTCATATGAGCCCGCCGCCGCAGCCACGGTTTTGCCGCACAGGTCATCCACCGTGTTGATTTTCTTCGGGTTACCTTTTGCCAGAATCGAGCCATCCTGCACCTGCATTGAGGCGACAAAGGCGATCTGCTTCAGGCGTTCATCGGTGACATACAGCATGGGGCCGATATCTGCACGACCGTTGGAGATCGAGGTCAGCAGTACGTTGAACGAGCCACTCTGATAGCTGTGTTTTGCGCCGAGGCAGCTGCTGATACGCTCAAACAGCGAAGGATCAAGACCTTCGATAATGCTCGGGTCTTTCTCCGAAGGGGCTTCAAAGCCTTTGGTGTATCCACCGAGGCCAACCACCAGATCTTTGCCTTTCAGTGACGGATATTTGGTTTGCAGCGCTTTACACTGCGCCATTGCCGCGAAGTCACTGGCGGCGGGTTTGATCGGATCGGTGCTGGCGGCATGCGCGCTGGAGAGTCCAGCCAGCAAGGTGCCGGAGATGCCAGAGATAAGGACTGCGATGCGTGCAAATTTCATAATAAGGTTCCCCTGGTGCTGGTGAATGTGTAAGCGATGACCTTGTGTTTTATGAACGTCTTTACGGCTTTTATTGGTGCAACTACTTCAATACCCTCTTTCAACATCAACCTGGTTGCGCAGCGGGTCACCACTGCGATAACGCACCAGATTGTCGATAAACACCTCAAGACAGCCTTCAAGGTAGGCACTGTGATCGTCGAGGCTGCAGTGCGGTGTCATCACCACGCCGGGCGTGTTCCACAGTGCGTCGTCAGCGGGCAAAGGCTCCTGCGGATAGACATCCAGCACCGCGCCTGCCAACTCTCCGGCACACAGTTTTTCGCGCATGGCGGCGTAGTCAAATACCGCAGCACGGCCAACAATCACGATGCCTGCACGGGCGGGCAGCAGATCGAGGCGGCGGCGATCAAACAGCATCTCCGTTTGTGGCGTCAGCGGCAGTGTTGAGACCAACACGTCCACCTGCGGTAACACGTCGTCGATGGCATCAATGCGAATGCAGCGCGCCACGTCGGCATCACACTGCCCGCTGCGCGTGACGCCAATCACGCGATAGCCTTGCGCGGTTAACAGCTTGGCCGCTGCCGCGCCGATGCCACCGACGCCGAGCAGCAGCACGGTTTTGCCGCGCGCACAGCCACCGAAGGTCGGGCGCCATAAGCGCTGAGCCTGATCCTGCAAAAATCCCGGAATGCCGAAGTTGAACATCAACGCCGCCATCAGAATGAATTCCGCGCCTTTATCGCCGTGGACGCCGGACGCGTTGGTCAGCGTTACGCCCTTGGGCAAATGCGCCAGCCACTGCTCAACGCCAGCCGACATCACCTGCACCCAACGCAGGCGCGGGGTGCTGAATGCATCTAACGCCAGCTTGCGACCGCTCCACAGCAGATCGCAGTTAGCGAGGAAGGGGGCGGTTTGCGCCGGATCGCTGTTTTCTGTCAGCGTGAAGTGGCTGCGCAGTTTCGGATGCGCATCCAGCTGCTGTTGCAGTCTTTCCCGTGACAGGTGCAGAGCAAGCGGGCCACTGGCATCGTTTTCAATATGAATATGCATTAGCGCATCGCCGTGACTTCCATCTCGACCAGCAGGTCAGGATGGTTAAGTTGAATACCAACGGTGGCACGCGCCGGGAACGGGAACTGGAAAAACTCGCTATAGGCGGCGTTCATTTCGCTGAAGGTGCTGAGGTCGGTGAGGTAAATCGTCACCCGTACCACGTTATCGAAGGTCATCTGCGCTTCACTCAGCAGGTCGCCGACATTTTTCAACACCTGGCGCGTCTGGCTGGCGATGTCCTTGCCGACGATCTGCCCGTTGTAAGGGTCGATGGCGACTTGCCCTGAGATAAACAACATCGGTTCGTGCAGTACAGCGGCGGACAGCGGTGCCGGGCCCATCGGGCGGTCGCTGGCATTCATTCCTGGGTAAGCGATTGCGGTCTTCATGGTGAAATTCCCAACAAAACTGTTTCACCGCAATTTCGTATACGATTATACAAGTGTCAATGTGCGATTTTTGACCAACAGGTCGAAAAGGTGATTTTAGTCACGCAATGAGGTTTGGAAGTTTTTTGTTTATCACATTGAAAATGAATGGATAATGATGAGTTTTCAGTCTGTGTGACGCCGCCTTTATGAATCGTATACGATTTTCTTATTGTTGCGTTTTCAGCGGTAAAACTGCGCCATTTTCACCTCAAGACGCGCCAGGATTTCCGGCTGCACAATCCGCGGTCAAAGGGTATACTGGCGCACTCTTTTTTTAACCGATCCGTATCGCGTGCGAATTCAACATGCAAAAGTTTGATACCAAGACCTTTCAGGGCCTGATCCTGACCTTGCAGGATTACTGGGCGCGCCAAGGCTGCACCATTGTTCAACCACTGGACATGGAAGTCGGCGCTGGCACCTCACATCCCATGACTTGCCTGCGTGCATTAGGCCCAGAGCCAATGGCGACCGCGTACGTGCAGCCTTCACGCCGACCAACCGATGGTCGTTACGGTGAAAACCCGAACCGTTTGCAGCATTACTACCAGTTCCAGGTGGTGATTAAGCCAAACCCAGACAACCTGCAGGAACTTTACCTGGGCTCACTGAAAGAGCTGGGTATGGACCCGACAATTCACGACATTCGCTTCGTGGAAGATAACTGGGAAAACCCTACGCTGGGTGCCTGGGGATTGGGCTGGGAAGTGTGGCTCAACGGCATGGAAGTGACGCAGTTCACCTACTTCCAGCAGGTTGGCGGCCTTGAGTGCAAGCCGGTCACCGGTGAGATCACCTACGGCCTTGAGCGTCTGGCGATGTATATCCAGGGCGTGGACAGCGTGTACGATCTGGTGTGGAGCGACGGCCCGTTTGGTAAAACCACCTACGGCGAAGTGTTCCATCAGAACGAAGTGGAACAGTCGACTTACAACTTTGAATACGCCGACGTGGACTTCCTCTTCACCTGCTTTGAGCAGTATGAGAAAGAAGCCCAACAGCTGCTGGCACTGGAAAAACCGCTGCCGCTGCCTGCTTATGAGCGCATTTTGAAAGCGGCACACAGCTTTAACCTGCTGGATGCACGCAAGGCGATTTCGGTTACCGAACGTCAGCGCTATATCCTGCGTATTCGTACCCTGACGAAAGCCGTGGCTGAAGCCTATTATGCGTCCCGCGAGGCGCTTGGCTTCCCTATGTGCAATAAAAACAAGTAAGAGGCAGCCATGACCGATAAAACTTTCCTGGTGGAAATTGGCACCGAAGAGTTGCCTCCGAAAGCGTTGCGTAGCCTGGCTGAAGCCTTTGCTGCGCACTTTACCGCAGAACTGGACAGCGCTGGTCTGGTGCACGGCGACGTCAGCTGGTTTGCTGCGCCGCGTCGTCTGGCGCTGAAAGTGGCCCATATGGCCGCCGCACAGCCGGATCGTGAAGTCGAAAAACGCGGTCCAGCGATTGCTGCCGCGTTTGATGCGGATGGCAATGCCACCAAAGCGGCTGAAGGTTGGGCGCGCGGTAACGGTATTACGGTGGCGCAGGCTGAACGTCTGAGCACCGATAAAGGCGAATGGCTGGTGCATCGCGCATCCGTTACCGGTGAAAGCGCACAGGCGCTGTTGCCGGCAATGGTCGCCACGGCACTGAGCAAGTTGCCGATTCCTAAGTTAATGCGCTGGGGTGCGAGTGACGTGCAGTTTGTCCGTCCGGTGCATACCGTGACGCTGCTGCTGGGCGATGAACTGATCCCGGCCACCATCCTTGGCATTCAGTCCGACCGTGTGATTCGCGGCCATCGCTTTATGGGCGAGCCGGAATTCACCCTCGACAACGCCGATCAGTATCCGCAACAACTGCTGGAGCGTGGTAAAGTCGTTGCTGACTTCGCGGCGCGTAAAGCCAAAATCAAAGCCGATGCCGAAGCCGCAGCACAGCAATTAGGCGGCATCGCTGACCTGAGCGACAGCCTGCTGGAAGAAGTGGCTTCGCTGGTGGAATGGCCAGTGGTGCTGACGGCGAAGTTTGAAGAGAAATTCCTCGCGGTGCCTTCTGAAGCGCTGGTTTACACCATGAAAGGTGACCAGAAGTACTTCCCGGTGTATGCCGCGGACGGCAAATTGCTGCCAAACTTCATCTTCGTCACGAACATCGAATCGAAAGATCCGCAGCAAATCATCTCCGGTAATGAGAAGGTAGTGCGCCCACGTCTGGCGGATGCGGAGTTCTTCTTCAACACTGACCGTAAAAAGCGTCTTGAAGATAACCTGCCACGTCTGGAGACGGTGCTGTTCCAGAAAGAGCTGGGTACGCTGCGTGACAAAACAGATCGCATTCAGGCGCTGGCGGGTTGGATTGCCGCGCAGATTGGTGCCGATGTGAATCATGCGACGCGCGCAGGCCTGCTGTCGAAGTGTGACCTGATGACCAACATGGTGTTCGAGTTCACCGATACGCAGGGCGTGATGGGCATGCACTATGCGCGTCATGACGGCGAAGCCGAAGACGTTGCCGTGGCGTTGAATGAGCAGTATCAGCCGCGCTTTGCCGGTGATGCGCTGCCATCCAACCTCGTGGCTTGTGCAGTGGCGATCGCTGACAAGATGGATACCCTCGCGGGCATCTTCGGTATTGGTCAACATCCGAAAGGCGATAAAGACCCGTTCGCACTGCGTCGTGCGGCGCTGGGCGTGCTGCGTATTATCGTTGAGAAGAACCTGCCGCTGGATCTGCAAACCCTGACCGAAGAAGCGGTGCGCCTGTACGGCAGCAAGCTGAGTAACGGCAAGGTGGTAGATGAGGTGATCGACTTCATGCTGGGTCGTTTCCGTACCTGGTATCAGGAAGAGGGCCACAGCGTAGACACCATCCAGGCCGTGCTGGCGCGTCGTCCAACCCGTCCTGCCGATTTTGATGCACGCATGAAAGCGGTATCGCACTTCCGTTCGCTGGAAGCGGCGTCTGCGCTGGCTGCGGCCAACAAACGTGTTTCCAACATCCTGGCTAAATCCACCGAAACCCTGAACGACAGCGTGCAGGCTTCGCTGCTGAAAGAGAACGCCGAGATCCAGCTGGCGACCTTTGTGACGGCGCTGGGTGACAAACTGCAGCCGTACTTCGCGGAAGGCCGTTATCAGGATGCGCTGGTGGAACTGGCACAACTGCGTGAAGCGGTCGATAACTTCTTCGACAACGTGATGGTTAACGCCGATGAAGCCGAAGTGCGTATCAACCGCCTGACGCTGCTGGCGCAACTGCGTGCGCTGTTCTTGCAGGTCGCGGATATTTCTCTGCTGCAGTAAGTAACAGAGTGAAGTGCACTAAAGGGACGAGCGATCGTCCCTTTTTGTTTTTAAAACGAAGTATCCCAAGTGATATGTGATGGTGCATCCTGGGATTGATGGAGAATACGTGCAATGATGATCTGCTCCGGTTCAACGCGGTAAATCACGATATGTTCACTATGAATTACGGAGTAAAAATTTCGGCCATAATCTGTGCGGCGGCCTCCAAAATTATTCACCATGAGATTGGAAAATAATTTGTTTATATTCATGGCATAACGATCAGCCTGCATCTCACCGAAATTGCAGCATCCATAGAGCCAGATAGTCAGTAAATCTTCATTCGCACTCGGTGTTATCACTATTTCTTTTTTCATAAATGCCGACCCTGGCTTTGGCTTTCCGTAAAAATTCATCTACATCCCAGGGAATGGGTTCTCCACTGTCCATACCCTCCTGAATGAGACTTTTTAAATTCTCCAGCTTCGATGCCGCTTGCCTCTCACGCAGTAAACGCAGTGAATCGCGCACTACTTCGCTTTGCGTACGGTAGTCGCCGGACGCCACTAAAGATTCCACAAATTCGCGCAGTTCATCGCCTAAATCGATTGTCATGGTACGTGCCATCGTTGTGTTCCAATGTAAGAATAGTTCTTACATCCTGGCACATTTTTGTTCAACGAGGAATGCGCGTTGCAGCGCAGTTACAGTGATAACTGCGAGGCAACGCCAAGATCAGGCGCGGGTTTCGAACAGGCGGGCGTCGCGCAGCAGGTGGTCGTTACCCCGGCGACGGGTGAAACCGCTGCGGTCAAAGAACTCCAGAATCTGCACGGCAATTTTGCGTCCGGTGCCGAGTTGGTTACGGAAGTCGGCGGCGCTGGTGCTGCCACCGTCGGCGTCACGCTGGCGAATCAGATCGGCGAAGATCTGGATCTGGTCGCTGTGGTAGTAGCGATCGCGCACGATCGCCGTAATGTGACCGAGACGAGCGGCGGTGAGCAACAGGCTACGCACGGTCTCTTCCTCTAGCTGTGTGGTTACCGCAATATCACGCACCCACAGCGGTTGGTCATTGAAAAGTGGGCCGATCTGCTGCCACAACATCTCTTCCTGCGGATTAAAGCGCGGTTTGAAATCCGGTAAATGCAGCCAGCCCTGCTGATGCTGCAAGTGACCTTGTGCCAGGAGTTGATCAATCAACGCGATGACCGGTTCAGGTGGCTGATGCGGCAGCGCCACACGGCGCAGACGATCGCGCCCGATGCCCGGTACTTCAGGATGCTGCAAATGAAACGCCGACAACGACGCCAGCAGGCGCTGCTGCCATACCCCCGCTTGTTCGGCTGCTAACAAGGTGTTGCCGAGCCGCAACGCATCGAGGTTCTCCAGCAGCGCATCCAGCGCAGCGGGGTGAAGCTGGCGTGACCAGCCGAGATCGGCATATTCCACAGGATGGAGAGAGAAGTGCGCTTGCAGGCTGGAATCATCACGCTCTGCGGCAGCCAATTGTTGCAGCCAACCGAGATACTCTGGCTGTCGTTTGCCCCGTTTTTTGCTGTTAAGCAGCACGACGCGGCCACCCCCCAAGGATTGCTGCGCATTGCTGTCGCGAATGATCAGCCGATCGTTTTCCGCCAGCCATAGCGGTTCATTGAGCACCAGCTCTGCCAGATCATCTTCAAGCAGCGTCAGTCGGCCCATCACGTGGCTGGCTGCATGATGGATATGCACGGGCTGGGAGGCATGTTTAAGCGGTTGCAGCAGGCGCAGCGCCACGATGAGACGCTGGGTGCCTTGGGGTTGCGGCTGTGCCAGCAGCCAGTCACCGCGCGCGATCTGGGCTTTTTCCACCTCACCCACGATATTCAGCGCGATACGCTCACCTGCTTGTGCGCGCGTCACCGACTGGTTCTGCGCATGCAAGGAGCGCACACGCACCGGCAGATTGAGGCCACTGAGCCACAGCGTGTCGCCCACGCTCACCTCGCCCGCTAATGCCGTTCCGGTGACCACTAATCCGCTGCCTTTCAGGGTAAAAGCCCGGTCGATAGCGAGACGAAAACGGCGGTGCGCATCGAAAGCGGGTTCAGGCAGCTCACTCAAGTGCTGACGTAACGCCTCAATGCCCAGTTGGGTGCTACTGCTGGTGATAAACTGCGGTGCCGCTGACCAGCCCAACTGCTGTGTCAGCTCTGCCACCTGATGTTGCACTTCGGCGATGCGCGTAGCGTCAACGCGATCGGCTTTGGTCAACGCCACGCAGAGCGGCGGAAGCCCTGCCAGAGCCAGCAGCTGCAGATGCTCGCGCGTTTGCGGCATCACGCCATCATCACAGGCCACCACCAGCAGGGCGTGATGAATGCCGCCAATACCCGCCAGCATATTGGCAAGAAACTTCTCGTGTCCGGGGACATCGATAAAGCCTATCACCCGGCCGTCCGGCTGCGGCCAATAGGCATAGCCGAGATCAATGGTCATGCCGCGCCGTTTCTCTTCCGGCAGGCGATCGGCATTGACCCCCGTCAAGGCTTGCAGCAGTGCGGTTTTGCCGTGATCGACGTGTCCTGCCGTGGCGATAATCATGACGTTAGCGCCTCAATCAGCGCGGCTTCCTGCTCAAGGCAGCGTAAATCCAGCCACAGTTTGCCGTCCTGAATACGGCCGATTACTGGTCGGGGCAGCGTGCGCCAGCGTTGGGCGAGTGCATCAAGGCTGCTGGCATGCGGGGCGCGTGGGCTGAAGGTGATGGCAAAGCTCGGTAAGCGCTCAACGGGTAGCGATCCACTACCGATTTGCGACGAACAGGCGGCGATCGCCAGCGTATACTCCGAGCCATAAGACTGCTCTAGCGCGGGCATCAGCCGTTCGGCTTGCTGTAAAATGTCGTGCGATGTTCGAGTCAACAAACGCAGGGTCGGCAATGCATCACACAGACTTTCCGGTTGGCGATAAAGCTGCAAGGTGGCTTCCAGCGCCGCGAGTGTCATTTTGTCCACGCGCAGAGCACGCTTCAGCGGATGCTGCTGCAGCTGATCAATCCAGCGCTTTTTACCGACGATTATGCCGGCTTGTGGACCCCCCAACAGCTTGTCACCAGAGAAACTCACCACATCGACGCCGGCTGCAATCAGCTGCTGCGGCATCGGCTCGGCGGGCAAACCCAACGTGGTCATATCGATCAATGAGCCACTGCCCAAATCGGTGATCACCGGCAGCTGATGCTCAGCCGCTAATACCACCAACTCAGCTTCGGTAACGGCATGGGTGAACCCCTGAATCTGGTAGTTGCTGGTGTGCACCTTCATCAACAGACCGCTGTTATCGTTGATGGCGGCACGGTAATCCTTCAAATGCGTGCGGTTGGTGGTGCCCACTTCGACCAGCTGACAACCTGCCTGGCGCATCACATCGGGAATACGAAAGGCCCCGCCAATCTCCACCAACTCTCCACGCGAGACAATCACTTCGCGGCCGGGTGCCAGTGAGGCCAGCATCAGCAGCACCGCAGCGGCGTTGTTATTCACGATACAGGCCGCTTCTGCACCGGTGAGTTCGCATAACAGGGCGCTCACCGCGCGGTCGCGATGGCCGCGTGCGGCGTCATCCAGCGCATACTCCAGCGTCACCGGCTGGCGCAGGCTGGCGGTCACCGCCTCAATGGCGCTTTCGCTTAACTGGGCGCGGCCAAGGTTGGTGTGAAGAACGGTACCGGTCAGGTTGAAGACGGGCCGCAGCGCACTCTGTTGCTGCTGTTGCACGCGGCGCTGTGCTTCTTCAGGCCAGTTAGCATGCCAGTCAGGCAGCATTTGATGTTGTTGAATGTGATCGCGCGCCTCTTGTTGCATGGCGCGCAGCTGGCGGGTGGTAAAAGCGGTGCCAGAGTGCATTAACAGCGGCTGCAACGCGGGATCGCGCAGCAGGCTGTCAATGGCAGGCAGTTGGGTATAGAGGGTTTTCATCGGGCAACTTAGCAGGAAGGCGGAACGGTGCGGGCAAAACTTTCCCGCTGAAACAGCATTTCTGCCATTTTCACCAATGCCGGTCGATTGACGCACCAGTTGGGCAGCACGCGGCGGAAGTTGAGATAACCAATCATGCAGCCGGTGGCGATATCCGCCAGATTCAGCGTGCCGTTATTGATCAATTCGCCCTGTGCTGCCGCAGTTTCCAGGGCATCCAGGCCGCGCAAAATCTTCTCACGGTTACGCAGCAGCACCTCTTCCGATTGCTGAGCGCCGGGGCGCATCTGTTCGCGCACGATCATGACGGCGGCATCGTTGACGCCATCCGCCAGTTTTTCCAGCTGGCGGATTTTTAAGGAGAGCAGCGGGTCATCCGGTAGCATGGCTGGCGCATCTCCGCGCAGTTCAATCACCTGGGCAATGATCGAGGAGTCAAACCAGGTGTGATGGTTGTCGTCAACCAGCGCCGGGACTTTACCCAGCGGGTTGTATTGCGGCACGTGGCTGTCCTCAACCCAAGGCGACTGGTTGACGAATTCGAACACCAGACCTTTTTCCAACAGCATCACTGATATTTTACGGACAAAGGGGCTGGTGTAGCTGCCAATCAGTTTCATTGAACGCCTCCGTGTTAAAGGGTGGTGTACGGCATTGATGACGGTCGCCTGGTTGATGCTCGCCGTAACGATGACATTTCAATTGCCTGGTTGACGGTCGCCATAAATAGCGGCCCTACGGTTGCCCGGTGACCCTACGGTTTCGTAGGGTGCGCATTTAGGTACAACCGGGCATTCATCGCATTAATCCCCGGGAAACATAAACGGATTCAAACTGCTGCGCGCGAACCCTTCCTGCTCCATACGCGCATCCAGCACCAGTGATGCCAAATCATCCGCCACCGGTTCAACCGCGGGATCCTTCTCCTGATAGAGCATCTTCAGGTAGGTTCCGCAGTCGCCACAGCTCTCCGCTTTCACGGCCGCTTTTTCGCTGTCGAGCGACCAGTAGTGCAAATCACGCGTCTGTTCGCAGTTGGAGCACTTACTGCGCACCACATACCATTCACTTTCGCACAGATTACAGTGTAGATAACGTAGCCCCTGTTGACCGACATCCATATGTACCACGCTGGCGACGGGCACGCTGGCGCACACCGGGCAAAACTGACGATGCTCACCGTATTCTGCTCGCGCTTTTCCAGGGATCAGAGCCGCCATCTGCGCCCAGTAGATAGACAACGCGGCCCAAATAAACGGCGATTTATCACTGCTGACTTGGGCAAACTCGCCCGCCAGCAGCGCACTGGCTAACCCTTCCAGCTCGGAGGAGGAGGCTTTTTCCAGATTTTCCAGCACCGCCAGGGCCTGACCGCTCATCTCTGGTTTGAGTTCGGCGATCAGCGAATGCAGCAAACGCTGCCAGTGCGCATCACGCGGATAAGTATGGATATCGAGCGGGGGTTTACCCTGTTCGGCGCTTTGGGCTAAACGTGCGTGCAGATCGACCTGCAAAGGATGGTCATACAGCACGATTTCCTGCGCCTGGGCGATCACCGCGGCAAAGCGTAGATAGTCGCCCAGTGGGTTCTTCGCTGCCAGTTCACGCAAACGCGCCGCACGGCGGCTATACAGATTCTTAAGCCGAGGAAAAAGCAGCGGCGGAACCTGCTCCGCCATGCTTTTTTCGCCTTTCTCCAACTGATCCTGTGGGATGATGCGAATACTCATCAGGGACGTTTTTCCTGTTGTGTTTGGCGTTGGCGCTGCTCGCGATACCAGCGTGGATGATGTTTCTTCGCCCACGCAGCGGGAACCCAGCCCTCAACCATGGCGGTAATGGTGCCTTTGACCCACAGGGCCGCGTAGATATGCACCATAATCACCACGATCAGTGCCACAGCTGAGACCGAATGCACCACCAGAGCGGCGCGAATCAGCGGAATGGCAAAGGCGCCTGCGAAATAAGGACGCCAGATAATAATTCCGCTCACCAGCAGCATGATTAAGCTGATGATAGCAGCCCAGAACACACACTTCTGCCCGAAGTTGTATTTGCCGGTATCACCCACCTCTTCATTACGGACGATTTTGTGGATGTTTTTCGCCCACACCAGGTCATCACGCGTGATCAGATTATGCTTCCAGTAGCGCAGGAACATGATGATAAAAGCGGCAAACATCACCACACCGACAAACGGATGCAGAATCCGCGCCAGTTGTGGCGTACCCAAAATGTGCATCAGCCAGTTAAACGACGGGAAGAAGAAACCCAGCCCACTCAAGGCGGCAAGGACAAAACAGAACGCTACAATCCAGTGATTGATGCGTTCCGGTGCGCTGTAACGCACCAGACGATCGCGCTTTTTCATTATTCGCGCTCCTCTTTTTCGTGCAGGTTCTCATCCTCATCTTCCTCCACACGGTTCGGCCCAACGCCGACGTAGTGGAACACCGAGGCCGCGAAGGTGGCGGCAAACCCGATGGCGGCCAGCGGTTTCCAGATGCCTTTCCAGAAGGTGACGGCAGGGCTGATGCTCGGGTTTTCCGGCAAGCCGTGATACAGCTGCGGTTTGTTGGCGTGGTGCAGCACGTACATCACGTGTGTACCGCCCACGCCTTCCGGATCGTACAGGCCTGCGTTGTCATAGCCGCGCGTATTCAGCTCCGCCACGCGTTCTGCCGCCAGTGCCTGCATGTCGGTTTTGCTGCCGAAATGAATGGCGCCGGTCGGGCAGGTTTTCACGCATGCCGGTTCCTGACCGACAGTGACACGATCGACGCACAGCGTGCATTTATACACGCGGTTGTCGTCTTTATTCAGGCGCGGCACGTCAAACGGGCAGCCAGCAATGCAGTAGCCGCAGCCAATGCACTGTTCTGACTGAAAATCGACGATGCCGTTGGCATACTGAATAATCGCCCCTTCCGAGGGACAGGCTTTCAGGCAGCCGGGATCGGCGCAGTGCATGCAGCCATCTTTACGTATAAGCCACTCTAACTTGCCGTTCTCCTCCACTTCTGAGAAGCGCATCACCGTCCAGGATTTGGCGGTCAAATCCGCCGGGTTGTCATATACCCCGACGTTGTGACCGACCTCATCGCGAATGTCATTCCACTCCGAACACGCCACCTGACAGGCTTTGCAGCCAATACAGGTGGTGACGTCGATCAGCTTGGCCACTTCCTGCTGATGATTACGCGCCTGCGGGGCAGGCGTGAAACCATTGGTGGCGGAGCGGCGGATAATGTCTTGTGATTGATAAGCCATCTACGTTCTCCTACACCTTCTCAACGTTAACCAGGAACGCCTTAAACTCAGGCGTTTGCGTGTTGGCATCACCGACAAACGGCGTCAGGGTATTGGCGATAAAGCCTTTTTTCGCCACGCCCTGATAGCCCCAGTGAATCGGAATGCCGATGGTATCGATCACTTTGCCATCGACATTCAGCGGACGGAGGCGTTTCGTCACCACCGCCTTGGCTTTGATATAGCCGCGATTGGAACTCACTTTCACCGTATCGCCCTGCACGATGCCGAGCTTGTTCGCCAGCTTCTCGCCAATCTCCACGAACTGCTCCGGTTGCGCGATGGCATTGAGCAGCGCGTGTTTGGTCCAGTAGTGGAAATGCTCAGTGAGACGATAGGTGGTGCCGACATACGGGAACTGCTCGGCTTTGCCCATCGCCGCCAGATCGTCCTTGAACACGCGTGCGGCCGGGTTCGAGATGACGTTCGGGTGTAACGGGTTGGTGCCCAGCGGCGTTTCAAACGGCTCGTAGTGTTCCGGGAACGGACCTTCGGCCATTTTGTCGAGTGCAAACAGGCGGCCCATGCCCTCCGGCTGCATGATAAACGGCCCGACATTGCTGCCCGGTGCGGCGGCGCTGTAGTCCGGAATATCCATGCCGCCCCATTTGCTGCCATCCCACTTGAGGATTTGCCGTTTCGGATCCCACGGATTGCCCTGCGGGTCGGCAGACGCGCGGTTGTAGAGGATGCGGCGGTTGAGCGGCCAAGCCCAGCTCCAGTTCAGCGTGTTACCCAGCCCGCTCGGGTCGGTGTTGTCGCGCCGCGCCATCTGGTTGCCGTCTGGCGTCCAGCTGCCCGCGAAGATCCAGCAGCCGCTGCTGGTGCTGCCGTCATCTTTCAACTGCGCAAAGCTGCTGAGCTGCTGGCCTTTTTTCACCAGCACCGTGCCTTTGTCATCCAACACGTCCGCCAGCGCCTTGCCGTTGCTCTCCATGGCGACTTCTTCCGATGCCGGGTTATCTGGCGTCTGGTAGTGCCACGTCATGTTCAGCACCTGCTCCGGCAGCGCACCACCTTCGCGCGCATACATCTCACGCAGACGCAGGTAGATGCCGGAAAGGATTTCACCGTCATTCAACGCTTCACCCGGCGCATCCTGGCCTTTGAAGTGCCACTGCAGCCAGCGCCCGGAGTTGACGATAGAGCCATTCTCCTCCGCGAAGCAGGTTGATGGTAAACGGAACACCTCGGTCTGAATCTTCGCCGGATCGACATCGTTAAACTCGCCGTGGTTTTGCCAGAAGGTCGAGGTTTCGGTGTTGAGCGGGTCGATGGTGACCAGGAACTTCAGCTTCGACAGGGAATCGATCACTTTGCGTTTATTGGGGAACGATGCCACCGGGTTAAAGCCCTGGCACAAGTAGCCGTTCACCTTGCCTTGCGACATCATCTCGAAGTACTGCAGGACGTCGTAACCCTTATCCCACTTCGGCAGCCAGTCAAAGCCCCAGCTGTTCTCGGCCTGGGCTTTGTCGCCGAAGAAGGCTTTCATCATGCTGACGAAGAATTTCGGGTAGTTCCCCCAGTAGTTCACCTGACCCGGCAGCGTCGGTTTCGGGGTGTTTGCCGCGAGATAGGTTTGCAGATCGGTCTGTTTCTCCGAGGGCAGCGTCATATAACCCGGCAAGCTTTGCGACAGCAGGCCGAGATCGGTGAGACCCTGAATATTGGAGTGACCGCGCAGGGCGTTGACCCCGCCACCCGCCATGCCCATGTTACCGAGCAGCAGCTGGATCATCGCCATGGTGCGGATGTTCTGCGCGCCTACCGAGTGCTGCGTCCAGCCCAGCGCATACAGGAATGAGGTGGTGCGGTCGCGTGCGCTGGTCTCGCCGATCAGTTCACAGACGTGCAGGAAGTCATTCTTAGGCGTGCCACAAATGCGCTCAACCATCTCCGGCGTGTAGCGGCTGACGTGTTGCTTCAGCAGGTTCCATACACAGCGTGGATGTTGCAGGCTGTCGTCGCGTTTGGCAAAGCCGTCGTCACCCAGTTCATAGTTCCAGCTGGTTTTGTCGTATTTCCGGTTGGCTTCGTCGTAACCGCTGAACAGGCCATCCTCAAAATGATAATCCTCACGCACGATCAGGCTGGCGTTGGTGTACGCCTGCACATACTCATGCTGGATTTTGTCATTTTGTATCAGCCACAGCAGGACCCCCGACAGGAAGGTGATGTCGGTACCGGAACGAATCGGCGTGTAAAAGTCTGCCACCGATGCCGTGCGCGTGAAGCGCGGATCGATAACAATTAATTTCGCTTTGTTGTGAATCTTGGCTTCCATCGCCCAGCGGAACCCTACGGGATGCGCTTCAGCGGCGTTACCGCCCATCACTACGATCAGGTTGGCATTTCGGATGTCGACCCAGTGGTTGGTCATCGCACCGCGACCAAATGTTGGAGCAAGACTTGCTACCGTTGGTCCGTGTCAGACGCGTGCCTGGTTGTCGACCGCTAACATGCCGAGCGATCGGGTAAATTTCTGGGTTAAGTAGCCGGTTTCATTACTGGAAGCGGACGCACACAGCATGCCTGAAGAGAGCCAGCGGTTAACGGTGACGCCCGCCGCGTTCTGCGCGATAAAGTTGGCATCGCGGTCTGCTTTCAGCAGTTTGGCGATACGGTCAAAGGCGTCATCCCAGCTGATGCGCTGCCACTTGTCCGAACCAGGCGCACGATATTCAGGGAAGTGCAGGCGGCTGTCACTGTGAACAAAATCGAGCAGGCCTGCGCCTTTCGGGCACAATGCGCCACGGCTTACCGGATGATCCGGGTCCCCTTCGATGTGGAAAATGGTCTCTTTGGCGTTTTTCGCGCCGTCACCGAGGCTGTACATTAATAAGCCACAGCCCACTGAGCAGTAAGTGCAGGTGTTACGAGTTTCGCGGGCACGCAGCAGTTTGTACTGTCGCGTTTCCGCCAGCGCTACTTCGGGTGTGAAGCCGAGCAGTGCTGCCGTTGTCCCTGCCATACCGCCAGCGCAAATCTTGAAGAAGCTTCTTCGGCTGACGTTCATGGAATATCCTTTCGACATGGCTACACATTTTTATTTTTTCTGAGCGTTGGAACGAGGCTGACAATGACCCAACTAACAGTGAGAGAATAGCAGCGAAATAATACCACTGCATTTATGTGGTTGTTGCACGAGGCGAGCAAAGTGAAAGCAAAAGCACAAGAAAGTCACCAGAGTGTGAGTGAGATCAAAGGCGCCGTGCAGGCATCGGTGCGACAACGACGCGATATTGCCTGCGTCGAAACCGACTGGCTGGCAGAAGAGGTGCCGATCGCGCTGGTGTACAACGGCATTTCTCATGTGGTGATGATGGCAACGCCCAATGATTTGGAGGCGTTTGCGCTGGGTTTCTCGCTGTCCGAGGGAATTATTGATAAGCCCGAAGAGATTTTCGGTATGGATGTGGTGCCGGGCTGCAACGGCATCGAAGTGCAGATTGAGCTTTCAAGCCGCCGTTTTATGGCGCTGAAAGAGCAGCGCCGTGCGATGGCGGGGCGCACCGGCTGCGGCGTATGCGGTGTGGAGCAGCTCGATCAGATTGGCAAGCCGCTGCAACCGCTGCCGTTTACCCAAACCTTTGATTTAGCCAGGCTGGATATCGGTCTGGCGCAACTGCGTAACTACCAGCCGATTGGCAATCTTACCGGTTGTACACATGCCGCCGCGTGGATGTCGTCGCAGGGGGAATTGCAGGGTGGCTGTGAAGATGTTGGGCGTCACGTGGCGCTGGATAAACTGCTCGGCCATCGCAGCCAGCAGCCATGGCAGCAGGGCGCTGTGCTGGTCTCCAGCCGCGCCAGCTATGAGATGGTGCAGAAGTCGGCAATGTGTGGCGTGGAGATTTTATTTGCGGTTTCTGCCGCCACTCAGCTTGCAGTTGAAGTCGCCGAACGGTGCAATTTGACGCTGGTGGGGTTCAGCAAGCCGGGACGCGCCACGGTTTATAGTCATCCGCAGCGTTTGCTGCCCTGATGGTCGCCATTTATGGCTAGTTAAACGACTGACGATAACGCCGTCTGGGGCCGCACCGGGGCTGGCGGTCCTCGCGCCGCTACGCGGTACCTTCACTTCACTCGTCTGCCTTAACGGACCGGTGCCGAT